>CAYQPL010000114.1:10115-11540 GCA_964419395.1 uncultured Phenylobacterium sp. | reverse complement strand
GAGGCCGCGTGCGCCGCCGCGCCCGGCCGCGCCGCCGTCGTCGCATGGATGAACGCGACGGCGCCGTCCCGCAGCGTCGGGGCGGAGATCGGGGTGCTCGAGGGCGAGTTCAGCGCGGTGCTTCTCGACGCGCTCCGGCCCGCGGCGCTCCACCTCGTTGACATGTGGCGTGGCGACCGGCTGGCGAAAACCAAAAGCGCGGTGGCCGCCGCAATTGCCCAAGCGGAGCTGCCACTCGACGTGGCGCAGTTCCCCCGCGCCCGGTCCGCCGCCCGCGCGCCCAGCGTGCGCCTGGGTCCGGCCCAACCCTCGGGCGCGGAACTGGTCGTCTGGACCATCGGACTCTTCGGCCTGGGCGCCCTGGCCATGCTGGGCTGGAGCCTGCTGGCGGGCGCCTGGGCGCTCGGCCTGGCGCTCGGCGCGCGGCTCGCCTTCGTGGCCATTCTGGCGCTCGCCGCCCTGCCCTGGCTCGCGCGTCCGCGCGAATAACGCCGAATTAAGGTGCCGCCGCGGCCGTGGCGCCCCAAAATCCAGGTCAAGGATTTCAAGGAGCCCACCCATATGAGCGACGTTTCGACCCCGACCGCGACCTCCGAGGACCGCACCCTGCCGGCGGTCGTCTACGGCCTCTACCTGCTCGGCCTGGCCAACGGGGTGACCATCCTGATCGGCCTCGTGCTGTCCTATGCCAGCCGCGGGTCGGCGGGACCGGTCATGGCCACGCACCACACCTTCCTGATCCGCACCTTCTGGCTGTCCATCGGCTGGTTCATCATCGGCGGCCTGCTGCTGCTGTTCGGCATCCCGCTGTCGCTGGTGCTGGTCGGCATCCCCGCGGTGCTCCTGGGCGTCTTCATCATGGGCGCCGTGGGCGTCTGGTTCGTGATCCGCTGCGTGATGGGCGTCATCTACCTGGCCCGGGGCGAGCCCTATCCGCGCCCCTACAACTGGCTGATTTAGAGGCGCCGGCGCCCAGGCCGGCGGCGTCCGCCCCGCCGGCCTTCCCCCCGCGGTTGCGCGGGCTTCTAGCCACGGTCCCCGCGTCTAAGCTTGGCCACGAGTGCGGACGGTCGGGGGGATCGCATGCTGAGCCGGGTGATCGGGCTTCTGCTGGGCCTTGCGCTGGGCGGCGCGGCCTTCGGCGTCCTCAATCCCGGCGTGCTGGAGGGGCGTATCCCCCCGATCGATCTGGGCGCCTTCGAGAGCGTCCGCGTCGGCGTCGCCCTGGCGGCGGGCCTGATGGGCGCGGCGGTGGCGATCGCCGCCTTCGCCGGCCCCGGCGAGCGTCGGCGTCGGGGCAAGGACCTGCCGGTGATGGCGAGCTTCCGCCTGGACCCGCCGGCCGACGCGGAAGCGCCGCCCGAGGGCTCCGAGCTCGACCGCCTCGTCGCGGGCGAACCTTTTCCCTTCGAGACGTCGCCGGCC
>CAYQPL010000114.1:0-10105 GCA_964419395.1 uncultured Phenylobacterium sp. | reverse complement strand
ACCCTTTCCCCTCTTTCCCGCCCCGGCCCTCCCCCTCCCGTTACCCCCTGCTGTCCCATGGGAAGACCACCACCGAGCCGGCCCGGCCGGTCGCCGCCATCGACGCCGCCGCGCCCGAACCGGCGCCCGTGGGGGCGGCCCCAGACGCGGCGAACGCCCCCGTGGCCGACCCCGCCGCCTTCAGCTTCGAGGCCGCCCGAGCGGCCCTGCACGCCGCCGCCCGCGGCGAGGCCTGGGCCGAGGCGGCCGACGCCCTGCGGCTGGTGGGCAAGCTGGCCGTCGACGAGCGCCAGCACATGCTGGCGGCCCAGGACGCCGGCGACTTCGCCCGGGCCCAGGGCCTGACGGACGACGCCATCGAGGCCTATGACGAGGCGCTCGCCTACGCCCGCAGGGTGGGTGCGCCGGCCGAAACCGCCGACGCCCTGATCAATGTCGGCGACATGGCCTATGACGAGCACCGGCTGGACTATGCCGTCGCCGCCTATGAGGAGGCCGTCGGCCTGCGCCGGGAGATCGCCCGGGAGTCGGCCTCGCCCGAGGCCCGCCGCAGTCTCGCCCTCGCCCTCGAACGCCTGGCCGACGCCCGCGAGGACCGCGGCCATCGCATGCGGGCGCTGGACCTCTATCGCGAGAGCGAGTCGGTGACGGCCGACCTGGCCCGGGCCGACGCCGCCCGCTTCGGCGCCGACCTGGCCGCCACCCGCCGGCGGCTCGAGGAGCTGGAGGCGCGGGTCCTGGCCTGACCCCGCCAAACGAAAACGCCTCCCCCGCGAGGGCGAGGGAGGCGTCCGACGTCGAAGGTTCGAAGACGGTCAGGCCGGCTGCAGCTGCCGGCGCACCATCTTGGCGTAGTCGTCCATCAGGCTGAGCGAGATGTTGCCCGGCTTGAAGCTGTACTCGCCGATCTGCGAGACCGGCGTCACCTCGGCGGCCGTGCCGACGACGAAGCACTCGCTGAAGCCGGCCAGTTCCTCCGGCTTGATGTGGCGCTCGACCACCTCGAAGCCCTTGGCCTTGGCCAGCTCGATCACCGACTGGCGGGTGATGCCGTTCAGGAAGCAGTCCGGCGTCGGCGTATGCAGCACGCCGTCCTGGACGAAGAAGACGTTGGAGCCGGTGCTCTCGGCCACATAGCCGCGGTAGTCGAGCATCATGGCGTCGGTGAAGCCGTCCTTCTCCGCCGCATGCTTGGAGATGGTGCAGATCATGTAGAGGCCGGTGGCCTTGGCGTGGACCGGCTCGGTCTCCGGCGAGGGCCGCTTGTACTTGGCCCAGCACATGCGGATGCCCTTGGCCTTCTCTTCCGGCGAGAAGTAGCTCGGCCACTCCCACACCGCGACGGCCACGTGGATTTTGGTCTGCTGGGCCGAGACGCCGATCATCTCCGACCCGCGCCAGGCGATGGGGCGGATATAGGCGTCGGTCAGGCCGTTCTTGGCGCAGGTGTCCTTGCAGGCCTGGTCGATCTCGGCCACCGTGAAGGGGATCTCGAAGTCGAGGATCTCGGCCGACTTGAACAGGCGCTCGGTATGCTCGGTCAGCTTGTAGATCTCGCCGCCGTACATGCGCTCGCCCTCGAACACGGCCGACGCGTAGTGAAGGCCGTGCGTCAGTACGTGCACCTTCGCCTCGCGCCAGGGCACGAGCTGGCCGTCCAGCCAGATCCAACCGTCGCGATCGTCGAAGGGAACGAGAGACATAGGCTTTGCGCCTCCTTTCAATGCGCCTCCCTTACAGCGCCGCCGGCGCGCCGCGTCAAACGGAAAGGGCCCGGCGCGGACGTGGCGAAGGCGGCCGAGGCGTCCTATTCTCCAGCCCCGATCGCAGGAGAGCCCGCCCCCGCATGAGCCTCGCCGAAGCCCCGAGCGCCGCCTCCCGGCACCTGCTGGTCGTCGACGACGACGACCGGATCCGCGAACTCCTCAAGGCCTATCTCAGCCGCGAAGGCTTCCGCGTCACGGTCGCCCCGGGCGGCGACGCCGCGCGCAAGCTGCTCGAAGGCTTCGACTTCGACCTGGCGGTGTTCGACGTGATGATGCCCGGCGAGGACGGCGTCTCCCTGACCCGCTGGCTGCGCGGCCGCGGCGGCGCGGCGGGACGCACGCCGGTGCTGATGCTGACCGCCCGCGGCGAGCCCGAGGACCGCATCGCCGGCCTGCAGGTCGGCGCCGACGACTATCTGGGCAAGCCCTTCGAGCCGCAGGAACTGCTGCTGCGCATCGAGGCCATCCTGCGCCGCACCGCCGCGCGCAGCCCGACGGCGGCGCAGCTGGCGCTCGGCGACTGCACCTTCGACCCCGCCCGCGGCGAGCTGTTCCGCGACGGCGCGGCGGTGCGCCTGACCGAGGGCGAGAGCGCCCTTCTGAAGCGCCTGGCGCGCAATCCGCACGAGCCGGTCGACCGCATGGAGCTGGCCCACGAGACGGTGGATCCGTCGGGACGCGCCGTCGACGTGCAGGTCACCCGCCTGCGGCGCAAGATCGAGGCCGACCCGAAGACGCCGCGCTACCTGCAGACGGTCCGCGGGGTCGGCTACATGCTGGCGCCGGACTGATGCGCCTGCGCCTGCCGCCGCGCTATCTGGGGCGCCTGATCAAGCGGAGGCTTCCGACCAGCCTGTTCGGCCGCTCGCTGCTGATCATCATCCTGCCCGTGGCGCTGATGCAGATCGCCGTCACCTGGATCTTCTTCGCCGCCCACTGGAACACGGTGACCAGCCGGCTGTCCGACGGCCTGGCGGGCGAGGTGGCCTGGGCGGTCGAGAGCTACCAGGACGACAAGCGGCCCGAAGCCTTCGCCAAACTGGCCGAGCGGGCCGAGGATTCCCTGAGCCTGTCCATCGCCCTGCAGCGGGGCCGCGACCTGCCGGAGACGCGCCGCTACGCCTTCTTCGCGCCGGTGGACTATGCGCTCAAGCGCGCCCTGTCGGAGCGGCTCGACGCCCCCTTCTGGTTCGACGCCACGCGCTACCCAGCCTATGTCGACATCCGCGTGCAGGTCGACGAGGGCGTGCTGCGCATCCTGGCGCCGCGGGACCGGGCGATCGCCACCCAGGGGCATATCTTCATCCTCTGGATGACGGTGGCGACCCTGCTGCTGACCGCCGTCGCCATCCTCTTCATCCGCAACCAGACGCGCGCCATCGAGCGGCTGGCCACGGCCGCCGACGCCTTCGGCCGCGGGGTCGAGGACCAGGGCTTCAAGCCCCACGGCGCGCGGGAGGTGCGGCAGGCGGCCCACGCCTTCCTCGCCATGAAGAGCCGCATCCAGCGCCATATCGAGCAGCGGACGGCCCTCCTGGCCTCGGTCAGCCACGATCTGCGCACGCCGCTGACCCGCCTGAAGCTGGAGCTGGCCCTGGCGCCGCCCTCCTCCCGCACCGAGGAGATGAAGCGCGATCTCTCCGAAATGGAGCACATGATCGACGAGTACCTCGCCTTCGCCCGCGGCGAGGGCGGCGAGGCGGTGGAGACCACCCGCCTGCTGCCCCTGCTGCAGGAGGTGGCCGAGGGGGCGGTGCGCGCCGGCGCCCAGGTCCGCGTCGAGGCGCCGGACGATCTCAGCATCGCGGTTCGGCCCAACGCCCTGAAGCGGGCGGTGTCCAATCTCGTCATGAACGCCGCCGTACATGGCGAGACCGTGGAGGTCTCCGCCCGCATCCTGCCCTCCGGCGGAATCGAGATCGCCGTCGACGACGACGGGCCGGGCATCCCGGCGGCCCAGTACGAGGAGGCCTTCAAGGCCTTCAACCGGCTGGACGAGGCGCGCAACCAGAACGCCAAGGGCGTGGGCCTGGGCCTGGCCATCGCCCGCGACGTGGCGCGCGGCCACGGGGGCGAGGTGCTGCTCGACCGCTCGCCCCTGGGGGGGCTGCGCGCGGCGATCCGCCTGCCGCGCTAGGCGCCGAGCTCGCGCGAGCGGCGGGCGGCCGCGGCCACGGCCGTCTCCAGCAAGGGTCCGAGGCCGGCCTCGCCCATCAGCACCTCGAGCGCCGCCTGGGTGGTGCCGCCGGGGGAGGTCACCTGACGGCGCAGTTCGGCCGGCTCCTCGCCGCGCTGGGCCAGCAGGGCCGCCGCGCCGGAGAGGGTGGCGCGCGCGAGCGCCTTCGCCGAGTCCGCGGGCAGGCCGGCGGCCGCGCCCGCCGCCTCCAGCGCCTCGACGAAGGCGTAGAGATAGGCCGGCGCCGAGCCGGAGACGGCCGTGGCCGCGTGCATCAGCTCCTCGTCGGCCAGCTCGACCACCGTCCCCACCGCTTCGAACAGCGGACGGGCCACGTCGCGCGCCGCGGCCTCGGTGGCGTAGAGGCTGGCCGTGCCCTGGCCGATGGCCGCGGCCGTGGTCGGCATGATCCGGGCCACGGGACGGCCGCCGAAGGCCTGGGCGATCTGATCGGCGGGGACGCCCGCGGCCACGGAGACGATGACGGCGTCGGGGGAGAGCCTGTCGGCCACCTCGGCCGCAGCCTCGCGCCAGAGCTGCGGCTTGACCGCCAGGAGCACGACCTTGGCGCGCCCCATCGCCGCATCGTCGGGATCGAGCATGGCGCCGGCCGCGACGGCGGCCATGGCCTCCTCGCCGGCATGAGGGTCGCGGATCAGGAGGTCGCTCAGGGGGAAGGCGCCGGCCTTGCGCCAGCCGGCGATCAGCGCCCCGCCCATGCGGCCGGCGCCCAGCATCAGAATCGGCCCCATCGGATCCTCCCTGGCGTCAATGGCGGGGGCGGACCCTAGCGGGGCGAAGGGTGAATCGCGAGGCCGAAGACCGGCGCGCGCGGGCCGATCAGGCCTCGCCGACCGTCTCGAACATGCAGGCGGCCATGGCCTCGGCCGGGTTCTTGGCGCCGCGCACCAGGAAGTCGAAGGCCGGATAGAAGCGGTCGGCCGCCTCCACCGCGATGTCGATCATGGCCGCGGCCTGGGCCAGGCTCGGCCGCTCGCCGCTGGGCAGCGCCATGCTGTGGCGGAAGACGATCTCGCCGTCGTCCCACAGTTCGAAGTGGCCGAGCCACAGGCGCTGGTTGACCAGGCCGATCAGTTCGTGCCCGCGCGGGCGCTGCCCCTTGGCGACGTTGTGGCTGAGCGCCAGGCAAAGCTGCAGGCAGTCGGCCTCCGGCCGCCAGGCGAACCAGAGCTCGTACTCCTTCCATTCGCCCGTCAGGCTGAAGGCGAGGTCGCCGTCCTCGGTGCGGTCGAATTCGAGGTTTTCGGCGGTGAGCACGTGCTCCACCACATCCAACGGGTCCAGGCCGAGGACCACGTCCTCGTCGGGCTGGGGCATATCCATGGAACCCACGGTCCTTTCGCTGCGGCCGCGCCGGGCGCGAAGCCCCGACGAATCGGCCGGCAGTCATGAAACTAATCTGCTTCGCAGGCCCGCTGTCACCGCCTTCTTCCGGCGAGCGAGCCACGTTCGCGTGTAGACGACCCGGCGCGCCTTCAGGCGCCTTCGCCCTCGCCGCGCAGCGCCGCGACCTCGGCCCGCAGGGCGGCCACCTCGGCTTTCAGCGCTTCGAACTCCTCGCGACGGATCAGGTCGAGCTCGGCCGCCACGCGGTCGGCCTGGGCGCGGAAGGCCGTACGCGCCTCCTCTCCGGCGGTCTGTGCCATGCCCATGGCCGCTGTGGTCAGCTTGGCGATCTCGTCGAGGAAGGGATTTTGGGTCTGCATATCTGGCTCTGACGCGCGGGAAGGTCCGCCGCGCCCCCGCAATATGGGGCGCCGGGGGATGAAAGCGAAGGCCTTCTGGGATACACAGGCGCCGAATTGGCTGGAGACCTCGCGCCGGTGCCCTTCCCCGAATTCGATCCCGTGCTGATCCAGCTCGGCCCCTTCGCCATCCGCTGGTACGCCCTGGCCTATGTCGCCGGCATCATCCTCGGCTGGCGCTATGTCGTGGGGCTGGTCAAGACCGAGCGGCTGTGGGCCCGGCGCGGCCCGCCCGCCACCGTGCCGCAGATCGACGACCTGATCCTGTGGGTGCCCCTCGGCATCATCGCCGGCGGGCGGCTGGGCTACGTCCTCTTCTACCAGCCGGCCATACTGTGGACCAACCCGCTGGAGGTTCTGCAGGTCTGGCACGGCGGCATGAGCTTCCACGGCGGGGCCATCGGCGTGACGATCGCCATCGTCGCCTTCGCCCGGGCCAACGGCGTCGATCTCTTCCGCCTGGCCGACCTAGTGGCGGCCTGCGTGCCCATCGGCCTCTTCTTCGGCCGCATCGCCAACTTCATCAACGGCGAGCTGTGGGGCCGCCCCACCGACGTCCCCTGGGGGATCGTCTTCCCCGGCGCCGGTCCCTATCCCCGCCATCCGAGCCAGCTCTACGAGGCGGCGCTGGAGGGGATCGTCCTCTTCCTCATCCTGCGCCTCGCCACCCACAGGGCGCTGTGGCTGAACCGCCGCGGCGCCGTGGCCGGCCTCATACAGGTGGGCTACGCCAGCATACGCACCCTGGTGGAGCAGGTGCGCGAGGCCGACGCCATCCAGCCCAACTTCCCGGCCGGCCTGACCATGGGCATGATGCTCAGCCTCCCCATGCTGCTGGGCGGCGCCTTCCTCGTCTGGCGCGCCCTTCGCGAGCCCCTGCCGGTGGCGGCCGCCGCCGCCGAGGCGCCGGAGACACTGCCCGAAGCGCAGGGCGCGGCGGACAGCGAGGACGACCCCTTCCGCATCCGGCCGCGTCCCGACGCCGATGAGCCTGCGTGAGCGGCTGGCGGCCCAGCTCGCCGCCGGCGGGCCGCTGACCCTGGCCCAGTACATGACCGCCTGCCTGCACGATCCGCAGGCCGGCTACTACGCCACCCGCCCGGCCATCGGCGAGGCCGGCGACTTCCTCACCGCACCGGCGGTCAGCCAGATGTTCGGCGAACTGATCGGCCTGTGGGCGGCGCAGGCCTGGCGGGCGCTGGGCGCGCCCTCGCGGTTCCGGCTGGTCGAGGCCGGTCCCGGCGATGGGACCCTGATGGCGGCCCTGCTGCGCGCCGGCGCGGCGGTCGCGGGCTTCCGCGAGGCGGCCGATCTCTGGCTGATCGAAGCCTCCGCCCCCTTGCGGGCGCAGCAGGCCGAGCGGCTGGCGGCCGCCGCGCCGCAGTGGGCCGACCGGCTCGAGGCGGTTCCCGGCGGGGCGCCGCTGATCCTCGTCGCCAACGAATTCCTCGACTGCCTGCCCGCCCGCCAGTTCGTGCGCACCCCGGAGGGCTGGCGCGAGAAGATGGTCGGCCTGGACGAGGCGGGCCGGCTCGCCTTCGGGCTCTCCGCGCCCCTGCCGCCGCCCTTCGCCGAGGCGGACCGGCCGCTCGGGGCCGTCCGGGAGGTCTCCGCGGCGCAGGAAGCCTTCGGCCTGATGCTCGGCGCGCGCCTGGCGGCCGACGGCGGCCTGGCCCTGCTGATCGACTACGGGGCGGCCGAACCGGGCGGTGACACCTTTCAGGCCCTGCGGCGCCACGAAAAGGTCGCTCCCCTCGCCTCTCCTGGCGAAGCGGCCCTCACGGTCCACGCCGACTTCGCAGCCGTGGCCGCCGCGGCGGCGGCGGAAGGCGCGGTCGCCGCCCCCCTGCTGACCCAGGCGCAGTTCCTCGGCCGGATGGGGATCGAGGCCCGCGCCCAGGCGCGCGCCGCCCGGCGTCCGGACCAGATCGAGGTGCTGGGCCGCCAGTTCGACCGCCTGACCGCCCAGAACGAGATGGGCGAGCTCTTCAAGGCGCTCTGCCTTCATGCGAAGGACGTCTCGCCCCCAGCCTTCGAGGAGGCCCGATGACCGACCCCGCCCCGCTTCCGGCGATCACCTCGCCCCTGTTGGAGGCGGCCGGCGTCCGCCACGCCTTCTTCACCCGGCAGGGCGGCGTGTCCGCCGGCCTCTACGCCTCGCTGAACGTCGGCCCCGGCTCCGGCGATTCGCCCGAGGACGTGGCCGAGAACCGCCGGCGCACGGCCGCCCATTTCGGCCTGCCCCCCGAGGCGCTGAACACCTGCCACCAAATCCATTCCGCCGAGGCTCAGATCGCCGAGCGTCCCTGGGGCGCCGCGCGGCCGGAGGCCGACGCCGTGGTCACCCGCACTCCCGGCCTGATCTGCGGCGCGCTCGCCGCCGACTGCGCGCCGGTGCTCCTCGCCGATCCGCAGGCCGGCGTCGTCGGCGCGGCCCATGCGGGATGGAAGGGCGCCCTGGGCGGCGTGGTCGCCGCTGCGGTGGCCTAGATGGTCGAGCTGGGCGCCCGGCCCGAGCGCATGACGGCGGCCGTCGGGCCCTGCATCGCCCAGGCCTCCTACGAGGTGGGCGCGGAGTTCCTCGACCGTTTCGTCGCCGCCGAGGCCGGACACGCGCGCTTTTTCCAACCGGGCGAGAGCCCTGGAAAGCACATGTTCGACCTGCCCGGCTTCGTCCTGGCGCGGCTGTCGGCGGCCGGCGTGGGCCAGGCCGAGTGGGTGGGCCGCGACACCTGCGCCGAAGCCGACCTCTTCTTCTCCAACCGGCGGGCCTTCAAGCAGGGCGAGGGTGACTACGGCCGACTTCTGTCGGCCATCGTGCTCTAGCGAGGCTTGCCGCGGGGGCGCCCGGGGGATTAAAGCCCCGCTCATCGGCGCGACCAATCTCTGGAGACATCATGAAGCTGCTGGCGGGCAATTCGAACCAGGCTCTCGCCCAGGCCGTCTCCGACCATCTGGACGTGCCGCTGACGCGGGCCCAGGTGAAGCGCTTCGCCGACAACGAGGTCTGGGTCACGATCGACGAGAACGTCCGCGGCGAGGACGTCTTCGTGATCCAGTCGACCAGCTACCCCGCCAACGACAACCTGATGGAGCTGCTGCTCTGCATCGCCGCGCTGACGCGCGCCTCGGCCCGGCGGATCACGGCGGTCATGCCCTATTTCGGCTACGCCCGGCAGGACCGGAAGACCGGCGGCCGCACGCCCATCTCGGCCAAGCTGGTCTCCAACCTGATCACCCGCGCCGGCGCCGACCGGGTGCTGACCATGGATCTGCACTCCGGCCAGATCCAGGGCTTCTTCGACATCCCGACGGACAACCTGCTGTCGGCGCCCCTGCTCGCCAACGACATCAAGGCCAATTACGAGAAGCCGGACGAGATGATGATCGTCTCGCCCGACGTCGGCGGCGTGGTCCGGGCCCTGGCCGTCGCCAGCCGCCTGAACGCCGAACTGGCCATCGTCGACAAGCGCCGCTCCGGCCCCGGCAAGAGCGAGGTGGCCAACATCATCGGCGACGTCGAAGGCCGCCGCTGCGTGCTCTTCGACGACATCATCGACGGCGGCGGCACGCTCTGCAACGCCGCCCAGGCCCTGGTGGACGGCGGCGCCTCGGAGGTCTCGGCCTATGTCACCCACGGCGTGCTTTCGGGGGCGGCGGTGGAGCGGGTCGGCGGCTCGGTGCTGAAGGAGCTGGTCATGACCGACTCCATCTCCGCGCCCGATCGCGCCGCCTCGGCCCCGAAGATCCGCTATGTCAGCTGCGCCGGCCTGATCGGCGAGGCGGTGCGCCGCATCGCCAACGAGGAATCGGTCTCCAAGCTGTTCGACTGAGGGCTCAGGCGCCGCGCAGGCGATTGCCGACCACGCGCCGCCAGCCGCCCGCCGTCAGCGGCTCGGCGTCCGCCAGCGGGCCCTCCGGATCCAGCGGTTCGGCGACCGCGGCCAGCTTGTCGAGTACGCCTAGCGCCTCCGGCGTGTAGGGCCGCAGGCTGCGGCCCGAACCGCGCAGGCGCTCGATGGCTGCGATGAGCGAGCCGCAGCGGGCCTGCACGTCCCGCACCTCCTCCGGCGTCACGTCCAGATGCTCGGCCAGCAGGCCCAGCCGGATGTCCTCGATCACCGCCCGCCGCTCCTTGCGCGCCGGCCCCGGGCCGCGGGCGTCGATGACCACGTCGCACTCGCTGTCGAGGCCGAGGGAGCGGTTGTTCATATTGGCCGAGCCGACCCGCAGCAGGGCGTCGTCGATGACGGCGATCTTGGCGTGGACGTAAATCTCCGCGCCGCCGTCCGTGCAGGGGCAATAGAGCCTCAGCTTCTCGCCGCCAGGCCCCTTCTGCAGGTGGTCGAGCAGGCGCGCGCGGGCCGAATCCATCGCCTCGCTCTGCAGCCAGCCCT
>CAYQPL010000113.1:8002-11593 GCA_964419395.1 uncultured Phenylobacterium sp. | reverse complement strand
TCAGCCGGTGGGCGTCCTCCGGGTCGAGCTCGCGCAGGGCGCCGGCCGCCAGGTCGTGCAGGCGGCGCATCCGAGGTCCCCCAGTGCCGGGACGCCGTCCGCGCCCAGCAGCGCGGCGCGCACCGCGCGGACGAGACCGGCGTCCAGCGGCCCGTAGAGGTGCGGAAAGAGATCGCCCCCGCGCGAGGGCTCCCAGCGCAGGGCCTCGCCCAGGTCGTCGGCCTCCACCTCGAGCACCAGCAGGCCCTCGCGGCCGGCGAAGTGACGCCGCGCGGTCTCGGCCGCCTGGGCGGCGGTGGAGAAGTGGATGTAGCCGTCGGCGTGGTCCACCGGCGAGCCCTCGAACCGCCCCGCAGCCGTGGCGGCCGCCCACTCTTCAGCCGTCAGGATCTTGTAGATGCGGGTCAATCCACGCCTCCGCGCGGCGGCAGCAGCAGGCCGTCATAGGCCGACCGGCCCGCGCCGTCGAACAGGAAGACGGCCGCCGCCGACGTGGGAAAGCGGGACCGCGCCGCGGCCATCAGATCGGGCGAGGCGCCGCCGTCGATCAGCAGGCGCAGGACCAGTTCGTGAAGACCCGGATTGTGGCCGACGACCATCACCGTGCCCGCCTGGTCGGCGCACCGGCGGACCAGGTCCAGAACCTCACCCGCCTCGGCGTGATAGAGCCCCTCCTCGAACCGCACCGCGCAGGCGGGACAGGCGGGGGCCAGCGCCTCCCAGGTCTCGCGCGTTCGCGCCGCCGCCGAAACCAGCGCCAGGTCCGGGCGGAAGCCCAGCTCCGCCAGCCGCTCGCCGGCCTCGCGCGCATCCCGGGCGCCGCGCGGCGTCAGGCGCCGGTCGAAGTCCTCGCCGCTCCAGGACTGGTTTTCGGCCTTGCCGTGCCGAAGAAGGATCAGCCGCTCCATGCCCCCTCCATAGCCCAGGCGGAGCGCTTCGCCACTCCCTGCCGTGACGTGAAGCTGTTGACAGCCAACCAGCTTGGCGGTCCAAGGCGGCATGAGCGACACGGTGGTCACGGCGCCTGCCATCGAAACCAACGGCGGGACGTGGCGCTGCCCGGCCGACAGGGTTCTGCGCCTGGACTCCGGCGCGACGCTCGCGCCGCTGGAGATCGGCTACAAGACCTATGGCCGGCTGAACGCCGAGCGCAGCAACGCCGTGCTGGTCTGCCACGCCCTGACGGGCGACCAGCATGCCGCCTCCACCCATCCGATCACCGGCAAGCCCGGCTGGTGGAGCCGCGTCATCGGGCCGGGCCTGCCGCTGGACCCCGACCGCTACTTCATCATCTCCACCAATGTGATCGGCGGCTGCATGGGCTCGACAGGCCCGTCCTCGGTCAATCCGGCCACGGGCGAGAGCTGGGCGCTGACCTTTCCGGTGATCACCATCGCCGACATGGTGCGCGCCCAGGCCATGCTGCTGGACGCCCTGGGGATCCCCAGCCTGTTCGCCGTGGTCGGCGGCTCCATGGGCGGCATGCAGGTCCTGCAGTGGGCCAGCGACTATCCGGAGCGGGTGCACTCGGCCGTCTGCATCGCCGCGGCGGCGCGCCATTCGGCCCAGAACATCGCCTTCCACGAGGTGGGCCGCCAGGCGATCATGGCCGACCCCGACTGGCGCGGCGGCGACTATGAGCGCCACGGCGTGCGCCCGGAGAAGGGGCTGGCCGTGGCCCGCATGGCCGCCCACATCACCTACCTGTCCGAGGCCGCCCTGCAGCGGAAGTTCGGGCGCGAGCTGCAGCGCGACGGCCTCTCCTGGGGGTTCGATGCGCCCGACTTCCAGGTGGAGAGCTATCTGCGCTATCAGGGGGCGGCCTTCGTCGACCGCTTCGACGCCAACTCCTACCTCTACATCACCCGGGCGCTGGACTATTTCGATCTGGCCGCCAGCCACGGCGGCGTGCTGGCCAACGCCTTCAAGCAGGCCCGCGACGTCCGCTTCTGCGTCCTCTCCTTCTCGTCGGACTGGCTCTATTCGACCGCCGAGAGCCGCGACATCGTCCGGGCGCTGAACGCCGCCGGCTGCCGGGCGAGCTTCGTCGAGATCGAGACCGACAAGGGCCACGACGCCTTCTTCCTGGACGAGCCGGTGATGGATTCGGCCCTGCGCGGCTTCTTCGAATCCCAGGCCCTGCTGCGAGGCCTGCCGTGACCGCCGCCCTGCGCGAGGACTTCAAGGAGATCCTGCGCCTGGTGCGGCCGGGCTCGCGGGTGCTGGACGTCGGCTGCGGCGAGGGCGAGCTGCTCGACCTGCTGGCCCGCGAGAAGCAGGTGGACGGCCAGGGCCTGGAGATCAGCCCGAGCGGCGTCTCGGCCTGCCTCGCCAAGGGCATTTCCGCCGTCCAGGGCGACGGGGACAAGGACCTGGACCACTTCCCCACCGCCGCCTTCGACTACGCCATCCTGTCCAAGACCCTGCAGCAGATGCGCGAGCCGCGGCATGTGCTCTCGGAGCTGCTGCGCATCGCCGACCGGGCGGTGGTGTCGGTGCCGAACTTCGGCCACTGGCGGGTGCGCTGGGCGCTGCTGGCCACCGGGCGCATGCCCGAGACCAAGACCCTGCCCGAGCCCTGGTGGTCGACGCCCAACATCCACTTCTGCACGCTGCGCGACTTCACCGACCTGTGCGACGATCTCGGCCTGCGCATCGAGGCCTGCGCCGCCGTCAGCCGCGGCCAGCCCGCCCGGTCGATCGACCCTTCGCGGGCGCTCGAGAACTGGCGGGCCGAGACCGCCCTCTTCCTGCTGACGCGGGACCGGCCGGCCGCGGCCCGGGCCCCGGCCGCCGGCGGTGGCGATCTCTTCGGCTAGGACGCGTTCCGATCCGTGGGAACCGGCTGTCGGGCGGCGCGCGCGTCGGGCGGGACGCTGGAGCGGCGACCTGATTCCATCAGATCGCCGCTCTAGAAGATCACCCGTGCGGTGACGCGGGCGTCATAGGCCTGATAGTCGTCGCGCACCTCGCCGCCCCCTTCCAGCGCCAGGTCGAAATAGCGGCCCTGGCCGCGGATGCCGGCCCGCAGCACCGCCGCGCCGTCGTCGAGTTCCGGCGACGCCAGGGTGAAGCTCGGCCCGCCGCTGACGAAGCGCGCCGTGGTCGCGTCGGGACCATCGCCGGTGAGAGCCCGGTAGCCGACGGTCACCTCCGGCCGCCAGACCATGGTCTCCGGATCGCCGAAGCGCAGGCCGAAGGCGACGCCGGCGAAGGCGGCCAGCTGCTGGCTGGTCCGCTCGTCGATCTCCAGGTCGATGGCCTCGCCGCCGCCGGTTTCGGTGCGGCCGTCCTCCTTCAGGTAGAAGTAGTCCGCCTGGACCAGGGGCTTGGCGTAGAAGCGGCCGGCCTGGGCCGTATAGGACAGGCCCAGATGGGCCGCCGCGGTGAGGGCGTTCCACTCCGCGCTGGCTTCGCGCGTCAGGCCCGCGTCGGTGTCGCCCACCGCCCGGTCGCCCTCCGCCACGCGCTGGGTGAGCGTATCGCGCCCGGACGTCAACGAGGCCCGGATGATGTTTTCCATCTCCTCGACCAGCGCGTCGTACACGGCGTGCAGGATCGATTCGCGTCCGCCGAATTGTTCGTAGAAAT
>CAYQPL010000113.1:4609-7992 GCA_964419395.1 uncultured Phenylobacterium sp. | reverse complement strand
GGCGGTCCACTCCGAGCTGGCTGCGCGCGTCAGGCCCGCGTCGGTGTCGACCACCGCCCGGTCGCCCTGCAGCCAGGCATAGCCGCCGGTCAGGCCGGCCGAGGCGTGGAGACCGCCCATCTGGCGGCGCCAGTAGCCGCCGGCCGACAGGGCCGAACCGGTCAGCTTCTCGGCGGCCGCGGCGCCGTTCTCGTCCACGGTGACGTTCAGGAAGCTCGCCTGCAGGCCCAGCGCGCCCAGCGGCGTGTCGGTGACCTCGCCCCCGGTGGCGAAGCCGACGCCGCCGGCCTCGAAGCCGTCGGCGCCGTCGAGTTCCTGGCGATGGATGACGCCGATCTCCTGCACCCAGACGCGCATCCCCTCCCGGGGCAGCAGCGCCTCGGGCTCGTCGATGGCGCGGCCGGTCGCCTCGTTGGCCGAGGCCATGACGCGGAAGAGGCCCCCCGCATAGTCGGGCAGGAACTGATCGTAGAGGCTGCGGAAGCCCGCGGCGTCGGTCTTGTCCAGCAGGGCGTCGCGCACCGCCTCGTCGCGGTCGAAGGCCTCGAACACCGCGTCATAGGCCGAAGCCTCGGCGGCGTTCAGTCCCGCCTCGCCCGCCGTCCGGCGGCGAACATCGGCGATCAGCTCGCCGGCCGCCTCGTCCGCCCGCAGGCTGGTCCTGTAGAGCCACGGCCCCTCGGTCAGCAGGCTGTCGTCGAGCTGGCCCTGCACGTCGAGGGTCGCCGCGTCGATCAGGATGAAGCTGGCCGGCTCGGTCAGCTTGCTCTCGAAGCGCAGCCCGACCTTGGCGCCGGCGGCGAGGGTCGCAGCCCCGGCGACGTTCAATCGGGTGGCCGTCCCGGCGACTGGATCGGCGGTGACGACGAGCTCGCCCTCCGCCCCGAGCGCCAGGCTGGTGAGCGCCAGGGTGTCGGTGTTGGTGGCGGTCAGCCGGCCGTCGGCGATGGCCATGGACAGCCCGCCGCCGGCGTCCGTGACATCGCCGCGCAGCTTGGCGCCGCCGTCGATCACCAGGGCGTCGGCGCCGGTCCCGAAGGCCACCTTGCCGTTCAGCGTGCCGGCCAGCAGCTCGAGCCGCGCGTCGCCGGAGCCGAAGAGGACGTCGCCGACGATGGCCGGGGTGATGTCCTCGTCCGCATTGGCGCTCTGGCGCAGGAGGACGCCGGCCGTGTTCGCCCGCAGGTCCAGCGCGATGGTCTCGCCGGTGATCGTCGCGCCGTCTTCGGCGTCGTCCGGCAGGACGAAGGTGGCGCTGATGCGGTTGGTGTTCTCGATCTGCCGCAGGGTCCCGGCGGTGTCGGCGACCGCCACCGCCGAGCCCTTCGTTCCGGTGATGGTGGCCGAGATGACGCCGTTGTTGGTCAGCCAGGCCGCCGAGGCGCCCTGGTCGATCTGGACCGCGCGGGCGGCGCCGGCGTCGTCGGAGGCCACCACCGCCAGGATGGAGCCGCTGTTGGCGATGGCCGGCGCATTGGCGCCGCTCTTCAGGTGCAGAGCCACGGCGCCGGCCTCGCGGGCCGTGGCCGAGACCTGGCCGTCCACCTTCACCCCGCCGGCGATGTCCACGGCGCCGCCCTGGCCGCCGATCTCGATCCCCAGGCCGCTGATCCCGTCATAGACGCCGCCGCCCTGGACCGTGCCCTTGATCAGCAGGCCATAGGCCTCGGCCCCCGTCCCGACGGCGCCCAGGCGGATGGCGCCGGCGCCGCCGATCTGCATCGCCGCCGCGGCGCCGTAGCTGGTCACGACGCCCGTGGTCTCGGCGCTGTCGGCGACGCCGTCGCCGTCCTCGTCGGCGTTGTCGGGATCGTTGTCGGCCGGCGGCGCATCGACCAGGACGCCGCCCTGGACGCTGCCCCGGACGCGGACCGCGGGCCCGCCTTGCAGCAGGTCGTCGGCGTCGAGCTTGCTCGTGTCGCTCGGACGGGTCGTGTAGCGGTAGCCGGTGGCGGTGACGGCGTTGCCGAGAATGAGCTTGCCGCCGACATTCTCGTCCACCGCCACGGCCACGGAGCCTTCGCCCAGCACGCCGACGGCCCCGGTCGTGCGCACGTCGCCGCCCACCGTGCTGGCGGCGTGGACGCCATAGACGCGGGAGCCGGTGACGCTGACCGACCCGGCCGTGCGGATGGAGCCGTCGACCGCCGTCTCGGCCGAGATGCCGGCCGAATCATTGCCCTCCACCGTGATGGAGCCCGCCGACTGGACGATCGAGCCGTGGAAGGCCTCCGAGCCCGTGACGCGCACGCCGTAGCGGTTCGAGCCGGTGGCGAAGGGGCCGTCATAATCCCCGTCGCTGTCGGTGTCGGACGCGGTGGTCGATTCATCGACGGTCAGCGTGCCGGAGAGGGTCACCTCCCCGGTCCGCCCGCCTTCGATCAGGAGGGCGGTGGCGCCGTTGGCGTCGGCGATCGCGACGGTTCCGGCGATCGACACGTTGTTGTCGCTGTTGAGGGTCACCGCCGTCCCGCCGGTGGGCTTGACCGATCCGCCGCTGGCGATCGTGAGGTCGTCGGGGGCGCCGGAATTGGCCGTCGCCGTGGTCACCGGCGTCGTCACCGCGGTCGAGATGGTGGTTTCCGCTTGCGCGCCGCCCGCAGCCGCCCAGAGCAGCGGGGTCGCCGCCGCCGCGCTCAGCCATCGCCTGTCCATGATCACCCCTTCCCGTCACGTCATGGTGAAGGTTGGGGATGCGGCCCAAATACGGAGGAAGTCAGGACTGATTGCGGCCATCGCAAGGCCAATCAAGGCCCTGATGTGGCGCCGCGCCGCATGCGCCCGCAGGGCGAGCGCGGCCCGCCGCTCGCCGCCAGGCTGTCCTCAGCCGGCGATGGCCGCAGCGTCGCGGTCGCCGGTGCGGATGCGCATGGCCTGTTCCAGATCGAGGACGAAGACCTTGCCGTCGCCGATCTTGCCGGTGTTGGCGGTGCGCGCCACCGCCTCGACCACCGCGGCGGCGATGTCGGAGGGAACGGCGATCTCCAGCTTCACCTTGGGCAGCAGCTTCACCTCGTATTCCGCGCCGCGATAGACCTCGGTCTTGCCGCGCTGTCGCCCATAGCCTCGCACTTCGGTGACGGTGAGCCCGGAGGCCCCGGCCTCGGTGACGGCTTCGAGCACCGCATCGAGGCGGCTGGGCTTGATGACCGCGACGATCATCTTCATGGCGACGCGTCTCCGCTGGCGGCCGCGACGCGGCCCGGTGAATCTTAAGCTAGGGCTTTCCGCACAAGGCTCCAAGAGCCCCGGGCCGCCCGTCCCCCGGGCGCCCGTTCGTTGGGCGCCCCGAGGCTTCGCCTTAACGGTCGCGTCGGCGGAGCGGTTGCGCCGGCCCGGCGCGCGCCGCGGGCGCCGGCGCCAGCACGGGCCGGGCCATCCGC
>CAYQPL010000113.1:3511-4599 GCA_964419395.1 uncultured Phenylobacterium sp. | reverse complement strand
GATGGCGTAGGTCTGCTTGACCGCCTCCATCAGCACCATGCCGGCGAACCGGCGCCACAGGCGCGAGCCGGCCTGCTCGAAGGGCTCGGCCCAGCCGGCCATCCAGGGGACCGGCGGCACATAGAGGGCGCGGGTATAGCCGGACGGTGCGAGCTCGGCCTCGCGCAGCAGGGCCGCCAGTTGCCGGCGGGTATAGGGCCGGCCGTGGCCCAGGGGCGTGCTCTCGGCGTTGGCCCACAGCCCGTCCCGGGCGGCCACCGCGACGATCACCCGGCCGGAGGGCGCCAGCACGCGCCACACCTCGCGCAGCAGGGCGGCCGGATCGTCGCTCTCCTCGATGGCGTGGACCACCAGGATGCGGTCGAACAGGGCGTTGCGGAACGGCAGGGCCTCCTCGTGGGCCAGCGTCGTGAGGTTGCCCGCCCCGCCCGGCCAGATCTCCACCCCCTGCTGCGCGGGCATGGCGGCGACCGTGCGCCGCGCCCGTTCCCGCAAGGGGCCCAGGAACGGCGTCGCATAGCCGAGGCCCAGGACATCGAGGCCGCGGGCGTCGCTCCAGGCCTCGGTCACCTTGCGGCCGATCAGGACGCGCGCCGCCCGGCCGAGATCGGAGGCGTAGAAGGCCCGCAGCTCAAGGATGTCTCGACGCATGGTCAGGAGGCTCTAGGATCAATGCCGCCGCAAGACTAGATCGGCGCGCCGGGGCTTGTCCCGCGGACGCCGCCGGAAGGAGACCCCGCCATGGCGCTCGACGTCCACCAGTTCCCCTGCCTGTCGGACAACTACGGCTTCCTGATCCGCGATGCGGCCACCGGCCGGGCGGCCTGCGTCGACACGCCGGACGCCCAGGCGATCCTGGCCGAGCTCGAGCGGACGGGCTGGTCGCTCGCCCTGATCCTCAACACCCACTGGCACCCCGACCACGCCGGCGGCAATGCGGAGATCCAGGCCGCCACCGGCGCGCAGATCGTCCGGGAGGCCAGTGCGGACATGAACCGGGGCAGCGGCTTCTCGACTTTCTGGGCCCCCGTGGTGAACCTGGCCCGGGAGCAGCGCTGGGGCCGGAACTTGGAGACGCCGGGCGAGGA
>CAYQPL010000113.1:934-3501 GCA_964419395.1 uncultured Phenylobacterium sp. | reverse complement strand
AGATCGGGGGTCCGGCCGAGGTCCGCCGGATCGCCCCGCTGGACCGCGAAGTCGCCGAGGGCGATGTGGTGGAGCTGGGCGAGACGCGGCTCCAGGTCTTCGAGGTCGGCGGCCATACGCTCGGCCACATCGCCTACTACGACGCCGCCGACGACATCGCCTTCGTCGGCGACACCCTCTTCACCCTCGGCTGCGGGCGCATGTTCGAGGGCCAGCCCGACCAGATGTGGGCCAGCCTCCAGCGGCTGGCGGCCCTGCCCGACGAGACCCAGGTCTACTGCGCCCACGAATACACCGCCGCCAACGCCCGCTTCGCCCTGTCGGTGGACGCCGATCCGGCCCTGAAGGCCCGGGCCGAGGAGATCTTCGCGGCGCGCGCGCGGGGCGAACCCACCGTCCCCACCACGATCGGCCGGGAAAAGGCCACCAATCCCTTCCTGCGCGCACCCCTTCTGGCGCCGGGCCTCGGCCTGACCGGGGCGGCCGACCACGAGGCCTTCGCCGCCGTTCGGGCGGCCAAGGACAACTTCAAGGGCTGAACCGCCTCAGCGCACGCCAGCGGCGGCGACGATCTTCTGCGAGGAGGGCCGGCCGGCGAGGCCGTCCTCCGGGGTGATGGTGATCAGGATGACGCCGGCGCGAAGGGCCGCGCCCGGCCGCTTGCCCTCCACCAGGGTGACCTTGCTGACCCGGGTGAGCGCCACCCGCCCCTCGGCGTCGGCCGACATGCGCACCACCGCCTCGGCCGCCACCATGGCGGCGTCGGCCACCAGGGGCGCCGTCTGGGGCGAGGCGTCGGCCTCGAAGGGGATCAGGCGCCGCGCCGCGCGGCTGGCCCGGGCGCTGGCCTGGGCGAGCTTCTGCAGCAGGGCCTCCGGCCCCAGCACAGGCAGCCGCAGCGGGTTCGAATCGCCAACCAGGGCGGCCGGCGCGCCGGAAGGCCGCTCCTGCGTGAAGACGGTCAGGCCGCCCAGGCGGGTGGCCCGCAGGACCGGCTCGCCGAGATCGTTCTTGTAGATGATGTCGCCGCGGGGCGCCGGCTGGGGCTGCAGCACCCAGACCTCGGCGCTGTTCTCGAACTTCATCAGCGGACGCGGCGTCGAGCGGTCGAGCACGAAGGCGCGGCCGTCCTCCACCACATAGCGTCCGACAGGCGGGGCGGAGAACCGCCGGCCGTCGTAGCGGCCTTCGCCGAACAGGCCCTCGCGCAGGGAACCCGGCGCGGCCGTGGCCTGGGAGGCGCCGGCCAGCACCGCGGTGACGAGAGTCGCCGCGACGAGGACGCGCAGGGGCAGCACGGGTCGAGCGCTCATCATGGGCGTTAACACATGCCGTGGGACTGGGGCGCTTTTTGGACGCTGCAGGGTCGTCTAGCCGACCATGTACTGGCCGCCGTTGAGCGACAGGGTCGCCCCGGTGATGTAGCCGGCCCGCTCGCCGGCCAGGAAGGCGACCATGTCGGCGATCTCCTCGCCGCGGCCCAGGCGTCCGACCGGGATCTGGCCGACGATGCCCTTCAGCACCTCCTCCGGCACGGAAGCCACCATCTCGGTGTCGATGTAGCCGGGCGCGATGCAGTTCACCGTCACCCCCTTGCGGGCGTTCTCCAGCGCCAGCGCCTTGGTGAAGCCGATCATACCGGCCTTGGCGGCGGAATAGTTGGTCTGACCGACCTGGCCCTTCTGACCGTTGATCGAGGAGATGTTGATGATCCGGCCCCAGCTGCGCTCGCGCATGCCCTCGATCACCTGGCGGGTCATGTTGAACAGGGAGTCCATATTGACCCGGATGACCTCCGACCACTGCTCGGCCGTCATCTTGTGGAAGAAGCCGTCGCGGGTGATGCCGGCGTTGTTGACCAGGACGTCGACGGGGCCGAGCTCGGCGGCGACCGTCTCGATCGCGGCCTGACAGTCCTCGAAGACGCCGACATTGCCCTTCACGACCATGACGCCGAGCTCGCTGGCGCAGGCCCGGGCGGCGGCCTCATTGCCCGAATAGCCGGCGGCCACCTCGAAGCCGTCGGCCTTCAGCCTCTGGCTGATCGCCCGGCCGATGCCGCGCGTCCCGCCCGTCACGAACGCCACTCTGCCCATGATGTCCTTCCTGTCCGTCCTCCGGGAGCCGGGCGGTTATGGTCCGCCGTCAGCTCAGATCTTTTCGACGCACATGGCCACGCCCATGCCGCCGCCGACGCAGAGGGTGGCGAGACCCTTGCTGGCGTCGGACCGCTTCATCTCGTGCAGCAGGGTGGTGAGGATGCGCGCGCCGGACGCGCCGATCGGGTGGCCGATGGCGATGGCCCCGCCATTGACGTTCACCTTTTCGGGATCCAGGCCCAGCTCGCGCACCACGCAGATCGACTGGGCGGCGAAGGCTTCGTTGGACTCCACCAGGTCGAGATCCCCGACGCTCCAGCCGGCCTTTTCCAGCGCCTTGCGGCTGGCGGGGATGGGGCCCGTGCCCATGATCTCCGGATCGACGCCCGCGTGGGCCCAGGCGGCGATGCGCGCGAGCGGCTTCAACCCCCGCGCCTTGGCCTCGTCGGCGCTCATCAGCACCAGGGC
>CAYQPL010000113.1:324-924 GCA_964419395.1 uncultured Phenylobacterium sp. | reverse complement strand
TTGGCCAGGTCCTTCCGGTAGAAGGCCGCGGGCTTGAGCTTGGAGGCGTTGGCGGCGGTGACCGAGCCTTCCTTGTTGAAGGCCGGACGCAGGCCCGAGACGCTGTCCAGAGTCACGCCGTGACGGATGTATTCGTCCTGATCGACGACCGTGTCGCCCTTGCGGCCCTTGATCGTCACCGGAACGATCTCGTCGGCGAACTTGCCGGCCTTCTGCGCCGCCTCGGCGCGGTTCTGCGAGGTCACCGCGAAGCTGTCCTGGTCGCCGCGGGTGATCTGCCAGCGGGCGGCGATGTTCTCGGCCGTCTGGCCCATGTGGTAGCCGTGGAAGGCGTCCCACAGGCCGTCCTTGATCATGGTGTCGACGAAGTTGAGGTCGCCCATCTTCTGGCCCGAGCGCAGGTGGGCGGCGTGCGGCGCCTGGCTCATGCTCTCCTGGCCGCCGGCGACGACGATCTTCGCGGAGCCTTCGGCCACCTGCTGGGCGGCCAGCGCCACGGCGCGCAGGCCCGAACCGCAGAGCTGGTTCAGGCTCCAGGCCGGCGCTTCCACGGGCACGCCGGCGCCGATGGCGGCCTGCCGCGCCGGGCCCTGCCACGCG
>CAYQPL010000113.1:0-314 GCA_964419395.1 uncultured Phenylobacterium sp. | reverse complement strand
CCCGCGCCGGCCTGCAGCACCTGGCCGAGGATCACCTCCTCGACATCGGCGGGCTGGAGCCCCGCGCGCTCGACCGCCGCGGCGATGGCGGCCTTGCCGAGCTCATGCGCCGGAAGGCTGGAAAGCGCGCCGTTGAAGGCGCCGACCGGGGTGCGGGCGGCGGAGACGATGACGACGTCGGTCATGGGAGGCTCCTTGCGGGCGGTTCGCCCCTATCTATCGAGCACCCGCGCCCCTTTCGGCAAGGGCCCGCACGCCATCGGACGCATTTGCGATTTCCCTCGCATCCGCGATACTGCGGCGCAAAGTGCGGA
>CAYQPL010000112.1:0-11777 GCA_964419395.1 uncultured Phenylobacterium sp. | reverse complement strand
GCGGCGCGCGGCGATCAGGGCGGCCGCCGCCCGGTGGGCGGGCCAGGCCATGAGGAAGGCGAGCGCCCGCAGCAGGTCCCCGTGCGCCGCGGCGATCTCGAAGGCGCGGTCCAGGGCCACCACGTCCTCGAAGTCCGGCAGCTTGGCGAGCAAGGCCCGCAGCGTTTCGGCGGAGAGCGTGCGTTCGAACAGCGCCCAGCGCGCGGCGTCCGCGGCGGCCCCGTCGCCCTCGGCCTCCAGCACGGCGATCTCGGCGGCGCACCAGGCCTCCGACTGCGGCTCCGGTCCGGCGGCCGCCCGCCCCCGCGCCGGCCTTGCGGCGGGGCTGGAGACCCGCGCCGCCTCCAGGGCCGCCCGCGCAGGCTCGGCCCGGCCCGCCAGCGCCAGGCGCCGGGCGATCTCGGCGCCCATGTCCGGCTTCTTCCGGTCGGCCTCGGAGAGGGAGGCGATCCAGAGGTCCAGGTCGCCGGCCCGGTCGGCCAGCCGGCGCACCACCAGGGCCAGGCGTCCCGTGGGCGGCGGGCGGCCTTCGGTGAGCTCGCGCAGCAGCGCCTGCGCGAGCGCCGGGCTCAGCTCGCCGGCGCAACGGCCGATCCAGACCGCCCAGTCCGACAGCCGCGTGGTCAGGGGCTCGGCCAGGACCGGCGCGGCGATCTCCGGCCCGACCTGGGAGGCGAGGGCGGCCAAGTCGTGGGCGGCGGCGTCGAAGATCTGGGCCAGCTCGCCCTTCGGATCCTGCACCCGCCGGGTGAGGCC
Organism: uncultured Phenylobacterium sp.; assembly: GCA_964419395.1. Taxonomy (GTDB): domain Bacteria; phylum Pseudomonadota; class Alphaproteobacteria; order Caulobacterales; family Caulobacteraceae; genus Phenylobacterium. The sequence continues at coordinate 11,021 of CAYQPL010000112.1, read as the reverse complement.
GGGATAGAGATCGAACCAGGCCACCAGCCGGTCCAGGGCCAGCGCAGGCTCCATCTCCCCCAGCCGTCCGATGATCATGCTCAGCAAGGTCTTCAGTTCGGCCAGCAGCTCCGGCCGCTTGCGCCAGGAGACCCGCGTCCGGCTGGCCTCCAGCGCGGTCAGGCGCTTGTCCAGCTCGAAGGCCAGGTCGGCGGCGCCCACCTCGGCGGCCAGCTCCATGCGCAGGCGACGCTTCAGGGCGGGACTGGCCGTCTCCACCAGGATCGCCGCCAGCCGCTCGGCGCCCAGGGCGGCCAGATTGGCCTCCGACAGGGTCTTCTTTCCGCTCGCCGCGCGACGCACCATCGGCTCAGCGCACCGTGCGGAAGTTGCGTTTCAGACGGTCGCGCGGCGGTTCGTATCGGCCCATGGCCCTAGAACGCGGGAAAGCGGGACGAAGGCAAGCCGCAGGACCGAGATGGCGCACCAGCCGACCTGAACGCGCCATCGTTCGCCGTGGCCCAATCACACCCCCTCGAACAGGACACCGAGCGCGCTGCTGACCGCGTAGGCCTCGGCGTCCGAGAGCATGCGGACGGGCTGCCGGCTGAGTTCGCGAACGGGAACGGCGGCCATCTGAAGGGGCAGGAGCATGAGCTCCACCCCTTCGACCTCGAAGTGCGGGGTCAGCCGGCTCGGCTGGGCGCCCTTCAGTTCGGCGGCGGCGATGAGCGGAACGACAACGCGGGTGGCCGTGGGATTCAGGAGATCGGATTGCACATCCACCACCAGCACGCCGCTCGGCAGCCTGTAGACGCCGTTCTTCATCAGAACTGGCGGTAGTGGCCCAGCAGGAGACCGTCCTGCTCCACCTTCTCATTGTACCAGTCGAAGAAGGGACGGTTCTCCGCCTGCCAGCGCCGGGCGCGCTCGGCGGCCACGGCCATCTCCAGGCCGCTCTCGCAGGCCCGCGAAAGGTTGAGGCCGAGCGCCTTGGCCTCCTCGACCAGCGGCGCGGAGAGCGTCAGGTTGAGGCGCTGACGCGCCGGGGCGTGTGCGTTGTCCATGCGCATAGGATACGCGCACGTGCGAGGCGCCGCCACCCCTCACAACCCCGGCATCCGCGGCGGCAATCCCGCCCGCTCGCGCACCGGCTCCCCGGCCCCGAACGCCTCGCAGCGGTCGTTGAAGCCGGCCGTGCCGAAGACCTCGACGCAATGTCCGAGCTCGGCCTCTTCGATGCGCCCCTCGCGGGCCAGCCAGGCGCACTGGGCGGCCGAGCCGATGAGGTAGGAGCCGATGGGGCTTTCCCCCGGGCGACGGCCGGGGATGCGGGGCTGGTCCAGCGACGTATCGGTGAAGGCAGGCGTGAAGACGAAGGGCGAGACCGAAACGGTGTGGGCGATCTCGTGGGCGAGCGTGTTGAGCGCGCAGGAGCGCACGACGGGGTCCTGGGCGCGCCACTGGACGACCACCTCCGGCGGCAGGTGGATCTCGCCGTCCTGGCTGAAATAGCCCATGCCGCCACCGGCGGCGTAGTGCCAGGCGGCGTTCGCCTCGCCTTGCGTCATCAGGACCAGGCGGACGGGCAGGAAGCGGCCTTCGCCCCGGAGGCGTTCGAGCACGTCGGCGACGGACCCTGCACGGCGGTCGCGCGAGATATAGATCGCCTGGCCCCCCGCGCCCGCGGCGAGCGCCTGCGCGAACTGCGGCGTGTCGAAGAGGCCGTAGGCGGCCTGGGCGGCGTCCAGCAGGTCGGCGCGGACGGCGGGCGGCAGGTCTTCCGCCACCCTCAGGTCCGAGCCGTCGTTCTGGCGCGTCACCTCGCGCGCCAGGGAGAGGCCGCCGACGAGGAGGGCGAGGACCGCGACGATCAGCAGATGGCGGGGCGGGCGATAGGTGTCCAAGCAAGCTCCGAAGCGGCGCGCGAGGCGAGGCGAGCCAGGGCGGCCGCGCCACCCTATATTGCCGCTGGACCAAGGCGACAGAGGGCGGACCATGATCGATCTGGTGATTTCCCAGCGCAGGCGCGACCTGGGCGGATTCGAGGTGGGGCGGGTGCTGCCCTTCGCCAGGCGGCGGATGGTGGGGCCCTTCATCTTCTTCGACCATATGGGCCCGGCCAGCTGCACCGCCGGCTTTCCGCGCACCGGCGATGTGCGGCCCCATCCGCACATCGGGCTCTCGACCCTCTCCTACCTCTACGAAGGCCAGATGACCCACCGCGACAGCGTGGGGGCCCATCAGGAGATCCGGCCCGGCGAGGTGAACTGGATGACGGCCGGCCGCGGCGTCACCCATTCCGAACGCTTCGAACACCTGCGCAGCCATGGCGGGACCATGGACGGCATCCAGACCTGGATCGCCCTGCCGAACGGCGAGGAGGAGATCGCCCCCAGCTTCGCCCACTTCGACGTCGCCGACCTGCCGGCCTATGAGGCCGAGGGCCTGAGCGCGCGGCTGATCGCCGGGGCGGCCTTCGGCGCCAAGGCGCCCGTGCCGGTGCGCTCGCCCATGTTCTACGTCCACTGGACCATGAAGGCCGGGGCGCGAGGCGAGCTGCCGGCGGACTATCCGGAGCGCGCGGCCTATGTCGCCCGCGGCAACGTGGAGGTGGACGGCCGCGCCTTCGGGGCGGGCGAGATGCTGGTCTTCGCTCCCGGCCAGCCGGTGCTGTTCACCGCCCGGACCGACGCCATCGTCATGCTGCTGGGCGGCGAGCCGGTCGGCGAACGGTTCATCGAGTGGAACTTCGTCTCCTCGTCCAAGGAGCGGATCGAGCAGGCCAAGGCCGACTGGCGGGCCGGCCGCATGAAGCTGCCCGACGCCGACGACCAGGAGTTCATCCCCCTGCCCGGCGACCCGCCGCCGGAAGCCAACCCGATGTCCTGACAAGCGAAGGGCGGCCGGCTTGCGCCGACCGCCCTCGTGGAGCTCGCCGGGGCTCGCGCGCTTAGGCGGCGCTGAGCTGCCAGCCGCCGCCGGCGGCCGGACAGGCGGTGTAGCGCTCGACCGTGGCGCGGCCCGTGCGGGGATACATGGTCTGCTGCACGACCTTGCAGTTGGCCTGGGCGTAGCCGCCGGTGCGGACGGGCTGGACGACCCATTCGGCGACATAGCCGGTCACATAGCCGTTCTGCTCCACCAGCAGCCAGCGGTCGCCGGCGACGCGGCCGGCGACGTTGAAGGTCGAGCCGGCGCGCAGCTGGCCGACCACGGCCGAATTGGTCGTCGGCGCGGCGCGCAGGTTGACCGCGTTGTCGGTGGTGAACTGGGCGTTGGTCGGCTCGAAGGCCACGCGCAGCGGCTGCACGCGCGAGCCGTAGCGCAGGCTGGTGGAGGAGGCCGGCTGGCCATAGCTGACCGCCGAGGCTGCGCCGCCGACATTGGCGTCGATGATCTCCACCCGGCCGCTGACGCCGGTGGTCGGGTCCTGCCAGGTCTGGGTGCGGTTGGTGTTCAGCGCGGTCTCGAAGGCGTTGCGGGCGCGGGCCTGCTCGCTGACCTGCATGTTGCAGCCGACCCACGAGCCGGCCGCGGCGCCGAGGCCCGCGCCGAGCACGGCGCCCAGGGCCCGCTCGTTCTTGCTGACCTGGCTGCCCAGCAGGGCGCCGGCCACGCCGCCGATCAGGGCGCCGGTCTCCTGGCGCTGGCCGGAGGCCTGGCAGTTGAAGAAGTTGCCCAGCGAGGTGCCGCCGGTCTGGGCGGCGACGGGGGCGGGAACGGTGGCCAGCGCCATGGCGGCGGCGGCGATCGGAAGCGTTACATAGCGCATAGTCTGCTCCTCACGTGTCTGGCCCAAGAACGCCCTCGCGACGCTTCGGCTCCAAGAGGGCGTCGCCCTTGACCATTGATGAGATTCATTCTCATTATCGGAACACCGGGGCTCGACGGATGCGAAGGGAGAGATCCGATGATGCTGCGCTTGGCGGGCGATGCGATGCTGGTGCGCCTGATGCAGGCCGATCGGCCGCCGCCCGGGCCGCGCCCGAGGCGACCGGCCGGGCCCGCGCCGGCTACTGCGCCAGCGCCCTGCGCGTCTGCTCCCAGTACTGGGCGCCGGTGATCACCGTCACCACCGCCGCCAGCCAGAAGAGGCCGTGGGCGACGAGGGTCGCCGGCCCCAGCGTCTCCGGCGTCTGAGGCAGGCCGAAGGCGCCCCAGGACGCGACCAGCATCTCGGCGCCCAGGGCGGTGAGCTGCAGGGCGGTCTTCCACTTGGCCAGCAGGGTCACCGGCAGCTTGACCCCCTTGCCGGCGCCGACCTCGCGCAGGGCGCTGACGGTGAATTCCCGGAAGAGGATCAGGCCGGCGGGCAGGAAGACCATGGGCTGGGGGCCCAGCGACATCAGGCCCAGCACCGCGCCGCAGACCAGCACCTTGTCGCCGATGGGGTCGAGGATGGCCCCCCAGACCGTCACCGCGTCGAACTTCCGCGCCAGCCAGCCGTCGAACCAGTCGGTGGTGGCGGCGATGACGAAGGCCCAGAAGGCCCAGCGCTGCAGGGCGAACTGGCTCTCCAGGCTCAGGCGCTCGCTGAGATAGGGGACGCCGCCGGCCGCGGTCGCCAGCGCGACGAACATGAACAGCGCCAGGATCAGACGCAGCGAGGTCAGGATGTTCGGCAGGGCTTTCATCGGTCAGGCCTTCGGTGAGATCAGGTGAGTTCGACCGCCTTGGTCTGCTTGTCGAAGACGCAGATCTTCCGCTCGTCCCCCTGGCGCAGGACGGCGATGCCGTAGGAGGCGGTGCCGAACGGATGGACCACGATGGTCGCCTTGCTCATGCCCTGCGCCTGGCCGGCGGCCAGGCAGGCGCTGCGCACCTCGGCGCGGAATTCGTTCCAGGCGTCGGGCGAACTGGCGCCGGCGGCGGCCGGGATGGCGGCGAGAACAGCGGCGGCGAGGGTGAGGCGAAGCAGCATGGAGCATCTCCTGTCGGATGGAGCGACCATAACGCACAGGTCACGGCTTCGGAGCGCTATTTGCGGAAGAAGGCGTGGATCCGCTGGGCCAGGGCCTGGCTGACGCCGTCCACCTTGGCCAGATCCTCCACCGAGGCGCGGCTGACGCCCCGGGCCGAGCCGAAGGCGTGCAGCAGGGCGCGCTTGCGCCCCGGGCCGACGCCCTCGATCTCGTCGAGGGGATTCTTCTTCATGTCGATGGCCCGACGGGTGCGGTGGCTGCCGATGGCGAAGCGGTGGGCCTCGTCGCGCAGGCGCTGCAGGTAGTAGAGCACCGGCGACTTGGGCTCGAGCATGAAGGGCTCGCGTCCCGCCATGAAGAAGCGCTCGAGGCCTGCATCCCGGTCCGGCCCCTTGGCCACGCCGACCACGGCGATGTCGTCGACGCCCAGGTCGGCCATGATCTCCTGGGCCGCGGCGAGCTGGCCCGCGCCACCGTCGATGAGGACCAAGTCGGGCCGGGGCGGGCTCTCGCCCGCCGCCTCCTCCTTGACCAGCCGGCCGAAGCGGCGGCGCAGGACCTCGCGCATCATGCCGTAGTCGTCGCCCGGGGTGAGTTCGGTCCCCTTGATGTTGAACTTGCGGTACTGGCTCTTCAGGAAGCCTTCGGGACCCGCCACGATCATGCCGCCGACGGCGTTGGTCCCCATGATGTGGCTGTTGTCGTAGACCTCGATCCGCTCCGGGCTGGCCTCCAGGCCAAAGGCCTCGCAGACCCCTGCCAGCAGCTTCGACTGGGCCGAGCTCTCGGCCATCTTGCGGCCCAGCGCCTCGCGGGCGTTGGTCAGGGCGTGGTCCACCAGCTGGCGCTTCTCGCCCCGCTGGGGCTTGAGAATCTCTACCTTGCGGCCGGCCTTGAGCGCGAAGGCCTCGCACAGGAGGTCGGAGTCGGCCGGCTCCACATTGGTCAGGATCAGGCGCGGGACAGGCTTGTCCTCGTAGAACTGGCCGAGGAAGGCGGCCATGACGTCGGCCGCCTCGTCGCTCTTGTCCACGCGGGGGAAGTAGGCGCGGTTGCCCCAGTTCTGGCCGGCGCGGAAGAAGAAGACCTGGACGCAGGCCTGGCCGCCCTCGCCGTGCAGGGCGATGACGTCCCCCTCCTCCAGGCTCTCGGGATTGATCTGGGTCTCCTGGGCGACGGAGGCCAGCGCCCGGATGCGGTCGCGCAGGCGGGCGGCGCGCTCGAACTCCATGTCGTCGGAGGCGGCCTGCATCTCGGCCGACATGCGCGCCATCACCGCCCGGCTCTTGCCGCGCAGGAAGGCCTCGGCCTCCTCGACCAGGGCGCCGTAGTCCTCCACCGAGACGAGTCCCGTGCAAGGCGCGGCGCAGCGCTTGATCTGGTGCAGCATGCAGGGCCTGGTCCGCGTCTCGTAGACGCTGTCGGAGCAGGACCGCAGCAGGAAGGCCTTCTGCAGGGTGTTCAGCGTCCGGTTCACCGCCCAGGCGCTGGCGAAGGGACCAAAATAGTCGCCCTTGATGGTGTGCGCGCCGCGGTGCTTGCGCAGCTGCGGCGCCGCGTGGTCGCGCCGGATGACGATCTCGGGGAAGCTCTTGTCGTCGCGCAGCAGGACGTTGAAGCGCGGCTTGAGCTGCTTGATCAGATTGATCTCGAGCAGCAGGGAGTCGGTCTCGGTCCGGGTGGTGACGAACTCCATGGACCGGGTCAGGTCGACCATCAGGGCGATGCGCTGGGTGTGGAAGCGGCCTTGCGCGTACTGGCTCACCCGCTTCTTCAGCGAACGGGCCTTGCCCACATAGAGGACCTCGCCGTCCTCGCCGATCATCCGATAGACGCCCGGCGCATCGGGCAGGCGCTTGACTTCGTCGCGGATGAGGGCGGCGCCGACCAGGGGCGCAGCGGCGATTTCGACCATGCCCCGATATAGGCGAGTCCGCGCCGATCCCACAGGGGGGACACTCCGACGCGGACCGGCGCGCTTGCCGACCCGACCGCCCCTCGCTAAGTGCACGAATTCGGGGATCGCTTGGCCTCTCAAGACGTTACGCGTAACAGGGGGCAAGCTTTGCCGCAGATCGACTTCCGCGCCTTGTTCGAAACGCTGCCGAGCCCGCACGTCGTGCTGGACCGCCAGTTCCGCTTCGTCGAGGCCAACCTCGCCTATCAGGCGGTCACCGAGCGAAGCCGCGAGGAGCTGCTCGGACGCGGCATGTTCGAGCTGTTTCCCAACGAAGGCCCGAGCGGCCGGCGGCTGCGCGAATCCTTCGAGAAGGTCTTCGCCACCGGCCAGCCGGACACCCTGGCCCTGATCCCCTACGCCATTCCCCTGCCCCGGTCGCGCGGCGGCGGCTTCGAGATGCGCTACTGGTCGGCGGTCCACACGCCGCTGTTCGACGCGGCCGGCGAGGTCGCCTTCCTGGTTCAGAACACGGTCGACGTGACCGACGTGCAGCGGCTGAAGGACATGGCTTTCGGCCCGGCGGGCGGGCCCGAGGAGTCGGCGCCGGCGGTGCAGGAGGCGACCCAGCTCTTCCAGCGCGCCCAGGAACTGCAGGAAACGAACCTGGTGCTGGTCGAGGAGACCAACCAGCTCCGCAATCTGTTCATGCAGGCGCCGGGCTTCATGGCGGTCCTTCTGGGCCCCGACTTCACCTTCCGGCTGGTCAACAACGCCTACCAGCAGCTGGTCGGTCACCGGCCCCTGATCGGCCGGCCCCTGATGGAGGCCCTGCCCGAACTCGACGGCCAGCCCTTCCACCATATCCTTCGCGAAGTCATGCGCACCGGCCAGCCCTATGTCGGACGGGCTGCCGGCGTCATGCTGCAGCGGACGGCCGACGCCCCGCCGGAGGAGCGCTTCGTCGACTTCATCTACCAGCCGATCCTCGACGCCCGCGGCGCGCCCTGGGGCGTCTTCGTCGAGGGCAGCGACGTCACCGACCGCATCCGGGCCGAGGAGCAGCAGAAGCTGCTGCTGGACGAACTGAACCACCGGGTGAAGAACACCCTGGCCACCGTGCAGGCGATCGCCGCCCAGACCCTGCGCACCAGCCCCGAGCCCGAGGCCTTCAAGGCCGCCTTCGAGGCGCGGCTGCTGGCCCTGTCGGCCACCCACGACCTCCTGACCCGGTCGGTCTGGCGCGGCGCGGACCTGAGCGACGTGGTGATGCTGGAGCTGCGCCCCCACGGGGCGGACCGCTATGTGGTCCGCGGCCCGGCCGTGGCCCTGTCGCCGGCCGAAGCCCTGACCCTCGGCCTCGTCTTCCACGAGCTGGCCACCAACGCCGCCAAGTACGGGGCCCTGTCGTCGGAGCGCGGCTGCGTCCGCGTCGCCTGGAGCCTGCACGAGGAGGGATCGCGGCCGCGGCTGGAGCTCTCCTGGATCGAGGAGGGCGGCCCGCCGGTGACGCCGCCGCGGCGTCAGGGCTTCGGGTCGCGGCTGATCGAACGCAGCCTCAAGGGCGACATCGACGGGCAGGCCGACCTGGAATTCGCGCCGGAGGGCCTCCGCTGCCGCCTGAGCGTCAGCCTGCGCGTGCAGGACGCGGCCGAAGCCGCCGCCTGAGGCGCGACGCCGTCGCGTTGGGCGGCGCCCGTCTCTAGATCTTGTAGCCGCCGGCGGCGATCTTGTTGAACACCGTCTTGGTGATCTTCACATAGCCCTTGTCCGGGTCGCGGAAGTACATGGGCGTCCTCACCTGGGCGGGATCGAAGCCTTCGCGGACGAGGTCGACCTTGCGCTGCTTGAAGGTGCCGGTGGTCTCCATGGCCGGCATCATGCGCAGGAACAGCGGCTGGGCGTAGCTGGGCAGCTCGCGGCCCACGTGCTCGCCGAAGGCGGCGAGATCGAAGGCCTCGTCGGTCACCAGGGCGGCCATGCCGGCGCGGCCGTCGGCGCCGGGCACCTCCACCCCGTAGACGTTCGCCTCCCGCACCCCCGGCGCCTCCTGCAGGCGTGCGGCCACCTCGTTGGTGGAGACGTTCTCGCCCTTCCAGCGGAAGGTGTCGCCGATGCGGTCGACGAAGTAGAAATAGCCGTCGGCGTCCTGCTTCATCAGGTCGCCGGTGCGGAACCAGGCGTCGCCCTTCTCGAAGACGTCGCGCAGCACCTTCTTGTCGCTGGCCGCCTTGTCGACATAGCCGGTGTATTCGGCCCGCGCGTCGCCGCCGATCCTGCCGATGCATTCGCCGATCTGGCCGGGGCCGCATTCGATGCAGAAGCCGCTCGGCCCGCGGATCGGGGTTTCGGTCTCGACGTCGAACTGGACGAGTCGGATGTTGAACCGCTTGCGCAGGTAGCGCGGCACGCGCCCGATCGCCCCTTCCCGGCCGTCGAAGTTGAACATCGACACATTGCCTTCGGTGGAGCCGTAGAACTCCAGGATGTCGGGGATGCGGAAGCGGGACTTCAGCTGCGCCCAGACGTCGGGGCGCAGACCGTTGCCGAAGGCCATGCGCAGCTTGTGGCGCGTCTCGGCCTCGGTCTCGGGCTGGTTGACGAGGTAGCGGCAGAGCTCGCCGATATAGACGAACATGGTGCAGTTCTGGGCGGCGATGTCCTCCCAGAAGTGGCTGGCCGAGAACTTCTTCTTCAGCACCACCGAGCCGCCGTTGAGCAGCGCCGCCCCCAGGGCGCAGAGGCCGCCCGTGGCGTGATAGAGCGGCAGGGCCACATAGATGCGGTCGTCGGGGCGGGCGCCCGTCGCGCCGGCGAAGCCGCGCATGTAGAGCTGGGCCCGGACATGGGTGATGCGGGCCGCCTTCGGCAGGCCGGTCGTGCCGCTGGTGAAGATGTAGAGGCAGGTGTCCCGCGCGGTCATGCCCGAGCGCACCTCGCGGTCGGGGGGCAGCTGACTGCAGCTCTTCAGCGCCTGGACCAGGTCGCGCTGCTCGCCGCGCGCATCGCCCAGGATCCACTCGTGCATGTGGGTGTCGAGGCTGTCGCGAACCTCCTCGAAGGCCGGCGAGGTCTCGGCGTCGACGATGCAGTGGGCGGCGCCGGAGATGTTCAGGCAGTGGGCCAGCGGCGCGCCGGTCAGCTGGTTGTTGATCAGCGCCGTGACGACCCCGATCTTCGACAGGCCGTACCAGGCGCAGAAGTATTCGATCCGGTTGGGCATGAAGAGGGCCACGGTCTGGCCGCGGCGCAGGTTCAGCCCCTTGCCCCAATGGGCGTAGCGGTTGGCGATGGCGTCGAGCTCGCCATAGCTCACCGTGCGGCCTTCGAAGGTCATGGCGGGCCGGTCGCGCCACTTGTCCACCGCCGCCTGCAGATCGTCGCAGATCAGGTTCGGGGAATCGGTGGCGATGGACTTCACGCGCCCGAGGGTGCGGCTGAGACTGCGCAGGAACCGCCACTCACGTTCCAGCCGGGCTTTCAAGCGCATACACACCCTCCCACTACGCTCCACCTTGGCGGTCCGTTCGCGGATGGGTCAAGACGCCGCCGCTCGTGAAGCTGGTCAAAGACGCGTCAGCGCCCGATCCGATCCCTTCGACGAACAGGCGCCGGCGCGGGCCGATCATGGCGCGACTGTGGCGCAATCGGGCGGCATTCCGGCGAGATTGTGGAGTAATCGCAGCCGACTGCGTCATGTATCGGGCCGATCATTGGCGCAATTTCCTTGTGCGACAAGGATTCCCCAAAAGTCCGCCAAGTCGTCATTCAAATATTCCGGAACCTGCACCTGGGCCGACCGTTTGACATTCTCGATATCACGCCAATGTGAGGATGCCATGACCGAACGCCCCATCGCCGCCCCCGGCCAAGACGCCTTCGGCCGCCGCGACGACACGCCCGACACCGCCGCCGGGGCGGCCTTCATTCCCGAACCCGTCTATGCGCGCCGCTCGACCCGCCGGCGCAAGGGAGTTCCGCCGGCCCTCTATGTCGCGCCGCTGGTCGGGGTCGCCCTGCTGGGCGGCCTGGCCCTGATGACCGGCTCCGGGACCTCGCCGGCGGACGCGCCACCCGCCGCGCCCGAGATCGCCCGCTCCTCCGACGCTTCGGCGACCGCGCTCGCGGCCAACACGCTGGAGGCCCCCGCGACGGAGAGCGCGGCGGCGGAGGCCCTGACGGCCACGGCGCCCTTTGTGTAATTGTCTAGGGGTACACCG
>CAYQPL010000111.1:9441-11794 GCA_964419395.1 uncultured Phenylobacterium sp. | reverse complement strand
GGGCCCGGGGCTCCCCATGGGGGCGGGGGGGGGCGTGGGCTCCCGGCTGCCGAGCCGCGGCGCCGCCGCGCCGAGCGCCGCGGCCGCCCAGGCGACCGGCGTCGCCGGCGTGGCGGGCGTGGGCGCCCTTCTGGCGCTGCAGGAGACGGGCGGGCCGCTGGAGCGCCGCCGCCGCGCGGTCGGCCGCGCCGGCCGACAGCAGGACGTTCTCGATGAAGTGAAGGCCGCGCTTCTTGGTGGCGACCTCTCTCTCGTGCAGATGGAGCGCCTGAGCCGGGCGATCCGGGAGGAGCGGTTGCAGACGGACGATGTGCGGCTGGAGGGCGTTTTGGACGAAATCGAGACGCGCGCGGCCGTGGAACTCGCCAAGCTTGAGGTGGCGAGGGAGGCTTCGCGATCAGTGGTTGGTGAGTCGCGTTGAACGATCCGGCGGTTCTGCTATATAGCCGCCTCCCAAGTTCCGGGGATTAAGTCCAGGGGCGTGAGGTTACGATAATGACGGCCACAGTCTTGGCTAAACAGGATTCTTATCGTCCGTCTGAGGACGAAGAGTTCATGAATGAGCGTCAGGTCGAGTACTTTCGGCAAAAGCTGTTGACCTGGAAGGAAGAGATTTTGCGGGAATCCCGCGAGACGCTCTCCCATCTACAGAACGAAACCGAAAATCTGCCCGACGATGTTGATCGGGCCTGGTCGGCGACCGACCGGGCGCTTGAGCTTCGAACTCGCGATCGGCAGCGAAAGCTGATTTCCAAGATCGACGAGGCGCTTCGACGCATCGAGGACGGCAGCTACGGCTATTGCGAGGAGACCGGCGAGCCGATCGGTCTGGCCCGCCTGGAGGCGCGCCCCATCGCCACGCTGAGCCTCGAGGCCCAGGAGCGGCACGAGCGCCGCGAGCGGGTCCACCGCGACGAATAGCACGAGACTTCGCCACGGGCGGGCCGGTGATCCGGACCCGCCCGTGGCGTTTCCGGGCTCAGGTCACGCGGCTGGCGGCGCGCGGCGCCTCGTCGTCGTCGCCGTGGGCCAGACGCTGCTGGATCATGGGCAGGATGTCCTCGACCGTCTCGGCGACGGCGTAGCTGCGCAGGAAGTCCTCGGGCGTCAGCCGGGCCGCCACCGTATGTTCCAGCAGCTTGAAGAGCGGGGCCCAGAAGCCGTCGGGGCTGTAGAAGACCACCGGCTTGCGGTGCAGTTCCAACCGCCGCCACGACAGCAGCTCGATCACCTCCTCCAGCGTGCCGATGCCGCCAGGCAGCACGACGAAGGCGTCGGAGCGCTCGAACATGATCTGCTTCCGCTCGTGCATCGAGCGGACGACGATGGTCTGGACGACGTCCAGCGCCCGCTCGCGGCCCGTCAGGAACTGCGGGATGACGCCGAGCACGTCGCCGCCGGCCTCGTGCGCCGCGCGGGCGCAGGCGCCCATCAGCCCCACCCCGCCGCCGCCATAGACGAGGCGCAGGCCGGCGCGGGCCAGGCTGCGGCCGAAGGCGCCGGCGTCCGAGAGGAACCGGGGATCGGCGGCGTCGGAAGAGCCGCAGAAGACACCGACGGACTCTATGCGATCGGCCGAAGCGCCCATGTGAGGACTGTCTCCGTAATGATATTGCGTAATCGCGCGCCGCTACGCGCGGAATCTGTCTAGCTAGGACCTGACGTGACACGATTCAAGCCGACCCGACTGGCCGCCGCCCTGGCGCTGACGACGCTCGCCGCCTGCGGGCAGCCGGCCACGCCGCAGCCGGCCGCCGCGCGGGAGCCCGCCGGCCGCAGCGGCTATCTCGAACCTCCGCGGGCCGTGGGGCTCGCCGTCGTGCAGGGGGGCGTCCGGCTGCACGGCCAGGCCGCGCCCGACGCCAGCGTGCGCCTGGCCTCGCCGGAGGGAGAGGCGCGTCTCGCCCAGGCCGACGCCGAGGGCGCGTTCGCCATCGACCTGCCGCCGGCCGACGCCCCGCGCATCTTCGGCCTCTCGATGACCCAGGACGAACGGACGGTTCAGGCGCAGGGCTATCTGCTCGTCACGCCGGAGCCCCGCCTGGTCTTGCTGCGTGCGGGGGCGGGGGCGGTCGTCCAGTCGAGCGCGGCCGAGACCCGCATCCTGGCCTTCGACTATGACGCCGAGGGCGGCGCCGTGGTTTCCGGCGTCGCCCCGGCGGGCGCCGCCCTGTCGGCCCAGATCGACGGCCGGCCGGCGGCGACCAACGGCCACGTAGTCGAGGCCGGCCGCTTCAGCCAGGGGCGGAATGGAGGAACTCTGGGCCAGTGCTGCGAGGCGGATGCCGCCGCCGATGTTCCAGGATTCCTCGGTTTCGGTGATCGCGGTGCCCAGAACCCCAGCGAGGCCGAT
>CAYQPL010000111.1:0-9431 GCA_964419395.1 uncultured Phenylobacterium sp. | reverse complement strand
GCCGGCCGGCGGCGACCAACGGCCAGGTCGGCGAGGACGGCCGCTTCAGCCTGCCGTTCGGCGCCCCCGTGGCTTCAGGCGTCCACCGCATCTCCGTTCAGGGCGATGGCTTCGCGGCCGAGGCGCGGGTGCAGGTCACGCCGGGCGAGGACCCCGACAGCGGGGCGTTCCGGAGCGTGGCCACGCCCTATGGGCAGAGGATCGACTGGCTGACCCCCGGCGGGGGCCTCCAGTCGACCCTGTTGCTGGATTGAGCCGTTGACTCCCGGCGGGCTGGCCCGCGGCCGGGCGGCGCCCGCGGCCTCCCCGGCGGTGCGAGCGGGGGAGGGCGTCCCCTTCTGGGGGGCCATGGCCGACCTCGCGCGCCTGGTGGGCCGCTCCGGCGCGCCGCAGCTGCGCCTGCGGATCGCTTCGGCCGTCCTGCTCGTCCTGGTCGGCAAGGTGGCCGCCGTCCTGGCGCCGGTGGCGCTCGGCGACGCCATCAACCGCCTGGCCGAGGCGGGACCCGCCGCGGCGGTGGGCGCGGGCTTCCTTGGGCTGGCCCTGGCCTTCGCCGGCCTGCGTCTGCTGGCCGCCTGCGCGCCCTATGCCCGGGACGCGGTCTTCACCGCCGTCTCCCAGGCCACCATGGCGACGGCGGCGGTGGAGGGCTTCGCCCATGCCGTGGGCCTGTCGCTGGACTTCCACCAGAGCAAGCAGACCGGCGCGCTCGCCCGTCTCATCGAACGGGGCGCCCGGTCCACCGACTTCCTGATCCGCAGCGTGGTGTTCAACCTTGGCCCCACGGCGGTGGAACTGGTGCTGGCGGCCGCGGTGATGTTCGTGCGGCTCGACTGGCGGTTCGCGCTGACCGCCCTGGCGACCGTGGTGGTCTACGCCCTGGTGACCTTCAGGATCACCGACTGGCGGCTGGCCCATCGCCGGGCGTTGAACGAGGCTGATTCCCGCGCGGCCGGGGTCTCCGTCGACGCGCTGCTGAACTTCGAGACGGTGAAGACCTTCGGCGCCGAATCGCGCGCCGTCGGAACCTATCGCGCGGCGCTGGGCGACTATGTCGGCGCGGCGGTGATGGCCAACAACTCGCTCAACCTGCTCAACGCCGCCCAGGCCGTGATCCTCAATATCGGCCTCGCCGTGATGACGGTCCTGGCGGGGCTGGAGGTGGCCGCGGGCCGGATGCAGATCGGCGACGTCACCATGGCCATCCTGCTGCTCACCGGCATCTATGCGCCGCTGAACATGCTGGGTTTCAACTATCGCGAAATCCGCCAGGCCTTCATCGACATGGAGCAGCTGGTGGCCCTGACCGGCCGGGCGCCGGACATCGTCGATGCGCCCGATGCGCGCGATCTGCCGCCCGCCGGCGGGGCCGGGGCGCGGCTCGCCTTCGAAGACGTCGCCTTCCGCCACGACGCCCGGAGCCAGGGCCTGTCGGAGGTGAGCTTCACCGCCGAGCCGGGGACGAGCGTGGCCCTGGTCGGTCCCTCCGGCGCGGGCAAGACGACGGCGGTCCGACTCGCGCTGCGCCTGATCGATCCGCAGAGCGGCCGCGTCACCCTGGACGGCGTGGACCTGCGGCAGGTCCGGCAGGCGAGCCTGCGCCAGGCCGTCGCCCTGGTGCCCCAGGACGTCGCCCTGTTCAACGACACCCTGCGGGCGAACATCGCCTTCGCCCGTCCCGGCCTGGACGAGGCCGCGATCCGCGCGGCGGCGGACGCCGCCGAACTCGGCGGTTTCATCGACGGCCTGCCGGAGGGCCTCGCCACCCTGGTGGGGGAGCGGGGGCTCAAGCTGTCGGGCGGCGAGCGCCAGCGGGTGGGCATCGCCCGGGCGCTGCTGGCCGCTCCGCGGCTGCTGATCCTCGACGAGGCGACCAGCGCCCTGGACGGTCCTACCGAAGAGGCCATCCAGGCCACCCTGCGCAAGGTGAGGACCGGGCGGACCACCCTGGTGATCGCCCACCGCCTTTCGACGATCGTCGACTCCGACCAGATCCTGGTCCTGCGCCGCGGGCGGATCGTCGAACGGGGGACCCACGCCGATCTGCTGGGGGCCGGCGGGGAATACGCCGCCCTCTGGAGGCGCCAGACCCGCGCCCGCTGAGCTATTCGGCGGCCCGGGGCAGGTCCGGCTGGTCGTTGGCCGCGGCGCGATCACCCCGGCCCAGGCGGCGCCGCACCGCGCCGAAGCCGCGCCGCAGCCGACCGCCATAGACCTTCGGCGCCGCCAGCATGACCGGCGAGAGGACGAGGGTCAGCAGGGTCGCGAAGGACAGGCCCCAGCCCACGGCGGCGGAAAGCTGCACCCACCATTCGGACCCCGGCGCCCGGTACTCCACATGGGCGCTGCGGAAGTTGGGATGCAGCTGGAACATCAGCGGCAGCAGGCCGACCACGGTCACCACCGTGGTCAGGATGACCGGCCGGAAGCGCTGGGCGGCGGCCCGGATCGCCGCATCGTCGGCGGCGTAGCCCGAGCGGCGCAGCTGGTAGAAGGTGTCGACCAGCACGATGTTGTGGCCCACGACGACGCCGGCCAGCGCCACGATGCCCGTCCCCAGCATGATCACCGACACATAGTCGAAGGTGCCCAGGAAGTTCACCTGCACGCCCAGCAGGACGCCGACGGTGGACAGGGCCACGGCCGACAGGGTGACCACCACGCCGTAGAAGCTGTTGAACTGCCACAGCAGGATCACGCCCATCAGGAACAGCGACACGGCCATGGCCACCATGAAGAACTGGGCCGCCTCCTGGCCTTCCTCGTCGGCGCCGCTGAACTTCCAGCGCACGTCGGGGTCGATGGGGGCGGATTCCAGCCAGGGGCGCAGCTCGGCGATCTTCTGGTTCGCCGCCACGCCCTCGACGGCATTGGCCTGGACGACCACCAGCCGCTGGCCGTCGCGGCGCTGGATGGTGGTCACCTGCTGGGCCGGCACCTGCCTGATGAAGTAGCTGGCCGGCACGGGCCCGAGCGCCGTCGAGATCTTCAGGTTGTCGAAGGCGGCCATGTTCCGGGCCTCCGGCGGGAAGCGCACCCGGATGTCGAGCTCGTCCTCGGCGTCGTCGGGGCGGTAGCGGCCCACCAGCACGCCGTTGGTGACGAACTGAATGGCCTGGCCGACGGAGAGCACGTCGACGCCGTATCGGCCGGCGGCTTCGCGGTCGACGGCGAGGTTCAGCTCGATGCCCGGCGAGGTCCGGTTGTCCTCCAGCTCGAAGAGCTGCGGGTCGGAGGCGAGCTTGGTCTTGATCAGCTCGGCCGCGGCGTTGAGGGCGGCCGGATCGTGGCTGCGCAGCTCGACCTGCACGTCCTTGCCGACCGGCGGCCCGCCCTGCGGCTCGCGCACCTCGACCAGCACGCCGGGGACGTCGACCAGCCGGCGGCGGATCTCCGCCACGATGTCGGCGCCGCGCAGGTCGAGTTCCTTGCGCTCCTCGAAGTCGACGAAGTCGATCTGCAGCCGCCCCACCGTGTCGTTGGGCGGACCGCCGCCGCCGCCGCCGGGGCTGGTGGCGCCGGAGCGGGTGTAGATGGAGTTGATCCCCTTCACGTCCATCAGGCGGTTCTCCACCTGCCGGACCAGCACGTCGTGCGCCTCAGGGGAGAGGTTGCCGCGGGCCTTGACGTAGACCTGCGCCCATTCCGGATCCTCCTCCAGGAAGAACTCGGTGCGATGCGGCGTCAGGGCGAACCAGGCGACGATGGCGACGACCACCAGCAGCGAAGCGGCGAAGGTGCGGGTCGGCGCATGGCTGAGGGTCCACAGCGTGCGGGCGTACCAGCCCATGAAGCCCGACATGTCGCGGGGATCGCCGCGCTCGGACTTCTCGATCTCGGCCAGGTGCGCCTCGTCCACCGCCGCCTTGCGGCCGAAGATGGAGCCCAGGGCCGGGGTGAAGATCAGGGCCACGAAGATCGAGGCGCCCAGGACGTACATGAGCGTCAGGGGCAGGAAGCTCATGAACTTGCCCGGAATGGAGTTCCAGAACATGAAGGGCAGGAAGGCGCAGAGCGTCGTCAGGGTGCCGTTGAGGACCGGGAAGAACATCCGCTTGCCCGCCGCGGCGAAGGCCTCCTCCTTGGGTAGGCCCTCGGCCATCTTCCGGTCGGCGTATTCCACCACCACGATGCCGCCGTCGACCAGGATGCCGACCGCCAGGACGAGGCCGAACATCACCATCTGGTTCAGCGTCACGCCCGAGGCGTTGAGCATCAGGAAGGCGAGCATGAAGCAGGCCGGGATCGCGGCCCCGACCATCAGCCCCTGCCGGATGCCCAGGCTGTAGACGATGATCATCATCACCAGGACGGTGGCGATCAGCAGGCCCGACTCCAGCACCACCAGGGTGCGGTGGATGAAGTCGCTCTGGTCGAAGGTGTAGGCGACCTTCACCGTCTCGGGCCAGCGCGTCTGCTCCTCGGCCACCACCTCGCGCACCGCCTGGACGGTGTTGAGGATGTTGGCGCCGCTGCGCTTGGCGACCTCCAGGGAAAAGGCCGGCTCGTCGTTGAAGCGGGTGATGAAGTTCGGCTCCTTGAAGGTCCGCCGCACGTCGCCGATGTCGCCGACGGTGATCACCCGGTCGCCGCTCTTCTTGATCGGCAGTTCGAGGATGTCGGAGGGCTCCTCGACGACGCCCGGCACCTTGACCGCGAACTGTCCGGCGCCGGATCGGAGATTGCCGGCCGGCACCAGCTGGTTGTTGCGGCCGATGACCTGGGCCAGCTCGCCGGTGGTGACGTTGTAGGCCTCCATCCGCAGGGGATCGATGGTGACCTCCAGCAGCTCCTCGCGGCCGCCGGTCAGCTCCACCTCCAGCACGCCGGCGGTGCCCTCCAGGCGTTCCTGCAGGGCGCGCGCGACGCCATAGAGCTCCCGCTCGGGGGCCGCGCCCGACAGGACGATGCCGATGATCGGCTCGCCGCTGAAATTGGCCTCCTCGATGATCGGCTCCTCGGCGTCGGGCGGGAAGCGCCCGCGCGCCAGGTCGACCTTGGCGCGCACCTCGGCCAGCGCCTTGTCCTTGTCGAAGTCGGCGTCGAATTCGAGATTGACGATGGCCATGCCCTGGCGGGCGGCCGAGTTCATCTCCTTCAGGCCCTCGATGGCCTGCAGCTCCACCTCGAGCGGCTTGACCAGCAGGCGCTCGGAATCCTCCGGGCTGACGCCGGGATAGGGGACGATGACCGCCACGAAGGGGAAGTCGATGTCCGGATTGGCCTCCCGTGGCATGGCGAGATAGGCGAAGAAGCCGAAGATCGAGGCGATGAGGGCGACCCCCAGCACGACCTTCCGTCGCTTGATGGCGCCGTCGATGAGCGGACCGATCATTGTCTCGTGCTCTCCTGATCCCGGGCCCTAGCGGGCCTGGGCGACGCGAACGGTCTGCCCCTGATCGACATAGGCCTGGCCGGCGGTGATCAGGCGCACGTCGCCGGAAAGCCCGCGGACCCAGGCGCCTTCGGCGGTCTCCTCCATGACCTGGACCGGCGCGAAGCGGACAACCTCGCCCTGGGTGACGTAGCGCACGCCCTGGCGGCCCTCGGCGTCGAGGACCAGGGCCGAGGGCGGGATGAGATGGGCCGGACCGGACGCGGTGGTGATCCGCACGTCGGCCGACAGACCCGAGCGGACGGCGTAGCTCGGATTGCGGGCGGTCACCTCGAGCCGGTAGGTGCGGGTCTGCGGGTCGGCGTCCTGCGCCACGTACCGGACCTGCCCCTGCAGGGTCTGGCCCGAGACGAGTTTCGCCACGGCCCGTTCCCCGACCCGGATCCGCTCGGCCTGGGTTTCGGGAACGTCGCCGACGATCAGAAGCGGGTCCAGCTCGATCATCGTGCCGCAGGCCTGCCCCGGCGACAGATAGGTCCCGATCTCGGCCTCCCGACGGTCGAAGACGCCGGTGAAGGGCGCGCGGATGTTGACCTGCTCCAGGGCGATCTCGGCCTGGCGGACGGCCGCCGCGGCGGCGTCGAGATTGGCCTGGTCCTGGAGGACCTGGGTTTCCGAACGATAGCCCTTCTCCGCCAGGGCGGCGCTCGCCTTGCGCTGCAGTTCGCGCGAGCGCAGGGCCGCCCGCGCCTGGTCGAGCGTCGCCTGGCGGGCGTCGACGGAGAGGCGGCACAGCACCGCGCCCTTCTGGACCACGGCGCCCTCGCGGGCGGGGGTCTGGGCGACGACGCCGGCGGTTTCGGAGCGGACGACGACGGCGCGGGCGGCTTCGGTGCGGCCGCGCACGACGACCGTATAGGGCCGGACGGCCTCGGGCACGACCTTCACCTGCACGGTCGGGACGTTCGTCGTCTTCGAGGCCGCCGCCTCGGCCGGCGTCGAGTCGCCGCCGAAGATCGAACCGATGGCGAAGTAGAGGACGAGCAGCCCGACGACCACGATGATGAAGATATGAGACGACTTCAGTCGCATGTGCGTTTCCCCGGCCCCCATCCGCGGCTGGAAGCGCGGTACGGTCACATCCCAGTGTTCGCTGGATACCGGCGGTTGTGCTGCGGGCCGGGGGCGTTCGCAAATGAAATCGCGGAAAGGATCACCGAAGCTCGCCCACTGTGCCTGGCGATCCTCAGCTTCCGGCATAGATTTGCAGACGACGCGGCCCCGCGCCGCCCCACAATCCGGCCCCAGGAGACTGCCCGTGAGATACCTCCACACCATGGTCCGCGTCCGCGATCTGGACCAGTCGCTCGCCTTCTACTGTGACAAGCTCGGCCTGAAGGAGGTGTCGCGGATGGAGAACGAGGCGGGCCGCTTCACCCTGGTCTTCCTCTGCGCTCCCGGCGACGAGGCCGCGGCGAAGGAGAAGCGCGCGCCGACGGTGGAGCTGCCCTACAACTGGGATCCCGAGGACTATCAGGGCGGCCGCAACTTCGGCCACCTGGCCTATGCCGTCGACGACATCTACGCCGCCTGTCAGCGGCTGATGGACGGCGGCGTGACGATCAACCGTCCGCCGCGCGACGGCCGCATGGCCTTCGTCCGTTCGCCGGACGGCATCTCCGTGGAGCTGCTGCAGGCGGGACCCGCCCTCGCCCCGGCCGAGCCCTGGGCCTCGATGGGCAATACGGGGACCTGGTGATGGCCAGTCCCGAACTGACGCTCAATGACGGGCACCGCATGCCCCAGCTCGGCCTGGGCGTCTGGCGCACGCCGGCCGAGGAGACGGCGCGGGTGGGCGCCGCCGCCCTGAGCGCCGGCTATCGCGCGGTCGATACCGCCGCCGTCTACGGCAACGAGGCCGGTGTGGGGGAGGGGGTGCGCGCCTCCGGTCTCCCCCGCGACGAGGTGTTCGTCACCACCAAGCTGTGGAACGAGAGCCAGGGGCATGACCGCGCCCTGCGCGCATTCGACAAGAGCCTGGAACGGCTCGGCCTCGACCATGTCGACCTCTATCTGATCCACTGGCCGTGTCCGCAGCAGGACCTCTTCGTCGAGACCTGGAAGGCGCTGGTGCGGCTGCGGGACGAGGGGCGGGCGCGCTCCATCGGAGTCTCCAACTTCCGGGTCCAGGACCTGGAGCGGATCATCGGCGAAACCGGCGTCGCCCCGGCGGTCAATCAGATCGAGCTGCATCCGGGCTTCTCGCAAGCCGCGCTTCGCGAAGCCCATGCGCGGCACGGCGTCCTCACCGAGTCGTGGAGCCCGCTGGGCCAGGGCCGGCTGCTGGAGGAGCCGGTCCTCAGGCGGCTGGCGGAGAAGCACGGCAAGACGGCGGCCCAGGTGATCCTGCGCTGGCACGTCCAGCTGGGCCTGCTGGTCATTCCGAAGTCGGTCAACCCGCAGCGAATCGCCCAGAACCTCGATGTCTTCGACTTCGAACTGGACGCCGACGACATGGCGGCGATCCACGGCCTCGACGCCGCCGACGGCCGCATCGGCCCGGATCCGTCGAGCTTCGGCTGAAGACGTCGTCTCCGCCGTCGGGCGCGCGCCAACGGCGCGGCCCGGCGGCGATTCGGGCTGCGCGCGCGATTGGCCCTGGTAAAGGGCCGGACCGGAATGTGCGGGAGGGGCGGACCGGGCGGTCCTTGGTGCGGTGGCTCCCCGAGCAGGACTCGAACCTGCGACAAGTCGGTTAACAGCCGACTGCTCTACCAACTGAGCTATCGGGGATCAGCACCGTAGGGCGGCGCGTATACGCCGGCCTCCGCCCCGACGCAACCCTCCGTTCCCGTCTTTCCACAGCCCGCCCGGAGGGAAGCGAAAAAAGAGCCCGGCCGAGGCCGGGCTTGAGAAGGTCGGTGATGGTGGGGTGTCTTCAAGGAAGACGAGGAGAGGGTCGGCGGTTATGGTTAAGCGTCCCTTAACGACGCCCGCGCCGCGCATCCTCCGGGCGAGGCGAGAGGACGCAGGTCCTCGCCCGATCCGACCGGAGACGGACGGCTTTCGGCAAGACGGGCTCAGGAACTCGCAGACATGTGTCGGGAGGCCGATAGACGTGATTTCGACTTCCACCTAAGAAAGCCGCGGTCCGAGGCGTCCTCGGCGGGGCGGAACGGTTGAATGCGTCTATTCGAGAGGAACCCGGTCCTCGCCTATGGCCTGGCGATCATCTCGGCGGCCGTCGCTCTTTACATCCGCTTCGCCATCGACGGCGTCATGCCGCCCGGCTTTCCCTATCTCACCTTCTTCCCGGCCGTCATCCTGACGGCCTTCCTGGCGGGACTCTGGCCCGGCGTCCTGTGCGCCGTCCTTTGCGGGGTGCTCGCCTGGTGGTTCTTCATTCCGCCGGACGGCCTGGGGATCACCGGGGCGGGCGCGGTGACCCTCGTCTTCTACGCCTTCGTGGTCGGGGTCGACATCACGCTGATCGAGGTGATGCGGCGAGCCCTGGCCAAGCTCAGGACCGAGCAGGCGCTGACCGCCGCGCTCTATGAGCAGCAGCGGCTGATGTTCCAGGAACTGCAGCACCGCGTGGCCAACAACATGACCTTCGTCGCCTCCCTGCTGCAGCTCAAGCAGCGCGGCGCGACGCCGGAGGCCGCCCAGGCCCTGCAGGAGGCGCAGGACCGGCTGGTCACCATGTCCCAGGTCCACCGGCGGCTCTACGACCCCACGGCCATGGAGATGAGCATCGAGGAATGCCTCGCCGGCCTGTGCCAGGACCTGGTCCACGCGGTCGGCGCGCAGGGCGTCGTCTGGGAGGTGCGGGCCCAGAAGGTCGGCATCGACACGCCGCGTCTGGTGACCCTTTCCCTGCTCGTCGCCGAGGTGGTCACAAACGCCTTGAAGCACGCCTTCAGGGATCGGCCGGGCGGCCGCATCGTGGTCACCCTCGACCAGGCGCCGGGCGAGGCCAATGCGGTCCTCACCGTACGGGACGACGGCCCCGGCTTCCCGCCCGCCGACCCCGCCGGGGGCGGCCCGCGCAGCCTCGGCTTCGGCATCATGCACAGCCTCGCCGCCCAGCTCGGCG
>CAYQPL010000110.1:5793-11885 GCA_964419395.1 uncultured Phenylobacterium sp. | reverse complement strand
CCTAACGCCCCCCGGCCCTGCGGCTGTCGGGGCTGGAGCCCTCCGAGCTCGCCTGTGCCTTTGATCTTCTGACGATTTGCGGGAGAAGGAGCCGCTGGCCTGATCGGCGGCTCCCCGGACCTATCGGAGCACCATGCGTCCCACCTTCATCAATATCGGCGAGCGGACCAACGTCACCGGCTCGGCGAAATTCCGCAAACTGATCGTCGAGGGCGACTTCGCCGAGGCGCTGTCGGTGGCGCGCCAGCAGGTGGAGGCCGGCGCCGCCGTCATCGACGTCAACATGGACGAGGGCCTGCTGGATTCGAAGCAGGCCATGGTCACCTTCCTGAACCTGATGGCCGCCGAGCCGGACATCGCCCGGGTGCCGGTGATGATCGACTCCTCCAAGTGGGAGGTGATCGAGGCCGGCCTGCAGTGCGTGCAGGGCAAGGCGATCGTCAATTCGATCAGCCTGAAGGAGGGCGAGGAGGCCTTCGTCCGCCAGGCCAAGGCCTGCCTGCGCTACGGCGCGGCGGTGGTGGTCATGGCTTTCGACGAGCAGGGCCAGGCCGACACGGCCCAGCGCAAGATCGAGATCTGCACACGGGCCTATCGTAAGCTGGTCGACGACATCGGCTTTCCGCCCGAGGACATCATCTTCGACCCCAACATCTTCGCCGTGGCGACGGGGATCGAGGAGCACGACAACTACGCCGTCGACTTCATCGAGGCGACCAAGGCGATCAAGGAGACCCTGCCCGGGGCGCGGGTGTCGGGCGGCGTCTCCAACGTCTCCTTCTCGTTCCGCGGCAACGAGCCGGTGCGCCGGGCCATCCACTCGGTCTTCCTCTACCACGCCATCGCCGCGGGCATGGACATGGGCATCGTCAACGCCGGCGACCTGCCGGTCTATGACGACATCGAGCCGGAACTGCGCGAGGCCGTCGAGGACGTGATCCTCAACCGGCCGCAGCGGACCAACATCTCCAACACCGAACGCCTCGTGGAGCTCGCGCCCAAGTACAAGGGCGGAAAGGGCCAGACCAAGGGCCCGGATCTCGCCTGGCGCGAAGGCAGCGTCGAGGAGCGGCTGAAGCACGCCCTGGTCAAGGGCATCACCGACTTCATCGAAGAGGACACCGAGGCCGCCCGCCAGCAGGCCGAACGCCCGCTGCATGTCATCGAAGGCCCGCTGATGGCCGGCATGGACGTGGTCGGCGACCTGTTCGGCTCGGGCAAGATGTTCCTGCCCCAGGTGGTGAAGTCCGCCCGGGTGATGAAGCAGGCCGTGGCCTATCTGATGCCCTTCATGGAGGCCGAGAAGGAGGGCCAGCCGCGCGAGGCCGCCGGCAAGGTCCTGATGGCGACGGTGAAGGGCGACGTCCACGACATCGGCAAGAACATCGTCGGCGTGGTCCTGCAGTGCAACAATTACGAGGTCATCGACCTCGGCGTCATGGTCCCGGCCGACCGCATCCTGGACGAGGCGGAGAAGCACAAGGTCGATATCGTCGGCCTGTCGGGCCTGATCACGCCCTCCCTCGACGAGATGGTCTTCGTGGCCAGCGAGATGGAGCGGCGGGGCTTCGACATTCCCCTGCTGATCGGCGGGGCGACGACGTCGAAGACCCACACGGCGGTGAAGATCCAGCCGGCCTACAGGCGCGGCTCGACCACCTATGTGCTGGACGCGAGCCGGGCCGTCAGCGTCGTCTCGGGCCTGCTCTCGCCGACGGAGCGCGAGCGCATCCAGGCCGAGACCGCCGCGGAGTACGAGCGCGTGCGCGAGCAATACGCCCGCGGCCAGACCAACCGCGCCCGCGCCAGCCTGGAGGAGGCGCGCGCCAAGGCCTTCGCCATCGACTGGGCCGACTACGACCCGCCGCGCCCGCACGTCATGGGCCTGCAGGTCTTCGAGGACTACGACCTGGCCGACCTGGCCGCCCATATCGACTGGACCCCCTTCTTCGCCTCCTGGGAGCTGGTCGGCCGCTTCCCGCAGATCCTCGAGGACGACGTGGTCGGCGAGGCCGCCCGCAGCCTCTATGCCGACGCCCAGGCGATGCTGGCGAAGATCGTCGAGGAGAAGTGGTTCACGGCCAAGGGCGTGGTCGGCTTCTGGCCGGCCAACGCCGACGGCGACGACGTGGTGGTCTATGCCGACGAGAGCCGGGTGACCGAGCTCGCCCGCTTCCACACCCTGCGCCAGCAGATCGCCAAGGCCGACGGCAAGGCCAATGTGGCGCTGGCCGACTTCATCGCGCCGGTCGGGACCAAGCCGGACTGGATCGGCGGCTTCGCGGTCACCGCCGGCCACGGCGAGGCCGAGATCGCCGCCCGCTACAAGGCCGCCGGCGACGACTACAACGCCATCCTGGCCGCGGCGCTCGCCGACCGTCTCGCCGAGGCCTTCGCCGAGGCCATGCACCGCAAGGTCCGCACCGAGCTCTGGGGCTTCTCGCCCGACGAGCCCTTCGATATCGACGCGCTGATCGCCGAGAATTACCAGGGTATCCGCCCGGCGGCCGGCTATCCGGCCCAGCCCGACCATACGGAGAAGGCGACCCTCTTCGCCCTGCTGGACGCCGAGGCGAGGGTGGGCGTGAAGCTGACGGAGAGCTTCGCCATGACCCCGGCCTCCTCGGTCTCGGGCCTCTACTTCGCCCACCCGCAGTCGCACTATTTCGGTGTCGGGCGGATCGAGAAGGACCAGGTCGAGGACTATGCCCGCCGCAAGGGCTGGGCGCTGGCCGAGGCCGAACGCTGGCTGGCGCCGATCCTCAACTACCAGCCTTGAGGGTCAGGCCCGCGAGGGCGCAGGCCGCCGGGCGAGCGCGGGCCCAAGCGACAGGGCGCTGAGGATCGACAGCAGGCCGAGCGCCGCAAGGCTGGCGTCGACGATCCAGGCCACCGGATCGACCGGCCCGCCGGCGTGCTGCAGCACATGGATCCCCGGGCCGACGAGGAGCAGCGCGCCGCTGGCCTGCCGCAGGCGGCGAGAGATCACCGCCGGCGACCAGGCGATGGCGGTGGCGCAGGCCGCCGCCGTGGCGGCGGCCCAGGCGATCAGCGGATCGAGCGTCGGCAGGGTCAGGGCCGCGACCAGCGAGAGGGCGAAGGCGAAGGGCTGGCTCCAGACGGCGGCGATCCAGACCCGCTCCCAGCGCGGCGCGGGCCGGCCCTTGTCGCGTCGGCGGGCCAGCCAGATGGCCACGCCCGAGGAGGTGACGGTGGTCAGGCCGGCGCCCAGCAGGCCATAGGCCACCTTGATCGGCCAGCCCCCGAACCAGCCGAAGTGCAGGACGCCGAGCACGCCGAGGATCCGCTCGCCCAGGGTGCTGCCCCGCACGCGGGCGGCGTGGAGCAGCTCGCCCTGGCCGTCGAAGGTGAAGTTGTCGCCGAGCGACAGGCGGTCGGGCTGGCGGGCGACGATCAGCACGGCCTGACCCCTTTCGTTGGGATGCTCCAGCCCCAGATAGGTCGGCGTCGATCCGGGCGAGAGGCGCTCGACACTGTGCAGGGCCGCCGCGATGTCGAGCATCGGCGCCGGTCGCGGGTCGTCCGCCGGATGGGGGCCGAGGAACATATCGTAGACCCGCGCCATGTCGCCCTGGAAGACGACCAGGGCGAGCACGCCGACCACCACCGTGGTCAGGCCGAGAAGAGCGCCGGTCAGCGAGACGAGCACGTGGAAGGGCAGGCCCCAGACGCCGATGCGATTGTGCAGGTCGGCCTCCTGCAGGCGCTTGGATCCGCCCCAGCGCAGGTGGAAGCTGTCCTTGAACATGCGCGGGTGGGCGAGCACGCCCGAGATCAGGGACGACAGCAGGGCCACGCCGGTCAGGCCGACGACGAATATCCCCCAGCTGCGCGGCAGGTGGAGATAGATGTGCAGGTCGGTCATGAACCGCGTCCAGGCCGCTTCCGCCCGGCCGGCCAGGGTCCCGGAGGCGTCGGCGAACCAGCTCATCTGCCGCTCGCCGCCCTCGGCGTCATAGGTCAGCTCGAACCGCGGCAGCTCCGGCGTCGGCAGGGTGATGAAGACATGCTCGGCCGGCGGGCCGAAGGCGGCCTGGCCGGCGACCAGGGCCCGCTGCACCGCCTCGGGTTCGACGGAATGCAGGTGCGGCGCGTCGGGGTGCTCCCAGCGTTCGAACTCGTGGGCGAAGACCGCCACCGTGCCGGAGAAGCAGACCAGGTAGATCAGGGCGGCGAAGGCGAGGCCGAGGGCGGAGTGGCCAGCCAGGACGGCGCGGACGAAGCCCGGCGGAATCCTCGGCCAGATGGGTCTGCCGGCCTTGCGGACGGGCTTGGCGGCGGTCTCGCTCATGAGAACCCCTTCAGGGCGGCTGCGGCGAAGGTGACGAGGGACACCCCCGCCAGGACGGCGGTGGCGCGCAGGATCCTGTCGTCGGCCAGGGTCCAGGCCATGGCCCCGCCCCACAGGACCGGAATGAGCAGTCCGCCGATCACGATGCGGGTCTGGGGCGCGCCCGGCGCCAGGGTGACATAGGCGATCGCCACCCCCATGGCCGCAATCATGCCGAGGGGGCCGGCGAGCGCGGCGCGCAGCCAGCCGCGCCAGGCGCGGGACGGCCGGTCCGAGGGCTCGGGCGCCAGGCTGCGTTCGCCGCGGGCGCGAGCGGTGCGGAACTGGACCATGCCGGCGACGAGGCCGAGGGCGGCCACGGAGAAGAGGGTGGCGGCCATGAAGGGCCCTTGCGCGCCGCCCAGGACGAAGGTCGGCGCGACGAGGACCGCGGCGATGACCAGCCAGCCGGCGGCGATCCACCAGGGCCGCCGCACGCTGCGGTCGCTCCAGGCCCGGCGCAGCAGCCAGACGCCGAGGCCGGCGGCGGCGAGCAGCGCCGCGGCGACGCCGGCGTCGGCCAGTTCGCCCCTCACCACTTGGCCTGCAGCATCAGGCCGACCACGCGCGGCGCGCCCAGGATCGCCTGGTCCCAGCCGCGGCGGACATAGGTCATGTACTCTTCGTCGAAGATGTTGCGGCCATAGACATAGGCGCCCCAGCGGGCCGTCTCGTAGCCCAGCTTGGCGTTGACCAGGGTCCGCGCGCTGACTTCGGAATCGGCCTGGGCGGCGCCGGCCTCGGTGTAGACCGAGGAGCGGTAGCTGGCGTTCAGGTTGGCGACGAAGCCATCGCCCCAACGGAGGTTGCCGCCGGCCGCCAGCGTCCATTCCGGCGCATAGCCGAACTCGGTCCCCGACAGATCGGAGGTCGAGCCGACCTGCACCTCGAAGTCGTCGAACTTCGTCTTGGCGTGACCGACCGAGCCATAGAGGTCGAGGGCCGGGCTGATCCACCAGGCGCCTTCCACCTCGAAGCCGTAGAGGTGCGACTTGCCGGCGTTGACCGTGTGATAGTCGTACAGGTTCAGGCCGAAATTGACCCCCACCTGCTGGTCTTTCCAGTCGACATAGTAGGCGTTGGCGTTGAGCGTCAGGTCGCCGTCCAGCCAGGTGGAGCGGAGCGAGGCCTCGTAGTTCCAGGTGTATTCCGGGTCGTAGGCGAAGACCTGGGCGCGGGCGATGTTCGCGCTGGAGCCGCCCGAGCGGTAGCCGCGCTGGACGACGAAGCCGGCGGTGACGTCGTCGGTCAGGGCGTAGCGAAGGCCGAGCTTGGGCAGGAAGGCGTCGAATTCCCGCCTGGTCAACGGCGCCGATGCGGCCGCCTGGGCGACGATGCCCTCGACGCCGGCGTTGATGCCGGCGATGGCGAGCCATAGGGCGCTGCCGGGCGGACCGAAGGCGTCGGGGTCGGGATAGGTTCCGGCGAAGGTCGCGGTCTGGATGACCTCGATCTCGTTCTCCTCATGGTCCCAGCGAAAGCCGCCGACGAGGGACAGCCGGTCGGTCAGGCGCCATTCCCCGTCGCCGAAAAGGGCGTAGGTCTGCACCTGACTGGGCGCGAGGCCGTAATAGTCCACCTGCACCGAGGGCAGGGCCTGGGCGTAGAGATTGGCGAGGTAGCCGGCGGTGGCCGCATCGAAGCCGCTGGAGACCAGCAGGCCCTGGATGGTGTTGACCGGCGTCGGCACGCCGATGTTGCTCAGCGTCACCGAGCGCTGGTCGCGCTTGTAGTAGAAGGA
>CAYQPL010000110.1:4129-5783 GCA_964419395.1 uncultured Phenylobacterium sp. | reverse complement strand
CGAGCCGAAGTTCCTGGGTGAGGGTCTCGTAGGTGCGGTCCGAACTGCCCTCGGCCTCGTCGACCGGCGTGCCGTCATTGTCGTACTGGGCGAACTCGCTGACGTCGCTCCAGGAGGTGGCGCTGGTCAGCGACAGGCGCGCGGTCAGCGGGAAGGCCACTTCGAGACTGAGGATGTCGGCCTCGATGTCGCTGCCGTGGCGGGCGTTGCTGGTGGTGATCCGGTCGCCGTAGAGGTCGGCCACGTCGGTCCGGGCGTAGCTGTAGAGATAGCCGCCGTGACTTTCGAAGCGGGTATAGCCCAGCCGCGCCTCGAGGCCGGGAAGCGCCGAGGGCGTCCAGACGAGCTTGCCGCGGACGGTCAGACGGTCGACCGGGTCCTCGGCGGTCCCGCGCGTCACGTTCTCGATGAAGCCGTCGCCCTCGCGCTTCTCCACGGCCAGGCGCACGCCCCGCTCGTCGGTCACCAGCGGCCCGCCGAGCGCCAGCGCCAGGCCGTGCTCCTTAGGGTCGGCGACCGTCAGACGGGCCGCGCCGTCCCAGGCCGGGCCGGGATCGCGGCTGCGGAGCACCACCGCGCCGGCCAGGGCGTTCAGCCCCTGCAGAGTGGACTGCGGACCGCGCAGGATCTCGACCTGCTGCATGTCCCAGACGTCGGGCGGTCCGTTGAACAGGATGCCGGAGGGCAGGGGCGCGCCATCCACATAGACGGTCGTCAGGGGCGCGTCGCCGGCGCCGGAGACGCCGGAGACGGAGACGCCGCGGATCGTGAAGCCGGCGCTGCCATAGGTCTCCGAGACATTGGCCGTGCGGTTGTAGATGTCCTGCAGGCTGACGATGCTTTCCTGCTCGATGCGGCGGGCGGTGGTCACCGCCACGCTGGTCGTGGTCTCCTGCAGCGTCCGCTCGAACTTTTCCCCGGTCACCACGACCTCGTCGACCTGGGTCGCCGGATCGACCGCCTGGGCGCCTGCGAGGCCGGCATGGAAAAGGGCCGCGCTGACGGCGGAGGTGCAGAGAAGCGTGCGGTTCATGATCTCGTAGCGTTGAGCTGCAAAAAGGACGTCGCAGGCCGCCGAGACCTGCGTGCGAATAAAATTCATTCTTAGTTGCAACACTCGCTGACGGCAAGGCTTGGCGCCCTTCGGCGGGGCTTGCATCGCGCCGCCGCCTCGAACCATGTGGCCCAGAGCCGGCGGGCCGCGGAGCGCCTGCGGCGATGGGAGCCGACACATGGACGAGATCGACGACAAGACCGCTGCGGCCGCCTTCCGGCGGCTGGTGGAGCATCTGCAGATGCGCACCGACGTGCAGAACGTGGAGCTGATGGGCCGCGCCGGGTTCTGTCGCAATTGTCTGGCGGACTGGCTGAGCGAGGCCACCGCCGGCCAACTGGACCGCGAGCAGGCGCGGGCGGCGGTCTACGGCATGCCCGCGAGCGCGTGGAAAGCGCGCCACCAGACCGAAGCCACGCCGGACCAGCTGGCGCGGATGGAGGCGAGTGTGGCGCTCAATGAACGGCTTCGGCGCGGCCTGGCCGGCTGAAGCGCAAACCAGCCTGGCCGTAAGGCGTTGTTCCGCGGAAGGCCCTGCGCCGCTCCCCGGCCGGGCGCAACTGCGGAGAAACGAATTGCGACACCTGATCCAGAACAGCC
>CAYQPL010000110.1:3532-4119 GCA_964419395.1 uncultured Phenylobacterium sp. | reverse complement strand
TTGTCGCCGCCGAGATCGCGGGCGTGAACGTCGTCTACAAGGTGGGCGGCGCCCCGGCGCTCGCCGCACTGGCCCTGGGCGCCTGCTCCGGCGAGGGCGCGGCCGAGCGCGATCCCTATGCCGGGCTGGACGAGGCGATCCAGCAGTGGCGCGTCGACCTGGTGGCCTCCGACGCCTGTCCGGCCCCGCCGGCCGAGGCGCTGGTGGAGGGCCAGGGCGGCGCCGAGGGCTGCCGCAACTTCGCCGTGGCCTGCAAGGTCGAAGGCGTGCTGACCGAGGCCGAGGCGGCCCAGGGCGGGGCCAAGGTGCTGACGGCGATGCGCTGGGAGGCCTGGAACCCGGAGACCTCGGAATTCCGCCAGACCTCGGCGGCGGCGAACTTCCTGAAGGTGGGCGACGCCTGGACGCGGTCCGACGCCCCGCCCGTCAACCTGACCACCTGCCGGCCGCTGGACCTCGGCCAATAGAGCGCGCGCCGAGAAGCGGGAGACGGTCGCCGGCCGAAACGCCCGCCGGTCGGGAAACTCAAGCGGCGATCTGATTCCCTCAGATCGCGTCGCGTACAGGACAAAGAAAAGGGGCGGCGC
>CAYQPL010000110.1:1527-3522 GCA_964419395.1 uncultured Phenylobacterium sp. | reverse complement strand
CAACTATATTGGGCGGGCCCGCGCCCCCCCCCGCCCCCGAAGTCCCGACCTTGTGCTTCGGATCAGAAGCGCTTGGCCACGTTCAGCTTGAAGTAGCGGCCGTACGGATTGGCCGTGAACGGGTCGTAGGACAGGTCCAGCCGCGCGAACGGCGGGTCCTGGTCGAACAGGTTGATCACCGAGGCGCTGACCGTCGTGTCCCAGGGCAGGAAGACGCGATAGGCGATATCGGTGGTCACGAAGGCGTCGATCTTCTGGCCGTCGGGGCCGTTGGAGAAGGTCGAGGTGCCCGCGCGCGTGTCGACCATGTCGTCGATGTAGCGCAGCGTCGCCCGGACGTTGTGGATGTCGCGGTTGTATTCGGCGAAGACCGAACCGCGCCACTGCGGCTGGGAGCCGTAGCCCAGATAGTCCATCGTGCCGGCGTAGTCGGTGGCCTCGGCCACCTGCACGCCGTCGATCACGTTGGCGTCGACCTCGTATTCCAGAACATAGGTCAGATCGAGACCGAAGTTCATGTCGCCGCCGAACACGTCGCGCGCCCGGTAGGAGGCGGCCACGTCGACGCCGCTCGTCTTCACGTCCGGCCCGTTCACGTAGTTGATGCGGACGCGGTTGATGTTCGCCGCGCTGCAGGTGCCGGTGCCGCCGAAGGTGATCCGGCTGACCAGGGGCGAGGTGCAGCCCGCGCCGCCGGGGCCGAAGATGGCGTTGACGATGTCCGAGCCGGACTCGTTATCGATCGGACCTTCGAAGTCGAAGCTCCAGTAGTCGACCGAGGCGCGGAAGTCGCCGAAGTCGACCAGGGCGCCGAGGTTCAGCGTCTGGGCTTCTTCCGGCTCCAGGTTCGGATTGCCGAAGGTGTCGTAGGCGCGATAGCCGCCGGCGACCGAGGTGTAGGCCAGAGACGTCGTCGAGGACGAGGTGATCTGGGTGATCGGCGGAGCGCGGAAGGTCGAGCCCGCCGAGGCGCGGAAGGCCAGCCAGTCGGTGGCCTGCCAACGGACGGCGACCTTCGGGTTGGTGGTCGAGCCGACATTGCCGCCGTAGTCCTCGTACCGGACCGCCAGGGTCAGGTTCAGGGAGTCGGTGATCGGAACCGCCATTTCGCCGAAGAGCGACACGACCGACTGGTCGAGGTCATAGTCTTCCAGGGCGCCGAAGAAGGTGAACGGGCCGTTCTCGCGACCCGGGCAGGTCGCGGCCGGGTTCACCGAGGAGTCCGGGCAGGGGCTGACGGCGACATTGGTGAAGTCGCTGTTCTGACGCTCCAGGGCGCTCCAGCGGTACTGGGTGCCGAGGGCCCAGCCGATCGGGCCGCCGCCAAAGTCCACCGGCAGCTCGCCGTTGAAGACCAGGTCGGCCGTGTAGAGCTGCGAACGGATTTCGTAGGCGTACTCGTCGAAGATGTAGTCGAGCACTTCGAGGCTGTTGGCCGTGCTCGCCACATAGTTCGGGTTGGTGCGGCCGTCGACGGCGTTGGCCTGGGTGCCCGAGGAGAAGGGGTTGAACCACAGGCAGCCGTTGGCGCCCGGCGTCGTGCCGGTGCAGTTGTCGCCGCCGAAGCCCATCAGGGCGCGCTGCAGGCGGCCCACCAGGACGTCGGGCGTGGCGATGTCGCTGGTGTCGTCCATGTAGGTCATGGAGGCGTCCCAGCCGATGCCGCCGCCGAACTCGAACTCGCCCTTCAGGCCGGCCGAGATGCGGTAGGCGTCGAAGCGGCGCTTGTCGTGCTTGGCGGCGCCTTCGAACAGGTCGTTGCCGTCGACGCCGATCGGACGCCAGGCGATCGAGGTGAACAGGCCCGAGGTCCCGGCGGTGGCCGGCACCTGGCCGGGATAGGAGGCCAGCAGGGCCTGCAGGCCCGGGTTGGCGGCCGGGATGTAGTAGCCGTTGCCCTGGATCTTGGTCGACAGCGCCGAGGACGGATAGTTGTTCGGCGGATAGGACGGCGAGGAGTGTTCCATCGACACGTCGTGGCCGGCGTAGAGGGCC
>CAYQPL010000110.1:0-1517 GCA_964419395.1 uncultured Phenylobacterium sp. | reverse complement strand
GTCTCGTCGTTGAGGGCCTCAGCGATGTCCGTGCCGGCGTAGAGGGCCTCCACGTGGAAGGTCGTCGTGGCGGTGACGTCGAAGTTGAATTCGCCGTAGAGCTGCCAGTGATCTTCGTCTTCGACCAGGTTGTTGAAGCCGATGTACTGGAACTGGCAGAGCGTGCCGGTCTGCGGACCCGAGATCACGTTACAGGCCGGGTCGACGACGGGGTTCGTATAGGTGACGCCGCCGTTCGTGCTCGACAGATAGAGGCCGGGGTTGCCGAACGAGGACCAGCCGCCCTGCGGGTTCTCCTCGTAGGGACGGACGGCGAAGTCGCGCTCCACCGTCGGCAGCTCCGAGCGGTGGCGGTAGCCGGCCGTCAGCAGCATGCTGGACCGGTCCGTGGTCTGGCCGAAGGCGAGGCTGGCGTTGTAGTCGCCGTCCGAGCCGTCGATGAACGAGTAGCCGGCCTGCAGCTCCAGCCCGTCGAAGTTGCGACGGGTGATGAAGTTGACGACGCCGCCGATGGCGTCGGAGCCGTAGGTGGCGGCCGCGCCGTCCTTCAGCACTTCGACCCGGCCGATGGCCGCGGTCGGGATCAGGTTGGTGTCCACATAGATGGAGCCGGGCGAGGTGGCCATCCGGCGGCCGTTGAACAGCACCAGGGTGCGTTCGGCGCCGAGGCCGCGCAGGTTGGCGCTGCCGGCGCCCGTGGTCTGGCCGGCCCCGAACTGGTTCGATTCACCGACCGCGCCCTGCATGGCCGGGATCGACTTGATCAGGTCGACCGTCGACGGCGACCCCTGCTTTTGCAGTTCGTCGTTGCCGATGACGTTGACCGGCAGGGCGGCGTCTTCGGGCGTGCCGGCGATGAACGAGCCGGTGACCACGACCTCTTCGACCACCGTGGTGTCGGCGGTCTGGGCCGACGCCTGGCCGGCGCTGAGCGCCGCGGCGACGGCGAATGCCGAAGCTGTCAACAGATAATGCGAGCTTCTCATGCGTTTCCCCATCTGTGAGTTTTCTGCAGTCAAGCAGGTCGGAAGCCGACCCATCGCAGCTAAAAAACAGAGGGGATCGTTCGAAAATCAAGTTTCTTGTGCGGAGTATGTAGAAGCGTCGGCGTCGAAAACCATCATCATCGACAAAAAGCGTATCACGACGTGACAGATATAACGCAGATACGTCAGAAGATGCGTTTTCCCTTACAGCGCCCTCAGGAAAACCCATGAAGTTT
Source organism: uncultured Phenylobacterium sp. (assembly GCA_964419395.1). Classification (GTDB taxonomy): domain Bacteria; phylum Pseudomonadota; class Alphaproteobacteria; order Caulobacterales; family Caulobacteraceae; genus Phenylobacterium. Next base: position 295 of record CAYQPL010000110.1, on the reverse strand, counting down.
CAAGGCGCGGTATTCTTACATCGCGTCAAAAATCCAGGGCATGTCGAACTGTCGCAAGACGGCCACAGTTATGGCGGAAATCGTCCGGCCGGCCGTCAGCCCGCGATTTCCGCCGCCCTGAGCGCCTCCGCCCGCCGCTCGGCGGCCATACCCGAGCGATGAATCTGCAAGCGGGCGGTTGCAGCCTCCTGATTCGCCGCGGGGCCTCGACCAGAACGCCGACAGGCGTGGCCGGCCGGGCCGGCCCGCCGGGCGAAGAAAACGGGGCGGCTCCGAAGAGCCGCCCCCGCCAAGG
>CAYQPL010000109.1:0-11905 GCA_964419395.1 uncultured Phenylobacterium sp. | reverse complement strand
TGCGCCGGCGCCTGCGATGGCCGGTAGGAACGAGGCCTCGGCGATGGCCTGGCTGGAGACGTTGAACCGGCGGGCGATGGCGTAGAGCGTGTCGCCGCTGACCACCACATAGGCCTTGGTGGTGCTGGACGGCCCTTTCAGCACCTGGCCGGGACGGATGACGTAGTTCGGCGCCGAGAGGTTGTTGTCGGCGGCCAGCTGGTCGCGCGTCGTGCCCAGCTTGCGGGCGATGCCATAGACCGTGTCGCCGGATTCCACCGTGTAGGACTGCGGCGGGCCGTCGGCGTCGACGACCTGGCCCGTGGCCGAGGTGCGGGTGACCGTCTCGTACTCGATGGCCGGCGGCGGGGGCGGCGGCGGATAGGCCTCGCCCGGACGGGGCTGGGCCGAGGGCAGCGGATCGAGCGGGCGGGACTCCACCGGGCTCGTCGGCTGCGCCGAGGGCGGCGGCAGCTCGCCCGGCTGCGCGCCGGGCTCCATCGGCGGCGGCGCCTGGCCGGGCGGCGGCTGGCGCACGGGGAAGTTCGGCCGCACCGGCTCGACGCCCGTAGGCTGATAGGTGGTGCAGGCGGCCAGGGCGCTCCCCGCCAGCAGGATCAGGGCCGTCCGAGTCATGAAATGCGTCATCGCCGCTCCGTGAGGCAGGTTCGGAATCAGTCGAGGCGTCTTGGTTTATGATGGGTTAAGGCCGACGCCCAAGCCAACCCACAAAGGCTCCGCCGCAGCGGCTCAGAGTTCGCGGGCGACTCCGTCGAGGAGCGGGACGAACCGCACCTCGCCCAGGTCTTCGACCGCGCACCCTCCCGCCGCGTCCGCCGTATAGCGCTTGAGCACCTGGACGGGGCCCCGGCCAACCGGCGCGACGAGGATGCCGCCGGGCTTGAGCTGCGAGAGCAGAGCCTCCGGCTCATCTGGCGCCGCGGCTGTGACCATAATGCGGTCGAAGGGGGCCTGCTCGGGCCATCCCTGCCCGCCGTCGCCGAAGCGGGTGACGACATTGGTCAGCTCCAGCGCCTTGAAGCGCGCCTCGGCTTCCGACAGCAGGGTGCGGTAGCGCTCCACCGTATAGACCAGCCGCGCCAGCTTGGAGAGGATCGCCGTCTGGTAGCCGGACCCCGTGCCGATCTCCAGCACCCGCGAGCGCGGCTCGATCTTCAGGGCCTGGGTCATCAGGCCGACGATGAAGGGCTGGCTGATGGTCTGGCCGCAGGCGATCGGCAGGGCCGAGTCCTCGAAGGCGCGCTCCTGGAAGAGATCGGGCGTGAACAGCTGGCGCGGCGTCGCCTCCAGGGCGCGCAGCACCTTGGGGTCGGTCACGCCCTGGGATCGGAGGGAGAGGACCAGCCGGGCGAGCCGGGTTTCGGGCGTGTCGTCGTCCTGTGCCATCTCACGCCTTGGGCGGCGCCCCGCCGAGCACCTTGCGCATGTTGAAGACGGTCTCGGCGTGCGTCAGATCGATATGCAGCGGCGTCACCGAGATCCGGCCCTCGTAGAGCGCCAAAAGGTCGGTGCCGTCGGCCGGCTGCGACTTCTCCTGCCGGAAGCCCATCCAGTAGTAGTCGCGGCCGCGCAGATCGCTGCGCCGCTCGGCATGGCGGACCTGGACGTCGCGGAAGCCCTGGCGGGTCACCTCCACCTCCGTCACCTCGGCCAGCGGCCGGTTGGGGAAGTTGAGGTTCATGATCACGTCCTTGGGCCAGCCGATCTCGATCAGCCGCTTGACGATGCCGGGCGCGAAGGCCTCGGCGACCTCGAAGAAGGGATCGCTGGGACGCAGGCCGCCCATCTGGGAGAGGGCGATGGAGGGCACGCCCATGGCCATGCCCTCGATGGCGCCGGCCACCGTACCCGACATGGTCACGTCCTCGGCGATGTTGGCGCCGCGATTGACGCCCGACAGCACGAGGTCGGGCTTGGCCCCCTCGATCAGTTCGCTCATCCCCAGCATGACGCAGTCGGTCGGGGTGCCGGTGATGGCGCAGCGGCGCGGATCGATGGTCCGCACCCGCACGGGATCGGCGAGCGTCAGGGCCCGCGAGGCGCCCGACTGTTCGTATTCCGGGGCGCAGATCCAGATGTCGTCCGACAGCTGCCGGGCGATCCGCTCCAGCGCCGCCAGGCCCTCGGCATGGATTCCGTCGTCGTTGGTCAGCAGGATTCTCATGCCGCGCCGCCGATGCGGGTCAGGCCGCCCATATAGGGGTGCAGGGCCTGGGGCACGGCGATGGCGCCGTTCTCGTCCTGATAGTTCTCGAGAATGGCCACCAGGGTGCGGCCGACGGCGAGGCCCGAACCGTTCAGGGTGTGGACGAAGCGCCCGCCCTTCTCGCCGGCGGCCCGCGTGCGCGCGTTCATGCGCCGGGCCTGGAAGTCGCCGCAGTTGGAGCAGGAGCTGATCTCGCGATAGCGCCCCTCCGATGGGATCCAGCCCTCGAGGTCATAGGTCTTGCGGGCCGAGAAGCCCATGTCGCCGGCGCACAGCAGCATGGTGCGGAAGGGCAGCTCCAGCGCCTTCAGCACGGCTTCTGCGCATTCGCCCATGCGCTCGTGCTCGGCCTCGGACTGGTCCGGCGTGGTGATCGAGACGAGCTCGACCTTCTGGAACTGGTGCTGGCGGATCATGCCGCGGGTGTCGCGGCCCGAGGCGCCGGCCTCGGAGCGGAAGCAGTGGGTCAGCGCCGTCAGCCGCAGGGGCAGTTCCTCGGCCGGGGTGATCTGCTCGCGCACCAGGTTGGTCAGCGACACCTCGGCGGTGGGGATCAGCCAGCGGCCGTCCTCGGTGTGAAAGAGATCCTCGGCGAACTTCGGCAGCTGGCCGGTGCCGAACACCGCCTCGTCGCGCACCAGCAGGGGCGGCGAAACCTCCAGATAGCCGTGCTCGCGGGTCTGCAGGTCCAGCATGAACTGGCCGAGCGCCCGCTCCAGCCGGGCGAGCTGGCCCTTCAGCACAACGAAGCGGGCCCCGCTCATGCGGGCGGCGGCCTCGAAGTCCATCAGGCCCAGAGCCTCGCCCAGGTCGGTGTGATCCTTCGGCGCGGCGATGGCGAAGGGCTCGCCCCAGCGGCGGACCTCCTGGTTGTCGTTCTCGTCGGCGCCGGGCGGCACATCGGGCGCCGGAATGTTCGGCAGGCCGGCCAGCAGGTCGCGCAGGGCCTCGCCCGTCTCGCGCTCCACGGCGCCTTGCGTCTCCAGGACGCCCTTAAGGGTCTCGACCTCGGCCATCAGGCGGGCGGCCTCGGCCTCGTCCTTGCGGCCCTTGGCCTGGCCGATCTGCTTGGAGAGGTCGTTGCGGCGGCTCTGAGCGGTCTGCAGCTCGGTCTGGGCCGCGCGCACGCGCTCGTCCAGGGCCAGCAGTTCGGCGACGACTCCGGACCGGCCCTTCGCGCTCCAGGCCTTCTCATAGAGGTCGGGATTGTCGCGAATAGCCTTGATGTCGTGCATGGAGCGCCGGCGGTCTGGAGGTGAGCGGCCTTCTCTAGAGCGCGTTCCGATAAGTGGGAACCGGTTATCGGTCGAAACGCGCGTCGATGAAGAATTCTAGAGCGGCGATCTGATTCCATCAGATCGCACCACGCTCTAGAGCGCGTCGGCCATGGGGCCAAGCCCGCAGGCGAGGCTCAGGTGGGGATGATGTCGGTCCCGCCCGCTGCGGCCTCATCCCGCCGACGGCGGCGCTCCATCAGCACGACGCACCAGATGGAGATCTCGTAGAGCAGGATGATCGGGATCGCGAGGGAGAGCTGGCTGATCGGATCGGGCGGCGTCACCACCGCGGCCACCACGAAGACGCCGAGGATGGCGTAGCGGCGGCCCGTCCGCAGCATCTGGGCGTTCACCAGCCCCGTCAGGGCCAGCAGGGTCAGCACCACCGGAAGCTGGAAGCAGAGCCCGAAGGCGAGCAGCAGGGTCGTGACCAGGGTCAGATAGTCCGAGACCTTGGGCAGAAGCTCCACAGACACCGCGCCCGAGCCGACGATCTGCTGCGACAGCGAGACCCACAGCACGAAGGGCAGGATCATGAAGAAGACCAGCGCCGCCCCCAGCAGGAAGAGGCCGGGCGCGGCCATCAGGAACGGCAGGAAGGCGCGCCGCTCGCGCTTGTAGAGGCCCGGCGCCACGAAGGCGTAGACCTGCCAGGCGATGACCGGAAAGGCGATCACCACGGCGCCGAAGGCCGCCAGCTTCAGCTTGGTGAAGAAGAATTCCAGCGGCGCGGTGAACACCAGGCGCAGGCGCTCGCCCGCCTCCGGCGCGTCGCTCATGCCGGTCAGGGCCGAGATCAGGGCGAAGGGACTGTGGCCGTGGCCCTCTCCTTGCGCGGCCATCAGGCGCGCCGCCGTTTCGAAGGGCTTCAGAAGGAAGATGTAGATCGGCTCGGCGAAGGCGAAGCAGAGGCCAAAGCCCAGGCCGAAGGCGACGATGCAGATCACCAGCCGCTTGCGCAGCTCGATCAGGTGATCGAGCAGAGGCGCCCGCGAAGCCTCGATCTCGCGCTCGTCCTCGTCGTCGTAGGAGCTCACGCCTGGCCCTCCGTGGGCTTGCGGCGCGTGCGCGGCGTCTTGGCGGCGGGGGCCTTTTCACCCGAGGCGGCCGGCTTCGGCTGGGCGGCAGGCTTCCGACTCGCGGAGGCGGCCTTCGCCTTCGCGGGAGCCTTCGGCTTCGCCGCCGTCGGTGTGGCGGCCTTGCGCGGCGGCGCGGCGGTTGGCGGCGGGTCGGGTTCAGACGCCGGCTTGGTTGCGGACTCGGGCGCGGACGTCGGCGACGGGGCCTCGGTCGCGGCCGGCCCCTCGGGTTGCGACAGCGACTGCGAGGCGGCGTAGGGGTGCATCTGCATGTCCCCGCGCGCCAGGCCGCTCGCGATCTCGCGCATGACGGCCTGGGCGTCGGCGCGGCCGAGCTCCTCGTCGGCCAGGCGGCCGGAGCGCAGGGCCTCGACCTCGCGGCGCAGCTCGTCGAGCTCGGACTGGCGGCCCATCTCGTCGAAGCTGGCGCGGAATTCCGCCGCCATGCCGCGCAGGCGGGCGGTGAACTGGCCCAGGCGGCGCATCAGCATGGGCAGGTCCTTGGGACCCACCACCACGAGGGCGACGATGCCGATGAGCAGGAGCTCGCCTGCGCCGATGTCGGGAAGCATGGCCGTTATCGCCTGGGGCCCGGAGGCCGGATGGAGAAACGGCCGCCGAGGCCGGCGGCCGCACGCTTATTCGCTGCGCCGGACAGGCCGGCGCGGGCGCAGATCAGCTCCGCACCTCGTCCTTTTCCCGCTCAGGGATGGTCTTCACCGGCTGCTGCTCGGCGTGGTCGGACGTCTCCTCGCCCTTCAAGCCGTCGCGGAAGGCGCGGATGCCCTTGGCGGCGTCGCCCATGACAGACGAGATCTTGCCCCGCCCGCCGAACAGCAGAGCGAAGACGACGAGGACGATCAGCCAGTGCCAGATCGAAAACGAGCCCATCAGGCGAAACTCCTTTGTTGAGCGGCCGTGTGGCGACCGCGTCGCCCGCCCCTCACTCCAGGTCAATATAAAGGGTGCGACCCCCAAGCGCCAAGGCGAGGACCGCGGCGTTTTTGCGCGGGGCCCGGCGAAGGCCTCAGCGCGAGCCCGCCTCCTCCCCCGGGCCGAGGAAGTCGGTGTGGAATTCCGGCGCCTCGTCGTCCGCCTCCAGCGGGTCCTCATCGGCCCGCACGGCCGAAGGATCGGGCACGGCGAAGTCCGGCGGCAGGTCGAGGCTGAGCAGGCCGGCGGCCTTCATCTCGGCCATGCCCGGCAGATCGGCGAGGCTGGCCAGGCCATAGTGCTCAAGGAAGGCGTCGGTGGTGCCGTAGGTCACCGGCCGGCCCGGCGTCCGTCGGCGGCCGCGCATGCGCACCAGCCCGAGTTCGAGCAGCACGTCCAGCGTCCCCTTGCTGGCCTGGACGCCGCGCACCGCCTCGATCTCGGCGCGGGTGACCGGCTGGTGGTAGGCGATGATGGCCAGGGTCTCCTGCGCCGCGCGCGACAGACGTCGGGGTTCCTCCCGCTCCTCGGTCATCAGGTGCGAAAGATCGGGCGCCGTCTGGAAGCGCCAGCGATCGGCGACGCAGGCCAGTTCCACGCCCCGCCCTTCGTAGCGGGCCTTGAGGGCCATTAGGGCGGCGGCCACGTCGGCGTCCGGCGGCAGGCGCTGCGCCAGTTCGGCGGCGCGCAAGGGGCCGGCGGCGGCGAACAGCAGGGCGTCAATGGCCCGCTCCACCGGATCGCTCACGGCTGCGCCTCCCCGCGCCGCTGGCGCAGATAGATGTCGGCGAAGGCTTCCAGCTGCCGCGCCTCCAGCGCCCCTTCCTTGACCAGTTCCAGGCTCGCCGAAAGGGTCGAGGCCAGGTAGGAGGCCCGGGACGGGCCTTCGCTCAGGGACGCCTTGATCGGCGCCACGCCGGAAAGCGGCGTCCAGCGATCCAGGTCCGGCAGCAGGCCACGCAGCCGCTCGCGCGCCGCCTCCAGCGGATAGGCCTTGGGCGGGCTGGGCGCATAGTGGCGCGCCTCTTCCCGGCGGCGCTGCTCAAGATAGGCGTCCATCAGGCCGTAGAGGTCGCCCTCCAGCCGCATGGACGGGATGATCCGGATCGCCTCCGGATCGCCGCGGCCGAAGACGTCCTGGCCCAGCTGCGGCCGCTGCTTCAACGCCTCGGCGGCCTGGCGCATGGCGTCGAGCTTGGCCAGGCGGAAGGCGAGCTGGGCGGCCATCTCCTCGGCCGGCGGCTCCTCGGCCTTGGGCCGTTCGGGCTTGGGCAGCAGCAGGCGGGACTTCAGATAGGTCAGCCAGGCGGCCATGACGAGATAGTCGGCGGCCAGGGAGAAGCGCAGCCGCCGCGCCCGATGCACGAAATCCAGGTACTGCTCGGCGAGCTTCAGCACCGAGAGCTTGAGCAGATCGACCTTCTGGGTGCGGGCCAGCGCCAGCAGGACGTGCAGCGGGCCTTCATAGCCGTCCACGTCGATGATCAGGGCCTCGCCGTCCTCGGCCGCCGTGGCCGCGGCCTCGAAGTCGAGGTTCGGCTGGAAGCCTGGCCCGCTCATCGCGCCTCGAAGGCGGCGGCGAAGCGCGCCCTCGCCTCGGCGACGTCGAAGGGTTCGCGCGAGCGGGCGATGCGGGCGAGCGCGGCCTCTGCGCGCCGCTTGGCGCGTCCGGCGAGCGGGCGGGCCGCCTGGGCGATCTGCGTCATCTCGGCCATGTCGCCATTGCAGTGGAGGACGACGTCGCAGCCGGCCGCCAGCGAGGCGCGCGTGCGGGCGCGGAAGTCCCCCGACAGCGCCTTCATGGAAAGATCGTCGCTCATGATCAGGCCGTCGAAGCCGATGGCGCCGCGGATGACCTCCGAGATCGCCTTGCGCGACGTCGTCGCCGGCCGCTTGGCGTCGATGGCCGTGTAGACGACGTGCGCCGTCATCGCCATGGGCATGTCCGACAGGACGCGGAAGGGCGCGAAGTCGGTGCGGTCGAGCTCTTCATAGGCGCAATCGACCACCGGCAGGTCCAGGTGGCTGTCGGCTGTGGCGCGGCCGTGGCCAGGGATGTGCTTGATGATCGGCAGGACGCCGCCGGCGATCAGCCCTTCGGCGGCGGCCCGGCCGAGCAGGGCCACCTGCTCGGGCGTGTCGCCATAGGCCCGGTCGCCGATGACGTCGTGCGCGCCGCGCTGCGGCACGTCGAGGACGGGCACGCAGTCCACGTTGATGCCGAGCTCGGCCAGATCGTGCGCCAGCAGGCGGGCGCCCAGACGGGTGATCTCGCGCTTCAGCAACGGGTCGTTTCCGGCCAGTTCGCCATAGGCCCGGCCGGGCGGATAGACCGGCCAGTGCGGCGGGCCCAGGCGCTGGACGCGGCCGCCCTCCTGGTCGATCAGCACGGGGGCGTCGGCGCGGCCGACCGTCTCGCGCAGCGCATCGACCAGCCGGCGCACCTGGGCGGGGCTCTCGACATTGCGCTTGAAGAGGATGAAGCCCCAGGGCTTCACGTCGCGGAAGAAGGCCGCCTCCTCCGCGTTAAGGCTCAGGCCCTGACAGCCGAAGATGGAGGCCTGGACGCTCACCGGACGAAGCAGCTCCGGCCGGTGGCCTTCAGCCGTTCGCAGAAAGCGGTCGCCTCGGCGCGGGAGCCGAAGCCGGTGACATAGCCGCGATAGAGCGTCTTGCCGTTGCTCTGCACCGGCTCCACCCGCTTGCCCTTGCCCGCGGCGAGGTCGGAGACGGCGCGCACGGCTTCCGTCCAGCCGGCGTCGGCCAGGGCCTCGGAGGAGAAGGCGCCGACCTGCACCATGGCTACGCCGGTGGCTGCGGCGGCCGGCGCCGGCGGCGTGGCGACCTTGGCGGAGGGGGCGGCTTCGGCCTTCGGCTCGGGCGCCTTGGCGGCGGGCGCGGGCTCGGCCGGCGGCGCGGGACGGCTCTCGACCGTCGTGGAGGGGCGAAGGTCGGGCGCGGTCGGACGCGCCTGGGGCTGTTCGGGCGGCGGCACGAAGTTGGGCTCGGCCGGCGCCGGCGCGCCGTCCTCGGACTGGTAGATCTGCAGGCCGGTCGCCGGATCGACCGGCTGGTCCTCCGGCGCGGGGGCCGTCTTCAGCTCGCCCACCGGCGCGCCCACGGTCTGCGGAGGCTCGCCCGCCTCGCGCGCGCCGGAGCGATAGATGAGGACGACGGCGGCCACCAGAACCACCAGCACGATGGCGCTGACCACCAGGATCACCGGCGTCGGCCGCGAACCGCGCACGGGCTGGCGGGCGTCGAAGGAGAGCGGCGCATCGGTCGGAGGCGTGTAGGCGCCGCGATCTTGGTCGGACATCGCGAAGGCTCCGCGGGAATCGTGTGAGGGCCACGCGGGCGAATCGCGCGGCGGTCGAAGTCAGTCTAGCGAAACAGACCGCCGCGCGGTCCCGCCCCGACGGCTAATTCCAGACGTCGAGGTGGAAAAGTCGGCGATGCTCCTCGATGGCGAACCGGTCGGTCATGCCCGCGACATAGTCGCAGATGACCCGCGCGCGTCCGGCCTCGTCGCGGTCCTTCAGGCGTGCGTACCACTCGGTGGGCAGGACGTCCGGCTCGCGCATGAACAAGCCGAACATCTCGGCCAGAATGCGGCGCGCCTGGCTGCGGGTTCGGTTGACCCGCCAGTGGCGATACATGCGCTCCATCAGGAAGGCGCGCAACTGGGCCAGGTCCTCGGCCATGTCGCGGGAAAAGGCGACGAGCGGGCCGCCCATCATCCGAACGTCCTCGGGGCTGGAGAGGCCATGGGCCTCCGCCCGCCGCCGCGACTCCGCCAGCACGTCGTCGACCATGGCCCCGATCATGCGACGCACGGCCTCCAGCCGGACGATGCCCGGGTCTATGTCGGGATATTCCTGGAACACACGGTGCAGGATCGGCCCGATCAGCGGCACGTCCAGCAGCTCCTTCAGGTGGAAGAGCCCGGCCTGCACGCCGTCGTCCACGTCGTGATTGTTGTAGGCGATGTCGTCGGCGAGGGCGGCGACCTGGGCCTCGGCCGAGGCCCAGGTGGACAGGCGCAGGCCGTATTCGGCGTCGAACTCGGCGATGGCGCTCCAGGACGGACGGTCGAGCTTCTCGGCCACCGGGCCGTTGTGCTTGATGACGCCTTCCAGCGTCTCCCAGGTGAGGTTCAGCCCTTCGAATCGCGGATAGCGGCGCTCCAGCTTGGTGACCACGCGGAAGGTCTGGACGTTGTGGTCGAAGCCACCGTAGTCGGCCATCAGGATCTGCAGCTCGTCCTCGCCGGCGTGGCCGAAGGGCGGGTGGCCGAGATCGTGGGCCAGCGCGATGGTCTCGGCCAGATCGGCGTCCAGCCCCATGGCCGCGGCCACCGAGCGGGCGATCTGGGCGACCTCCAGCGAATGGGTCAGGCGGGTGCGGAAGTGGTCGCCCTCGTGGGCGACGAAGACCTGCGTCTTCTCCTTCAGCCGCCGGAACGCCGTCGCGTGGATGATCCGGTCGCGGTCGCGGGCGAACGGCGTACGGGTGGCGCTTTCGGCCTCCTCGACCTTGCGCCCCAGGGAGGCGGCGGGGTTTTCGGCGAACGGAACGCGGGGTGGCAGGGTGGCGGCCATCAAGCCCTTCTTCGCTAAGGCCTCTTGGTCGAAGCCGCTCTCGACCTCATATAGTCCAGGCGAACGGTTCGTTTAACAGCCCATGACCACCACCGACCTGACCCTTTCCCCCGCCGCCGCCGCCCGCCTGAAGGCCATCAGCCAGGCCGAGGGCAAACCGGTGATGCTGCGCGTCGCCGTCGAGGGCGGCGGCTGCTCCGGCTTCCAGTACCAGCTCGACCTGGTCGACCAGGCCGAGCCCGACGACCTGCGCATCGAGCGCGACGGGGCCGCGGCCCTGGTGGACGAGGTCTCCCTCGTCCTGCTCAAGGGCTCGGAGATCGACTTCGTCGATGAACTGGTCGGCGCGGAGTTCAAGATCCGCAACCCCAACGCCAAGTCCAGCTGCGGCTGCGGCGTCAGCTTCTCCATCTGAAACCACTCCGGCGTTGAGCCGAAGAGGTCGCGCCTCTAGCTTCGCGCTTCGCCGCGAACGCTGGAGAGCTCGATGCGCCTGGCCACCTGGAACGTCAATTCGGTAAACGCCCGCCTGGAGACGGTGACGCGCTGGTTCGAGGAGGCCCAGCCCGACGTCGCCTGCCTGCAGGAGATCAAGTGCGTCGATGAGAAGTTTCCCGCCGAAGCCTTTGAAAGGCTTGGCTATAACATCGCCGTCCATGGCCAGAAGTCCTACAATGGCGTGGCTTTGCTCTCGAAGACGCCGCTGGAGGATGTCCGGCGCGGCCTGCCCGAGGGCGACGGCGACGAGCACGCCCGCTACATCGAGGCCGTGGTCTCCGGGCCGAGGCCCGTCCGCGTCGCCTCCATCTACCTGCCCAACGGCAATCCGGTGGAGAGCGAGAAGTTCGCCTACAAGCTGGAATGGATGGCGCGCCTGAACCGGCACGCGCAGACCCTGCTGAAGCTGGAAGAACCGCTGGCCCTGATGGGCGACTACAATGTCATTCCCGAACCGCGCGACGCCGAGAACCCGGACCGCTGGGTCGACGACGCCCTGTTCCGTCCCGAGACGCGCGAGGCCTTCCGGGCGCTGAAGTGGCTGGGCCTGACCGAAGCCTACCTGCAGGCTGACGGCGCGCCGGGCGCCTACACCTTCTGGGACTATCAGGCCGGCGCCTGGCAGCGGAACCACGGCATCCGCATCGACCACGCCCTGCTCTCGCCGCAGGCCGCCGACGTGCTGCGCAAGTGCGAGATCCACCGCGATGTGCGCGGCTGGGAAAAGCCGTCCGACCACGTGCCCCTGATCATCGAACTCGACCTCTAAGCGCCTTCTCGCCCGCTGCGAACAGGGTTAGCTTCGCCGTCATGGACGAGACGGTGCGCCTCCTTCTCTGGCTGGCCCTGGCCGGCGCCGCCGTGACCTTCGCGGGCTCGGCGGCCAGCTGGTTCATGGACGAGGAGCGGCGGATCCGCCGCGCCTTCCGCCATGTGATGAAGGTTCCCGCCGACGCCATGATCGTCTCGTTCGGTCGCGGCCGGGGCGCGGGCTTCAGCTTCTCGCGCAACCTCGCCGCCGGCGCCTGGGACGCTGGCGCCTGGTGCCTCGTCTACCGGCTGGAGGAGCTGGTCGGGATCGAGCTGATCGTCGACGGCGACGTCCGGGCCCGCGTCTATCGCGGCGAGCCGCGCCGCGCGCTGGAGCAGACCTCCGGCGGCGTCGGGCAGGTCAGCCTGCGCCTCGTCTTCGACGACGCCCGCCACCCCGACTTCGAACTGGAGCTGTGGGGGCCGGGCGACGAGACCCGGCGCAACGCCCCCTCCCCCGCCGAGGCGATCCAGGAGGGCAACCGCTGGGTCGCCCGGGTG
>CAYQPL010000108.1:0-12004 GCA_964419395.1 uncultured Phenylobacterium sp. | reverse complement strand
CCCCCCCCCCCCCCCCCCCCCCCCCCCCCCCCCCCCCCCCCCCCCCCCCACGCCACCCTCTCCACGTCCGAACACCGCCGGACAGACCGCCAAACCCGTGCTGAGATGCCGAAACCCGCCACGGAGCCCGCCCATGACCGACCCAGCCACAGCCTTCCATGCCCTGCATGCAGGCCCGCAAGTCCTGATCCTGCCCAACGCCTGGGACGCCGCCAGCGCCGCCCTGATGGCGGCGGCCGGCGCCAGGGCCGTGGCCACCTCCTCGGCCGCCGTGGCCTGGGCGCAAGGCTATCCGGACGGCGACGCCCTGCCGACGGAGCGGCTGATCGCGGTGATCGAGAGCGTGGTGCGCGCAAGCGGCGTCCCCGTCAGCGCCGACATCGAGGGCGGCTATACCGACGACTTAGGCGAGCTCTCCGAGACCATCCGCAAGGTGGTCGGCGCCGGCGCGGTGGGGATCAATCTGGAGGACGGGACCCGCGCGCCCGACCTGCACGCCCGCAAGGTCGCCGCCGCCCGCGCGGCCGCCGAGGCCGAGGGCGTGGCCCTCTACATCAACGCCCGCACCGACGTCTTCCTGGCCAATCTGGCGGAGGGGGAGGCCGCGCTCACCGAGACCCTGCGCCGCGCAGCCCTCTATGTGGCGGCCGGCGCCAGCGGCGTCTTCGTCCCTGGGCCTGCGGACGAGGCCCTCATCGGTGCGCTGGCGAAGGGCGTCCCCGCCCCCCTCAACGTCATGCTGCGCCCCGGCTCCTTGCCGGCCGAGGGCCTCGCGTCCCTGGGCGTCCGCCGCCTCTCCTCAGCCACCGCCCCCTTCCGCGCCGCCTACGGCGCCCTGGTGGAGGCCCTGCCCGCCTATCTGGAGACGGGGACGTTCGAGAGTTTCGCGGGAAGGGCGGCGTTGCCGGATTTGGATGGGGTGTTTGGGGGTTAAGGAAGAGCTCAGTGATTCAAAGCTAGAGCGGGCCCGTCGGCACTAGAGCTACTTGTCTCCTTCCGGTTCTGAGAGTGCTTCCCTCGGCTAACGCGAAGAGGTCGAGGTCAAGACTGCTCGTGTATCGCCCCGGAAAGCGCGGTGCCAAACAGCGTCTCTACTAGATCAGCGCGGCGAAATGTTGCCGACAGCCGCTGCAGTGTGCGGTCACGGCCTGCAAACAGTGGACCCAACGCCGCAGCGATTTCACGCTCTGCTCGTGCCAGATAGGTGTCGGCCCGCTCCTCAATGAGTTCTTTGGCTCGGGGAAATGTCTGATGGTTAAGTTCATCAAACCCGATGGCTAGATCTTCAAGAAGATACTTACCCATAACCATCGCAACAAAGCGCGAACCATATGCCAGGAAATCTGGCGCGTCGCTAGGCGGCCGCTTACGTCGGTTCTCCGCGAGCCGCAGTAGTAAAGCTGCAGTGACGGCCTGAGCGCCGTTAAGGCTGCCATCAAATATGATGTCGTACAGCGCTCCGAAATGCTCCCTGCTTAAGAATCGAGCTTGGTGTGGGCGCCTACGCCATACGGCCAGAACCGCTTCCGCGACGACCGCACTAGTGAACTCGTCTGAGACAACGGCTCTCTCATCGCGCTTCGCGCGATAAGAGTATCCTAGACCCTGAATTGAATCTGCAAGCGCCTTCTGCCGAGGGTCATTCGCCTTCAAGTCTCGCAGGTCGACCGGATTTTGACTGTTAGTGGCGTACGTTATTGAAGATACTAGATCATCATCATTTGTCGGAAGTTCGTAAATACGCACCAACACAAAGGCGTCATTGGCAGATAAACCCAGCTGTTTCGTCACCTGCTGTACTGTGCGGCAGGTTTGGCCACCATTGACAATCTGGAGGCCATTCACTTGAACCGTCCAGTTTCCTTGCTGAAGAGCGTTATGCCTAAACTGGGAACAAGTTATCGTGATGCCATTATTATAAAAGTAGAAATTCGGCCTCTGATCCTCCTGCTCCAACGTCTGAGCGATCGCCTCGTTAACGCGGTTTCCCGATAGACCAAGGTATCGGCGAATATTCCGCTCAAGAAGCCTGTCCCCAAAAGTATCGGCGAGCCGCGCCAATTCCGAAACGGCCATTCGCCCCACCAAGACCCTGCGAAAGTCAAAGGGCTCAACAACCGCAGCACCAGTCAACTGCAGTTGTGTGTCTATTGGTCTTTGCGCCTGGAGAAGCCCAAGCAATTCATCAGGACCGACGTGACGCCATGTAACTTGGTCTCCGAATCCGCTGGCGGCAATCCGCTCTTGCGCCGCGTCGACCCATGAGACACCATTATTTGCTGCGATCGCGACTACTCGGGGGATTTCGCCCGCTGCGACAAAGGAGCGAACCTCTTCGACACGCTTTAGAAGACGTTCATTGAGAGTCAATTGTCGGCCTGGATCAAACAAAGCTCCAATCGCATCGATCATCTTCTGGATGCCATTCTCAGGGAAATTTGATGTCCCTTCGAGATTGGCCTTGTATTTCGACTGGATTACGGTGACCAATATCTCGCCGTCCGCCGGCGGATCAAAGTACAGCGCGTCAACGCCAAAGTCATTTCCACCATCGACCACACCATCCTCGACGGCATCATCTGGAAGTCCGAGCACCGATTTTGCGACCAAGTACGTAAATGCCGCAGATTTCCGCTTTCCCGAGTCATTGCCGATTTTCAGATCGACGCTCAGAAACTGCTCCTTCTCGGCAACCAGACCGACGATGCGTTGGTCGATAATTTGAGGGGCTAGTGACACGGGAAGCTCCGAATAACGTACCTGGAACCACATTAGCAGAATGGCACAAAGAGAGGAGGGCTTGCCGTGAAGCTAATGCCCCCTTCTTTCCCTGTAGGAGGTGGAGGGGCAGAGCGGGCGGCGCTGATTTACACACGCGCAGAGCATCGGCGACAGCAGGATGCTTGGCGCATTCGCCCCACGCTCCCCCCGTGACCACCGCCTCCCGCGCGCCTATCTTCCGCGGATGACCGACACGCTCGACGCCGCCCCGCTTCCCGACCTGCCGCGGACGCCCACTCAGGACGGGCCGCCCGTGCGGCTCTATCTGGTGGACGGCTCGGGCTACATCTTCCGCGCCTATCACGCCCTGCCGCCGCTGACGCGCAAGAGCGACGGCCTGCCCATCGGGGCGGTCTCCGGCTTCTGCAACATGCTGTGGAAGCTGCTGGTGGACATGCGCGCCCAGGCCGATGCGCCGACCCACCTGGCCGTGGTGTTCGACCATTCGGAGAAGACGTTCCGCAACGACCTCTACGACCAGTACAAGGCCCACCGGCCGCCGCCGCCGGAGGACCTGATCCCCCAGTTCCCCCTGGTGCGCGAGGCGACGCGGGCCTTCGGCGTGCCCTGCCTGGAGCTGCCCGGCTATGAGGCCGACGACCTGATCGCGGCCTATGCCTGCAAGGTGCGCGACGCCGGCGGCGAGGTGACCATCATCTCGTCGGACAAGGACCTGATGCAGCTGGTCGGCGACAACGTCTTCATGCTCGACACCATGAAGAACCTGCGCATCGGCCGCGAGCAGGTGATCGAGAAGTTCGGCGTGCCGCCGGAGAAGGTGGTCGACGTCCAGGCCCTGTGCGGCGATAGCGTCGACAATGTGCCGGGCGCGCCGGGCATCGGCATCAAGACCGCCGCCCAGCTGATCAACGAATATGGCGACCTCGACACGCTGCTGTCCCGCGCCGAGGAGATCAAGCAGCCCAAGCGCCGCCAGACCCTGATCGACTTCGCCGACCAGATCCGCCTGTCGCGCGAGCTGGTCCGGCTGGACTGCAACACCCCGCTGCCCTCCCCCGTCGACGAGCTGGCGGTGGCCGAGCCGGACCGCTCAAGCCTCGTCGCCTTCCTGGAGGAGATGGAGTTCCGCACCCTCGCCCGCCGGGTCGGCGCCGGCGAGGCCGCCCCCAGCCAGGGCCCCGCCCCGGCGGCGCCTGCGCCCAGCGCGCCGGACATGCCGAAGATCGACGTCGACGCCTATGCCTGCGTGCGCGATCTGGGGACCCTGGAGGCGTGGATCGAGAAGGCCCGCGCCGCCGGCGTCGTGGCCTTCGACACCGAGACCGATGCGCTCTCCTCGGCCAGCGCCAATCTCTGCGGCGTGTCGCTCGCTGTGGCGCCGGGCGAGGCCTGCTACATCCCGCTGGGCCACGAGGAGCTGGACGGCCTGGCGCTCGACGAGCCCGCCGACCTGACCCAGATCCCTCTGCCGGTCGCCATCGAGCTGCTGAAGCCCCTGCTGGAAGACCCGGCGGTGCTGAAGGTGGCGCAGAACGCCAAGTACGACCTGGCCGTCCTGTCGCGCTACGGCATCCGCGTAGCGCCGGTGGACGACACCATGCTGATCTCATACGTGCTGGAGGCCGGCCTGCACGGCCACGGCATGGACGAGCTGTCGCGCCTGCACCTGGGCCACGAGCCCATTCCCTTCAAGCAGGTGGCCGGGACGGGCAAGTCGCAGAAGAGCTTCAAGCATGTCGAGCTGAAGCCCGCGACCTGCTACGCCGCCGAGGACGCCGACGTCACCTTCCGCCTCTATCAGACGCTGAAGCCCCGCCTGGCCGCCGAGGGTCTGGCGACGGTCTATGAGACGCTGGAGCGGCCGCTGGCCAGCGTGCTCGCCGACATGGAGCTGGCCGGCATCGCCGTCGATCCCGAACGGCTGCGCCTGCTCTCCAACGACTTCTCCATGCGCATGGCGCAGTACGAGGCCCGCGCGCACGAACTGGCCGGCCGGCCCTTCAACCTCGGCTCTCCCAAGCAGATCGGCGAGATCCTCTACCAGGAGATGGGCCTGGCCTCGGGCCGCACCACGGCCACCGGCGCCTCGTCGACCGACGCCTCGGTGCTGGAGGAGCTGGCCGCCCAGGGGCACGAACTGCCGCGGGTGCTGCTCGACTGGCGCCAGCTTTCCAAGCTGAAGGGCACCTATACCGACGCCCTGGTGGCCGCCATCTCGCCGCAGACGAAGCGCGTCCACACCTCCTTCGCGCTGGCCGCCACCACGACGGGGCGGCTGTCCTCGTCGGACCCGAACCTGCAGAACATCCCCATCCGCACCGAGGAGGGGCGCAAGATCCGCCAGGCCTTCGTGGCCGAGCCGGGCAAGGTGCTGATCAGCGCCGACTACAGCCAGATCGAGCTGCGCATCCTGGCCCATATGGGCGACATCCCGCAGCTGAAGCGCGCCTTCCAGGAAGGCCTCGACATCCACGCCATGACGGCCTCGGAGATGTTCGGCGTGCCGATCGAGGGCATGCCGGGCGAGACCCGCCGCCGCGCCAAGGCCATCAATTTCGGCATCGTCTACGGCATCTCGGCCTTCGGCCTGTCGAACCAGCTGTCGATCCCGCAGGACGAGGCGGCGGCCTATATCCGCACCTATTTCGAACGCTTCCCCGGCATCCGCGATTACATGGACCGGGAGAAGGCGCGCGTGCGGGCGCAGGGCTTCGTCACCACCCTGTTCGGGCGCAAGGTGAACATCCCCGACGTGCGGGCCAAGTCGGTGGGCCAGCGGGCCTTCGCCGACCGCGCGGCCATCAATGCGCCCATCCAGGGCACGGCCGCCGACGTCATCCGCCGGGCCATGATCCGCATGCCGGGCGCGCTCGCCGCCGAGGGGCTTGCGGCGAAGATGCTGCTGCAGGTCCACGACGAACTGGTCTTCGAGGCGCCGGAGGCCGAGGCGGACGCCGCCATCGCCGTCATCAAGCGGGTGATGGAGACCGCCGCCGAGCCGGTGCTGTCCTTCAGCGTCCCCCTGGAGGTCGAGGCCCGCGCCGCCGGCAACTGGGACGACGCGCACTAGGCAGGCACGGGCTTCCACGCCTTCACGGCGTCACCCTCGGGCGCGCCCCGGGGGGTCCCTGTCGAAGGCCGGCGCGGGCGGAGACAGGGACCCTGGGCACAAGGCCCAGCGTGAGGCGGACTTTGTTGAGCTGGCGCCCGGCGACGCGTGTTACAGACCAGTCCGAGGGTCAGATGAGCCACCCGGAACCTGCGCCTTGGCCTGACGTTCCGGCCCGGTCATGGCCGCCGCCACCGAACATGAAGCCGAGACCGCCGTCCGCCAGACCCTGCGCTGGCTGAAGGCCGCGCCGCTGGGGGCGCTCACCCAGCTCGCCTGCCGCTTCGGCTACGCCGCCCGCGGCTTCGTCTATCTGACCATCGGCGCCGTCGCCTTCATGGCCGCGGTGGAGCTGGTCCCCGAGGCCGAGGGCTCGCTCGAGGCGCTCAAGGCCTGGTCGCACTGGCCGCTGGGCTTCGTGCTGCTGTGGATCACGGGCCTGGGCCTCTACGGCTTCGCCGGCTGGCGGGCGCTGCAGTCAGTGTTCGACGCCGACCGCCAGGGGACCTCGATCAGGGCCGTCCTGACCCGCATCGGCCAGGCGATCAGCGGCCTGGTCTATGGCGGCCTGGGCTATTCCGTCTTCGGCGCCCTCGACACCCTGGAGGACCTCGCCGAACCCGAGGACCAGGCCGCCGAGCAGGCCGCCGCCGAGCAGGCGCTGGCCATGCCGGGCGGCGAACTGATCATCATCGCCGTGGGCGCCTTCGTCCTCGCCGCCGGCGTCGCCAACATCGTCAAGGCGATCGCCGGAAACCTGGACAAGCGCCTGGTCTGCGAGGACCGGCTGAGCCATGCGGCGGGCCTCATCGGCCGCATCGGCTACGGGTCGCGCGGCGTGGCCTTCCTCACCGCCGGGACGATGCTGGCCCGCGCCGGCCTGCACGCCCGGGCCGACGAGGCCGCCGGTCTGGGCGACGCGCTCCAGGCCCTGGAACGCGCGCCCATGGGCTCGCCCCTGCTGGTGCTCGTCTCGCTCGGCCTCGTCGCCTTCGGCCTCTTCGCCCTGCTGGAAGCCCGCTACCGCATCATCCCCGCCAGCGAGGTGGTTGAGGACTAGGGCGTATAGAAGGGAGGCCGGCGCGTAGTCTTATAGATCTCCATGGGCGTGCTGTAGGGACGCAACGCTTCGCCCACCTGGCCTTTGAGATTGACATAGGGGTAGTAAAGCGACCGCCCATATTCCGCGCCGAGGGCGCCACCTAAGAGGGAACCCATAGGCCCCGCCTCCGCTCCCATCGCGCTTCCCAGCAGGGCCCCGGCAAACGGACCATAGTTCTTTAGCCCAGCTTCGTCTCTGGACATGCCAGCTTCTCGATCGGCCATGTATCCGGCGGTGGCTGCCGCGACGTCGAAGGCCGCTGTAAGCCCTCCTATGCCCTTCAGGCGATATGCCGGCCCAGATTTCCGCTGAGACAGTACCTCTGCCCCCTGCCACAAGGTCAAACCGTCACGGCCCTTCTCAGCGTTGTCCTTGGATCTACGGTTCTCCTCCCTCGAGAAGGACTCCGCTCTCTCGTCTGCCATCTATGGGCTCCGCTCTGATGCTGACGGCCAACTGCCGCAGCTTTTAGGCTAAGCCCAGGAGCTCTCATCTGGAGAACAAAAAGAGAACTAATTAATCTTAGGCCGCGGCGCGGTTGGCGCGGGCCTGGATGATCTTCTGGCCCGTCTCGTCCAGCCGCGCGGCGGTGAGCACGCCGGTCGCATAGGCGCCGGTGTCCAGGCCCAGGCGGTGGCGGGTGACCTGCGGCGCCTCCATCGGCGTGTGGCCATGGACGATGACCTTGCCGAACGGGCCGGGGGCCTGCAGGAACTCGCCACGGATCCACAAGAGGTCCTTCTCCGCCTGCCGGGCCAGGGGCACGCCCGGCCGCACCCCGGCATGGACGAAGGCGTAGCCGCCCACCTCCACCATCAGTTCCAGGCCGGTGTAGAAGTCCCGGTGGTGCGGCGGGAGGGCGGCGTCGAAGGCGTCCCGGGCGCGGGCCCAGGCCTCGAGATCGGTGCGGGCGGCCGGCGGCTGCACGCCGTAGGAGGCGAGCGTCGAGGAGCCGCCGTGCTCGGCCCAGGTGACGCCGAAGGCCGCGGCGTCGAGGAACTGCAGCAGGGCCTCCTCGTGATTGCCCTTGAGCGCGCGGACCTCGAACTGCGATCCCCGGGTCAGGTCGAGGATCGTCTCGACCACCTCGGCCGCGCCCGGTCCGCGGTCCACATAGTCGCCCAGGAAGACCAGCAGCGGCGGCTGGGCCGGAGCGCTCGCCTCGGCGTCGCGGACAAGCTCGCGCACCAGGGTCGAGAGCAGGTCGGCGCGGCCGTGGACGTCGCCCACCGCATAGACCAGCCGACCGCCCGTGGAGGGCGGAGCGGCGGACGTCCTCTTGCCGAACAGGCGGGCGAACAAGGGCGGTCGAACCTCCAGATATTGCGCGGCCAGATAGTGCGCGGCCCCCGGCGGTCAAGGCAAGCTTGGGCGTCAGCCGTAGCTCAGCGAGATCACCGCCGCCGACGTCGCCACCACGAGGATGGAGAGGAAGGCGCCGACGCGGCCGTAGTCGGCGAACTTGTAGCCGCCCGGCCCCATGACCAGCAGGTTGTTCTGGTGGCCGATGGGGGTCAGGAAGTCCGACGAGGCGCCGATCAGCACGGCCAGAAGCAGGGCGTCGGGGGAGACGCCCAGCTGGTTGGCCACCGCGATCGCCACCGGCCCCATGATCACGGCGGTGGCGACGTTGTTCAGGAAGATCGACAGCAGCAGGGTCGCCGCCGTGGTCGCCGCCGCCGCCGCCCACAGGGCCGAGCCGCCGAGCGCCCCGCCCAGCCAGTCGGCGACGATGGCCGCCGCCCCGCTGGTCTCGAAGCTCTGGCCGACCGGGATCATGGCCCCCAGCAGGACGATGGCCGGCCAGTCGATGGAGGAATAGATCTCGCCCGAGGGCAGGAAGCGCAGGGCCGCCAGGCCGGCGGCCGCGGCGGCGAAGGTCAGCGCCGTGGGCAGGCCGAAGCCGACGGCGGCGATCACCGCGGCGGCGTAGATGGCGAGCGCCAGGGCGGCGCGACGCGGCTGCACGGCGACGGCCGACTTGCGGTCCAGCTCCAGGAGACGGCCGTAGCGCAGATAGCTTTCCAGCCGCTCGGCCGGGCCATGGACCACCAGCTGGTCGCCGGCCCGGATCTCCATGGCGCCCAGGGGCCCGTCGGCGCCGGCCGCGCGCGGCCCCGCCGCCACCAGCCGCAGCTCGCGGTCGGTCTCGGCGGCGATGGTGTCGTAGGGCCGGCCGATCAGCGGCGAGCCGTGGGCCACGGCCACGCGTGAGGTGACGGCGTCCTGCGCCGCCGAGCGCTCCACGGTCAGCTCGCAGCCGACCTTCTTGGCGAACTCCCAGGGGTCGGAGGACGACACCACCAGGATGCGATCGGTGGAGGCCAGGCGGTCGACCTTGTCGGGCTTCAGGCGCCGGTGGCGGCGCACGACGGCCAGGACGTGGCCGCCCGCCTCCTTGATCTCGCCGAAGAGTTGGTCAGGCGTCGGCTCTTCCGCCTCCGCGCCGCCAGCCCGCGGCGGCGCCAGTTCGAAGACGTTGCGCCCGCCGCTGGCGGCCTCCTCGCCCTTGCGGCCGGGCGTCAGGCGCCAGCCGATCAGGCAGAGATAGAGCAGCCCCATGCCGGCCACTGCGACGCCCACCGGCGTCATGTCGAAGAAGCCGAAGGGCTCGCCCAGCTGTTCGCGCCGCACCGACGACAGGATCAGGTTGGCCGGCGTCCCGATCAGGGTGGTCATGCCGCCCAGGATGGTGGCGAAGGCGAGCGGCATCAGGCCCGCGCCGGCCGGCCGGCCCGAGGCGCGGCAGACGCTGGCCACCGCCGGCATGGTGATGGCCAGGGCGGCGATGTTGTTCATGAAGGCCGAAAGGATGGCGGCCGTCAGCAGCAGGATGCTGAGCTGCAGGGAGAAGGGCGCCTTTAGGGCGGCCAGCTTCTCGGTCGCGGCTGCGGCCACCCCGGTCAGCTCGATGGCCCGGCCGATGATCAGCACGGCGGCCACGACCACCACGGCCGGGTCGGCGAAGCCCTCCAGCGCCTGGTCGGGGCCCACCAGGCCCAGGATCAGGCAGGCGCCCAGCGCGGTGATGGCCACCAGGTCGTGACGCACACGGTCCCAGGCGAACAGGCCAAGCGCGATGACCAGGACGAGGCCGGCCAGCAGGGCGTCGCTCAAGCGCCGGCCTCCGGCTGGGGCTCGGCCGGGGCCGGTTCGGCGAGAGGCGCGGCGGGCCCGGCCGCGGGCACGCCCAGCGGCCGCACCGCGGCGAACCACCGCGCAGACGGGTTCTCCGGCGCCTTGTCCGGCACATTCGTAGTGATCTCGACGCCCCGCACGCCCATGGCCTCCAGCCGCTCCGCCACGGCCTGCGCACGGGCGGCCGCGACGCGTTCGTCACGCGGCCGCGGCCCCCGAGGGCCGGGGCTGGCCGATCCAATGACTTGGGCGGCCGGAACGTTCCATCGGCGGAAGGCCCAGGCGACCAGATCCAGCTGCCGTGTGGCGGATTCGCTCAGGGTGCTGCGACCTTCCTCGAAGGGGATGACCGGGAGGTCGAGGAACGGCGGGGTGAGCTCCAGCTCCACATCCGGCAGGAAGCGCTGGGCCGCAGCCTCGAGCGCAGCGTAGTCGCTGAGCGTCGCCGACCCGCTCAGCCGCACCGCGGCGCTCAGCCGTCCGGGCTCCGGCGTCTCGGCCGCCTCCACGGTGGCGACCGTGCCGAGCATGTCGCGCAGCCGCTGCTCCGGCGTCGACCGCAGGGGCCGCGAGGTGGCCAGCGCCCGGTTGGCCAGCGCCCCGCCGGCGGGATCGGCCTGGGGCAGGCCGTCGGCGGTGAGGATCTGCTCGATCTGCACGCTGGGCCCGCCGCCGAGCGCCTGGGCCACGCGGGCGTCGGCCTGGCGCTGGAAGCGGCTGGTGACCACGACGGCGCGCACCTCCTGCACCCCGCCGCCGCCGGCGCGCACCTGCAGGTCGGTGATGTGCTGGTCGCTGGTGGCGAAGACCTGCTGGATGGCGCTGCGCACGCGCGCGGTCTCGCGCGCCTCGACGACGATGTCGCGGAGGGAGACGGCCAGCGGCAGGGACAGGAGCAGCAGGGTGGCGACCAGCGCCATCTCCTCCCAGCGCCGGCGGCCGCGGACCACGGGGGTGAAGCCGTAGCGCCGCGCCACCGCAAAGACGGCGCCCAGAATGGCCACGACGTTGGTGAGGAACAGCAGGAAGGCCCCGCCGGCCACCCCCCAGGCCCCGGTGGCGAGGCCGTAGCCGACCACCGCCAGCGGCGGCATCAAGGCCGTGGCGATGGCCACGCCGGCGACGACGCCCGGCCGCTTGGTGATCAGAACGTAGGCGCCGACGATGCCCGACAGGATGGCGACGATCAGGTCCAGCAGGGTGGGCCGCGTCCGCGCCAGGATCTCGGGCGTGATGTCGCGCAGGGGCGAGGCGAAGACGATCAGCGCCGAGGCCGCCACCGACACGGCCGCGCCGAGGGCGAGGCTGACCGCCGCGCGCTCGAAGGCCCGGGCGTCGAGGCGCGCCACCCCCATGCCCATGCCCATGATCGGCCCCATCAGGGGGGAGATCAGCATGGCGCCGATGACCACGGCGGCCGACGACTGCAGCAGGCCCAGGGCGGCGATGCCGCAGGAACAGAACAGCAGGGCGAAGTATCCGCTGGAGATCCGCGCCCCCTCGGCGACCTCGGCCTCGATCTGCAGGCGCTCGGCGGCGGTATGCGGCGCGGCGCGGTTGTCCAGCGCCTCGCGGAGCCGTTTCCAGCCGAGGCGGACGAGGGCGCGCAGGCGCAGGGGGACGTATTTCTCGAACATCGCGGCCCTTTAGCGGATCGGGGCCGTCCGTGTCTCGCCCTCCGGTATCAGGCGGCGGCGCGGACCGGTCGTCCCGGGGCGGCCGCGGCGACGATTACGAAGAGGGCCTCGCTGACGGCCAGGGACACCTGCACCTCCGCCGCGGCGACGGGTGACTGTGGCGACCAGTTGACGTCATTTGACCACGTCGCCTCCGCACCCCCCACCCAGCTCACGATCAGCGGGGGCGGTGGCGGCGACGGCGGAACCGACGGCGGGGGCGGAACGGAGGGAGGC
>CAYQPL010000107.1:3701-12033 GCA_964419395.1 uncultured Phenylobacterium sp. | reverse complement strand
AGGAGGGGCGTGAGGATCGTCCGCCGCGCCGCGAACCGCGGGACGAGGGTCCGCGCAGCGAGCGCCCCCGTCGCGACGGGCCCCGCAGCGAAGCGCCTCGGGGCGAGGGTCCGCGCGGCGAGGGCCGGCCCAAGGGCGGTCCCCGCTCCGGCCCCGACCGCGGGCCGAAGTCGGACCGGCCGAAGTCCGATCGGCCGAAGGGCAAGGGTCCCTGGAAGGGACCCCGCCGCGGCTAGGCCGAAAGCGCCTCGGCGGAGATCGTCTCCAGGTCCTCCGCGCCGGCCGTGACGGCGGCCGCCAGTCCCGGCGCGGCGGCGAGCACATGGGCGGCGTAGTGGCGCAGCAGGGCGGGCTTGGCCTTCAGCCAGGCCTCGTCTGCGTCGGCGGCGGGCAGCGCATGGCGCGCCAGCACGAAGCCGCCGACCACGTCGCCGGCCAGCTTCAGTTAGGGCGTCGCCCCGGCCAGCGAGTCCGCGCCGCGGTGGGAGAGCAGCCAGTCGGTCGCCCCCTCCAGCGCCCGGACGCCCTCGGCCAGGCGGCGGCCGGCCTCGACCAGGTCGCGCCGCCCGGTCAGCGCCTCGGCGGTCATGGCCATCTCGGCGCACAGCTCGTCCATCACCGAGCCCTCGGCCATGGAAAGCTTGCGGCCCACCAGGTCCATGGCCTGGATGCCGTTGGTGCCCTCATAGATCGGGGCGATGCGGGCGTCGCGATAGTGCTGGGCCGCGCCGGTCTCCTCGATGAAGCCCATGCCGCCGTGGATCTGCACCCCCATGGAGGCGACCTCGACGCCGATATCCGTCGACCAGGCCTTGGCGATCGGCGTCAGCAGCTCCTGCCGCGCCTTGGCCCCGGCCCGGCGGGCCGGATCCTCGGCCAGACGGCCGAGATCGGCCAGCACGCCGGTCATCAGGCAGATCCCCCGCGCGGCCTCGATCTTGGCCTTCATCAGCATCAGGGCGCGGCGGATGTCGGGATGATCGTAAATGGGCGCGGAGTCGCCGCTCCAGGGCGAACGGCCCTGGCGGCGGTCCTGGGCGTAGGCCAGCGCCTGCTGGAAGGCCCGCTCGGCGATGCCGACGCCCTCGACGCCCACCTGCAGGCGCGCGGCGTTCATCATGACGAACATGTGGGCCAGGCCCTGGTTCAGCTCGCCCACCAGCTCGGCCTTGGCGCCCTCGAACATCATCACGCAGGTGGGCGAGGCGTGGATCCCCAGCTTGTGCTCGATCGAGGCGGGCGCAAGGTCGTTGCGTTCGCCGAGCGACCCGTCCTCGTTGACCAGGAACTTGGGCGCCAGAAAGAGGGAGATGCCCTTCACCCCGGGCGGGGCGTCCGGCAGGCGGGCCAGCACCAGGTGGCAGACATTGTCGGTGGCGTCGTGGTCGCCCCAGGTGATGAAGATCTTCTGGCCGAACAGTCGGTAGCCGCCATTCCCGTCCGGCTCGGCCCGCGTGGTCAGCGCGGCGAGGTCGGAGCCCGCCTGCGGCTCGGTCAGGTTCATCGTGCCGGTCCACTCGCCGGACACGAGCCTGGGCAGGACGAGGCGCTTCTGGCGCTCGGTCCCGTGCAGGGCCAGGGCCTCGATGGCCGCCTGGGTCAGCATGGGGCAGAGGCCGAAGGCCATGTTGGCCGCATGCACCATTTCGAAGACGGCCAGCTCCATGGCCTTGGGCAGGCCCTGGCCGCCGTGCTCGGGCTCGGCCGACAGGCTGTTCCAGCCCTGTTCGGCGAAGGCGCGGTAGGCCTCGGCGAAGCCCGGCGCCGCCGTCACCTGACCGTCGGCGAAGCTCGCCCCCTGCTGGTCGCCCACGCGGTTGAGCGGGGCGAGCACATCGGTGGTGAAGGCGCCGGCGGCCTCCAGGATGGCCGCGGCCGTGTCGCCGTCCAGTTCGGGGAAGTGCTTCGCGGCCAGGTCGTCGAGACCGGCGACTTTCAGGGCGAAGGCGAGATCGCGGACGGGCGCGCGGAAGGTCATGCAGGGCTCCGGAATGGGACCGGTCCTATCTACGCCGCCTGGTCCGGACGACCAAGCCGGGGCGACACGCGGGCGGCGATGGCCTATCACCGGCCCCTCAACCGGGGGATCGGAGCGAGATGGTCGAAGGCCGCGACGGGATCGAGGACGCGCGCGCAGCGCTCGCCGCCGGCCGGCTCGTCGTCCTTCCGACCGAGACGGTCTATGGCCTGGCCGCCGATGCGGCGAACCCGGCGGCCGTCGCCGCCATCTTCGAGGCCAAGGGCCGGCCGCGCTTCAATCCGCTGATCGCCCATGTGGCCGACCTCGCCATGGCCGAGCGCACGGCGGTGTTCGACGAGGACGCCCGCAAGCTCGCCGCCGCCTTCTGGCCCGGGCCCCTGACCCTCGTCCTGCCCGTCGCCGAGGCCACACCCGTCTGCGACCTTGCCCGGGCCGGGCTCGACACGGTCGCCGTCCGCGTTCCGGCCCATCCCGTCGCCCGTCAGGTGATCGAAGCCTTCGGCGCGCCCGTGGTGGCGCCCTCCGCCAACCGCTCCGGCCGGCCCAGCCCCACCATCTTCATCGACGCGGTGGAGGAGACCGGCGTCTTCGCCGCCGCCGCCCTCGACGGCGGCCCGTGCGAGGTGGGTCTGGAATCGACCGTCGTCGCCCTGCTGGACCGTCCGCGGCTGCTGCGCCCCGGCGCCGTGACCCGGGCGCAGATCGAGGCGGTGATCGGGCCGCTGGCGGAGGCGGAGGCCGACGCCAAGCGCTCGCCCGGCCGCATGGCCCGCCACTACGCCCCCCAGGCGCCCGTCCGCCTGGACGCCGCCGCGCCGGAAGCGGACGAGGCCTATCTCGCTTTCGGCCCCGGCGCGCCCGAAGGTCCGCGGGTGTTCAATCTCAGCCCAACGGGCGACCTGGCCGAAGCCGCGGCGAACCTTTTCGCCTATCTGCGCGCCGCCGACCGCACCGCCCCGCGCGCCATCGCCGTCGCGCCGATCCCCAAGACGGGCCTGGGCGAGGCCATCGACGATCGCCTGCGCCGCGCGGCGGGCTTTGTGGGTTGAGCCGCGAAGGACTAGATTTCCGCCATGACCGCGCCCGTCCCCGCCGACGTCCTCTCCCGCCTGAAAGCCGTGCTCGGCGAGGGCGGCTGGAGCCAGGACCCCGACCGCCTCGCGCCCAAGCTGGTGGAATGGCGCGACCGCTGGAGCGGCGAGACCCCCTTCCTCGCCCTGCCGGGCTCGACGGACGCGGTCGCCGCCGTGGTCGGCGTCTGCTTCGAGGCCGGGGTGGCGATCACGCCCCAGGGCGGCAATACCGGCCTCGTCGGCGGCCAGATCCCCCTGGGCGAGATCCTGCTCTCCACCGAGCGGCTGAAGGCCGTCCGCGACGTCGACGCCTTCGACGACGTCATGGTCTGCGAGGCGGGCGTGACGCTTTCCGAGGCGCACGAGGCGGCGCTGGCCAAGAACCGCCGCTTCCCCCTCGATCTCGCTTCGCAGGGGACGGCCACAATTGGCGGCGTCGTCTCAACCAACGCCGGCGGCACCGCCGTGCTGCGCTACGGGACGACGCGCGACCTCGTCATCGGTCTCGAGGCCGTGCTGCCCAATGGCGAGATCTGGAACGGCCTAAAACGCCTGCGCAAGGACAACACGGGCTATGATCTCAAGCAGCTCCTGATCGGGGCGGAGGGGACGCTGGGCGTCGTCACCGCCGCGGCGCTGAAGCTCTTCCCCGTCCTGCCCTCGCGCGCCACCGCCATGGTGGGTCTGGCCGATCCGCGCGCGGCCATCCGCCTGCTGGCCCGGGCCAAGGAGGCGGCCGGCGGCGGGGTCGAAGCCTTCGAGCTGATCAGCCGGGTCGGCGTCGACTTCGCGCTGAAGAATATCGAGGGCCAGCGCGACCCGCTGCAGTCGCGCCATCCCTGGTACGTGCTGGTGGAACTGGCCTCCGGCGAGCCCGGCGCCGCCGAGGCGGCCATGGAGCGGCTGCTGGGCGCGGCCCTGGAGGAAGGGCTGATCGCCGACGCCGCCATCGCCCAGAGCGAGAGCCAGGCCAAGGCCTTCTGGTCCCTGCGCGAGAACCAGTCCCCGGCCCAGAAGCCCGAGGGCGCGACCTGGAAGCACGACGTCTCCGTCCCGGTCAGCCAGGTCGCCGACTTCCTGGAGAAGGCCGGCGCGGCCGTGCGCGAACTCGTGCCGGAGGCCCGCATCTGCGCCTTCGGCCATGTGGGCGACGGCAACATCCACTACGACGTGCTGCGCCCCGACGGCGGCGATGATTCGGCCCATTCGGCCCTGCGCGACAATGGATCGCGCCGCGTTCACGACATCGTCGCCAGCCTCGGCGGATCGATCTCGGCCGAACACGGCCTGGGGGCGATGAAGAGCGCCGAGGCCTTGCGCTACAAGGCGCCGGTGGAGGTGAACGCCCTGCGGGCGATCCGCGCCGCCCTCGATCCCAAGCGCATCATGAATCCCCGCGTCCACTTCTAAAGCCGCCGCCCCGTCTTGGCGCCGTCACCAAGTCTGGGCAAAGGACGCCGCCATGCTGTTCGTCCATACCCCGGCCAAGGCGCTGGACTTCTCCGCGCCCGACCAGAGCCTGCACGTCACCCTCCCGCAGTTCCGCAAGGCGAACACCGAACTCGCCCAGGTCACGCGCAGGCTGACCGTGGCCGATCTGCGCCGCCTGATGTCGCTCTCGGACAAGCTGGCCGGCCTCAACCGCGAGCGCTTCCAGGCCTTCGATCCGGAGAGCGAAGACGGTCTGCAGGCCGCCTTCGCCTTCAACGGCGACGTCTATGCGGGCCTGCAGGCGCGGACCCTGAACAAGGCCGACCTGGCCTGGGCCCAGGATCACCTGCGCATCCTCTCAGGCCTCTACGGCCTGCTGCGGCCCATGGACCTGATCCAGCCCTATCGCCTGGAGATGGGCACGCGCCTGAAGACCCGCCGTGGCGCGACCCTCTACGACTTCTGGGCCGACAGGATCGCCAAGGCGCTGAACGAGGCCGCCGAGGGACATGCCGATCCGACGCTCGTCAACCTGGCCAGCCAGGAGTATTTCGGCGCCGTCGATGCGCGGGCGCTGAAGCTGCCGCTTCTCAACATCCGCTTCCTGGAGGAGAAGGACGGGGCGAGCCGCATCGTCAGCTTCTACGCCAAGAAGGCGCGGGGCCTGATGGCGCGCTTCGCCATCGACAACCGCATTTCACGCGTTGAGGAATTGAAGGCCTTCGACCTTGAGGGCTACCGTTTCCTGGCGAGCGAGTCGCAAGCCGGCGAATGGACCTTCGTCCGTCCGCAGCCCCAGGCGGCCGCCGCCTGAGGCCCAACCCCGCGAGGAGCGTCCAGATGGCGATCGACTACGGCATTTCCGGCCACGTGGCCGTCGTCACCGGCTCCACCAGCGGCATCGGCCAGGCCCTGGCCGCCGCGCTCGCCGAGCAGGGGGTGAACGTCATCCTCAACGGCTTCGGCGATCCGGCGAAGATCGAGGCCGACCGGCGCGAGCTGCAGGCGCGCACCAACGCCGCGATCCGCTATCACGCCGCCGACATGACCAAGCCGGACGAGATCGCCGACCTGATCGACTATGCGGTGCGCGAGTTCGGCCGGCTGGACATCCTGGTCAACAACGCCGGGATTCAGCACGTCTCGCCCATCGAGGACTTCCCGCCGGAGAAATGGGACGCCCTGATGGCGATCATCCTCTCCTCGACCTTCCACACCACGCGCGCCGCCGTGCCGATCATGAAGGCCCAGGGGCGCGGCCGCATCGTCAACATCGCCTCGGCCCACGGCCTCGTCGCCTCGCCCTTCAAGTCGGCCTATGTGGCGGCCAAGTTCGGCGTGGTCGGCTTCACCAAGGCCATCGGCGTGGAGCTGGCGCGCACCGGCGTCACCTGCAACGCCATCTGCCCGGGCTATGTGAAGACCCCCCTGGTGGAGGCCCAGATCGGCGACCAGGCCAAGTCCCGCGGCATTCCGGAGGATCGGGTGGTGGAAGAGGTCATCCTGGCCGCCCAGCCCAACAAGACCTTCGTGCAGTACGACCACCTGGCCGGAATGCTGCTCTACCTCGTCTCCGACATGGGCGCCTCGGCCACCGGAGCGGCCCTCTCGGTCGACGGCGGCTGGACGGCGACCTGAGGCGGCCCTGTGGGAGTCCAGGGGCATTGAACGATCAGCTTGTTTCGCGGATCGCGCGTTGCTTCACCGTCAGAGTTATACTTCATCGTCAGAGCTGTACTTCACCGTCAGAGAAGTAGCAGTCGATAAACAGCGGGACTTCAAATCGTCCCAAATCGCGCATGGTCCGGCTGGAGAGCCAAGGGCCGCCGCCGAAAGAGCTTTGGAAGTGTCCGCACCACCATGCGGCCTGGTATTTTTGCGCCACAGCTCGAATCTCAGGGAGCCTGCCGTGTAGGAGGCCGAGCAGAAATGATAGGCCCGCGTCCAAGTCGGCCCAGTTCTCACGGAATCCTGGCGCGTCGTGTCCATTATAGTTCCAGTGGGGCTGGTAACGCACAGCCGACGGATTGCCCGCAGCCCATGAGCTAGACGGCGTAATTTTCAACGCCTTGGTTATCTCTTCGGGATTGAGGTGGTCGCCAAGAAACCTCAGTTCGACGGTGTACTCATGCGCCATGACGTCGCTTTCTGGTCTGCAGGCGGGGCGTGCAACGCATACCGTTTGACACCCTTACGGAGTATCAATCACAGCTGCGCCATGCTCAGGCGATGAGCGTTGCGCATGACATGGATCGCTTCCTCACCTGCAGTCGGGAGCTGTTCAACACCTACTTCCGTCAACCTGACCCACGGGGCGATCCTCAGGGGGCGTGGGACTTGCGGGATCGCTTTGAACCGGTGCGCAGCGCCCTCTTCCGAGGACTGGTGACGGAGCCCAATGGCCTCCTGCCCCTCCTATGGCCAATTGCACCCTCAGATTTCTGTTGTCGCTCGGCATGCCGGGGAGCTGCCGGTGCTCCTCAATCGGGAGAACGAAGCCACCGCCGGCTATTGGGATGATCCCGTGAACCGTCTGCCCCCGGATGCGCAGCTTCGGTTTGTGAGTTTCTTCGATTGGGCGGAAATCGAACGGGCAGATTATCGCTTCGTCATGGTGAGGGTGGTCGCTTGGCCAGGCGCGGACCTCGCCGGGCGCTTTGGCCTCGTGGAAACGCATGCCGTCAGCTTTGAGCGAGCGGCCTAGGTCAGGAGCGCCCGCCAGCTGGTCACCCGGGCCTCAAAGGAAGGACCAATGAAGCTGCTCACGGCTGTCGCCGCCATCGTGAAGCGGCTCACGCCGCCCCGACCTGAGAGACTGCCGCCAGCTTGGGAGCGGGACCCAGAGGCGGCCGAGCGCACGACGGCTCGCGTGGCCACCTTGATGGAGCGCGCCATTCATGGGGCAGCGTTGACTGAAGAGCAGGTGTTCGGCCGTCTGGATGAGGACAGGTTCATGACGCCGCGGACGGCGACTGCATGGCATGCGCTTTCCCATTGGTGACACGACGGTGACTGGAGGCTGCGCTACCCCGACAGGCGGGAGCCGCCAGCGGGGCAGTTTCAATAGTGATAGCGGCACTGCGCGATTTCGAGTTGCTGCGCGGCGCCCGCGCCGCTCACACGGTAGACCAGTCGATCTTCCAAGGTGATGCGGCGAGACCACCAGCCCTTGAGTTCACCGCGGAGCGGTTCTGGCTTACCCGTTCCCTGGAATGGGGTGCGCATACACTCTTTGATCAGGCCGTTCAGCCGGACCAAAACGTTGAGATCAGTTCTCTGCCAATGGAGATAGTCATCCCAGGCCTGATCGGCGAAGACTAGCTTCACCGTTCGATGAGCTTCCGCTCCGCTCCGGCGCCAGCATCGAGTTGAGCGATCGCATCGGTGAGACGTTGAGCGTTGGCGGGCCGGGAGACCAGATGCAGGGTCTCCTCCATGGAATTCCAATCGGCGAGAGACACCATCACCACAGCCTCGCCACGCGTGCGCGTCACCACGATCGGCGCGCGATCATCGACAACCTTGTCCATCACCTTCTTCAGGTTTGCGCGGGTGTCGGAATAGGTGATCACGTCCATGAGCGGGCCTCCTGGCTCGCAATATGTACGAAATATCGTACAATACAAGCTCGACGTGGCGATTGGCTCGTCCGCCACCGTTCGCGCCAAGGGCAATTCGAGACACCTCCAGGCCCGACTCTAGGCTCTCCGAGGGTCTCGTAAGAGCCCATCTCAGACGTTCCGGCGCTCCAGCCCACGCCCTCGCCCTTGCCGCATCGCCGCGGCCCGCCATTCCTCGCGCCCAACAAGCGTATGAACGCGAGGAGGACGCCGTGGCCTACCACCCC
>CAYQPL010000107.1:0-3691 GCA_964419395.1 uncultured Phenylobacterium sp. | reverse complement strand
ACTTAAGCGGCAAGGTTGCACTGGTCACCGGCGGCAATGGCGGCATCGGGCTCGGCATGGCCGAGGCCATGGCCCAGGCCGGCGCCGACGTGGTCATCTGGGGCTCCAACCCCGACAAGAACGCCCGCGCCGAAGCGCAGCTCAAGGCCCACGTGACCCGGGGCCTGGCTCAGGTGGTCAATGTCGCCGACGAGGCGGCCGTGGCGGCGGGGATGAAGGCGGCGGTGGCGAAGATGGGGGCGGTCCACACGGTGGTCGCCAACGCCGGCATCGGCGGCGGCGCCAAGTCCTTCGCGGAGTTCCCCACCGAGACCTATCGCAAGGTGCTGTCGGTCAATCTGGACGGCGTCTTCTTCACCCTGCGCGAGGCGGCCAAGCACATGGTCGAACGCGCCGGCGACGGGCAGGGCGGCTCGCTGATCGCCACCTCCTCGCTCTCGGCCCTGGACGGGGCGGCTCGCAACCAGGCCTATGCGGCGACCAAGGGGGCGCTGATCCCGATGATCCGCGCCATCGCCGTGGAGCACGCGCGCTACGGCATCCGCGCCAATGTCATCCTGCCCGGCTGGATCGCCACCGACATGACGGCCGGCGCGCAGGACAACGACAAGTTCAACGAGAACGTCATCAAGCGGGTCCCCATGCGCCGCTGGGGCGAGCCCGAGGACTTCGGCGGCATCGCCGTCTACTTCGCCTCCGACGCCTCGCGCTTCCACACCGGCGACTCGGTGCTGATCGACGGCGGCTACGCCATCTTCTGAGCCCTGTGCGCGCCGCAGGCGCCGTCATCATTCACCACGAAGCTCACAAGGGGCACGAAGGGACCGGCTGCGACGCCTTCGTGTCCTTCGTGCACTTCGTGGTTCAATCCTGGGGCTTCGCCCCCTGACGCGGCGTCACCGTTTTCCCGCCCGCGCTCCGGCGCCATGGTGGGCGACAACGAGAACACCACGGGAGACGACGCCATGGCCCTGCGCACGCCGCTTTGCGACCTCTTGGAGATCGAGCACCCCATCATGCAGGCCGGCATGGGCGGGGTGGCCTATGCGGAGCTGGTCGCCGCCGTCTGCAACGCCGGCGGCTATGGCGTGCTGGGCATGGCCGGCCGCTCGCCGGACTTCATCCGCGAGGAGATGCGCAAGGTCCGCCAGCTAACCGACAAGCCGTTCGGCGTCGATCTCCTGGCCGCCTCGCCCGAAAGCCTGACCGCCTCGGTGGAGATCATCATCGAAGAGGGGGCGTCCTCCTTCATCGCCGGCCTGGGCGTGCCCATGCCGATCATGGAGAAGCTGAAGGGCGCGGGCCTGAAGGTGATGGTGGTCTGCGGGGCGGTGAAGCACGCGGTGAAGGCGCAGCAGGCCGGCTGCGACGCCGTCATCTGCCAGGGCGGGGAGGGGGGCGGTCACACCGGCCTCGTCGGCACCCTGCCGCTGGTGGCCCAGGCGGTGGATGCGGTGGACATCCCGGTGGTCGCCGCGGGCGGCATCCATGACGGGCGAGGTCTGGCGGCGGCGCTGGCGCTGGGCGCGCAAGGGGTCTGGATCGGCACCCGCTTCATCGCCACGCCCGAGGCCCATGCCGGCCAGATGTACCGCGAGGCCGTGGTGGCGGCGCAGGACGACGATACGGTCCGCACCCGCTGCTATTCCGGCAAGCCGATGCGGGTGAAGAAGAACCCCTATGTGGAGGACTGGGAGCGGCGGCCGGAAGAGATCCAGCCCTTCCCGATGCAGGCGGCGCTGTCCTCGCGCACCGGCGTCATGGGCGGCATCGGCGGCCAGCCCGAGGGGCTCGATCCCGCCCGCTCCTGCTTCGCCATGGGCCAGTCGGCCGGCGGCGTCCGCCAGGTGAAGCCCGCGGCCGAGGTCGTCGCCGAAATGGTCATGGAGGCCGAGGCGGCCATCGACCGCATGGCCGCCCTGCGCGGCCGGGTGCTCGCCTAGGGCTGACCGAGGAACGTCTCCGGATCGGCGGCCAGCGCGGCGAAGGCGCCCAGGCAGCGCTGCCAGACCGCCACGTGTTCGCGCAGGTCGCCGGCGGTCAGGGTGTCGGTCAGCAGCAGGCCGTAGCGGATATTGGCCTGGTCGCCCGACATCACGCCCCGGCAGAGGATGTCGCGGCGGTTGAAGTCGTTCAGGTGCTCAAGGGTGAGCGTGCGCTTCTGGATCGCGGCGGTGAAGCCGAGCGCCTTGCAGGCTTCGCCCCTGTCGTCGCAGCCGATGAACTCGGCGCCGAAGATGCCGCCCGGGGTGATCACGTTCAGGCGCACCTGGCCGTTCTCCATCCCGTCCAGCTCGGCGCGGGCGTCCATGGCCTCCAGCACGTCGATGAGGCTGGAGGGCGCGCGCGGGGCGAACGCCTCCTGGGCCTGGGCGGTCCCGGCCCCGGACAGGCCTAGGGCCAGGCTGGCTGCGGTCACGACAGCGGCGATCTTCATGGCGTCCCCTCCTCAAGGCTCCGCTTGGCTAGCAGAGGACAGCGCGGGGCGCGAGGGTTCGCCCGCCGCGCGCGCATCGGTGACAATCGTCCCGCTCGGGCCTTATGTGTGCGCCATGCGCACGGCCCTTCTCGCCCTGACCCTGCTCGTCGCTCCGGCCGGCCTCGCCCAAGCTCAGGAGCGGACGCCGTCCCAGCGGCAGACCATCATCGACATCGCCTATGTGCTGGGCGAGAGCCACGCCCTGCGCCAGGCCTGCGAGGGCGCCTACGACCAGTACTGGCGCGACCGCATGATCCGCCTGACCGACACCGAGCAGCCCGATCCCGCCCTGGACCGGCGGATGAAGGAGGCCTTCAACTCCGGATTCGCCCTGCGCCGCGCCGAGCATCCCGACTGCACCCGCGCCAGCCGCATCGCCGAGGCCGCCGCGGCGCGCCGGGGCCAGGGCCTCGCCGCGCGCCTGGCGCAGGTCACCTACCGCCTCGATCCCCGCGAAGCCGCCGCCCAGCGCGCCGCCGAGGAAGCCGAACCGCTTCGCCCTCTGAACGTTCGTTGAGCGACGCCCGCCGGACCCCCAGACCATGATGACCGTTCTGCTTATCATCGGCGGCCTCGTCCTGTTGGCCGGCGGCGGCGAGATCCTCGTCCGCGGCGCCGTGGGGGCGGCCCGCGCCGTCGGCGTCTCGCCTCTGCTCAGCGGCCTCGTCCTGGTCGGGTTCGGCACGTCCACGCCCGAACTCGTCACCAGCCTGCTGGCCGCCCTGCGCGGTTCGCCCGGCATCTCCGTCGGCAATGTGATCGGTTCGAACGTCGCCAACATCCTGCTGATCCTCGGGGCCACGGCGGTGATGATCCGCCCCTCGCTCATCGCCCGCGACATGATCGCGCTCGGCCTGTCCTCCGCCCTGCTGCTCGTCGCGGTGGTCGCCGGATTCGTCGACTTCTACTTCGGGCTCGTCCTGGTCGTGATCCTCATCGCCTACATGACGCTGGCCTACCTGCGGGAGCGGCGGCGGGCCGAGGGGACGGCGGAGACGGCGTACAAACTAAGACCGGAGCGAAACAAGCGTCTGTCCCTTCGAGGATCTCGCACCACTGCGCGCGTGTTTTCCCGCGAAAGACTTCTGCCAATTTTTTACGCACCTGTGGCCAATGTTCCTCGTCGAGTTGCGGCGGGAACTCCGCCGGGTCCAGCCCGACCCTCTCCAGGAATAAGTGCCAGAAGTGCTCCTCGATGGGCGCGACGCTTAC
>CAYQPL010000106.1:0-12164 GCA_964419395.1 uncultured Phenylobacterium sp. | reverse complement strand
AAGGGCCAGCTCGTCGCCGCCCGCGCCGAACCGGAGACGCTCGGCCGGCGGCTGGACGAGACGATCGGCCTCTATGAGATCGGGACCACCGCCCTCTACGGCGTCGGCGCCTATGCCTCGCTGTCGTCGAGCACGGCGCGCAACGATCCGGCCTGGTCGAAGTTCGAGGCCGACTTCCGCGCCAAGGCGGCGACGATCGCCGCCGAAACCCTTTTCTTCACCCTGGAGATCAACGAGCTGGAGGAGGCCGAGCTAGAGGCTGCGCTGTCGGCCCACGCCCCGGCGGCCCGCTGGCGGCCGTGGCTGCGGCGGGTGCGGCTGTCGCGTCCGCACGAGCTGTCGGCCGATCTGGAGCGGATGATGGTCGACCGCGGCCCGGCCGTGGCCAACTGGGTGCGCCTCTATGACGAAACCCTGGCCCGCCTGACCGCCAAGGTGGGGACCGAGACGCTGACCCTGCCTGAGGCGCTGAACCGCCTCTCCGACCCCGACGCCGCTCAGCGCAAGCGCGCGGCGCAAGGCCTCGCCAAGGCGCTGGAGGAGCGGACGCCGACGCTCGCGCTCTGCCTCAATACGCTCGCCTTCGAAAAGCAGGTGGACGACCGCTGGCGCAAGTACGCCAGCCCGGCGGCCTCGCGCCACCTGGCCAACGAGGTGGACGCCGACGCGGTGGAGGCCCTGGTGGAGGCGGTGACCGACGCCTATCCCGCCGTCAGCCATCGCTACTACGCGCTCAAGGCCAAGGTCATGGGCCGCAAGAGCCTGGACTATTGGGACCGCAACGCACCGCTCGACAGCGCCGCGCCGCGCACCTACGGCTGGGACGAGGCCCAGGCCATGGTGCTGGACTCCTTCGCAGCCCTGGCGCCGCGCTTCGCCGACACCGCCCAGACCTTCTTCAAGCAGCCCTGGATCGACGCCCGCCCCCGCCCCGGCAAGCAGTCGGGCGCCTATTCCCATCCGGTGGCGGCCGACCGTCACCCCTACGTCTTCATGAACTATATGGGCGAGCGCCGCGACGTGCTGACGCTCGCCCACGAGCTGGGCCATGCGGTGCACCAGACGCTCTGCGCGCCGCTCGGCACGCTGCTGGCCGACACGCCGCTGACGCTCGCCGAGACCGCCTCCATCTTCGGCGAAGGCCTCGTCTTCGAGCGCCTGCTGGCCAACGCCACCGACGAGGAGCGCCGCGGCCTGCTGGCGGGCAAGATCGAGGACGGGCTGAACACGGTGGTCCGCCAGATCGCCTTCCACAAGTTCGAGACCGCCTTCCACGCCGCCCGCCAGCAGGGCGAACTGGCGCCCGAGCAGATCTCGGAAATCTGGCTGCAGGTGATGGGCGAGAGCCTGGGGCCGGCGATCAAGCTCAATCCCGGCTACGAGCACTACTGGGCCTATGTCAGCCACTTCGCCCACGCCCCCTTCTATGTCTACGCCTACGCCTTCGGCGACCTCCTGGTGCGCGGCCTGATGGAGAAGCGGCGGGAGGACCCGGCGGGGTTCGCCCCGCTCTACGAGGACCTGCTCGCCGCCGGCGGGTCGCGGACCTATGTGGAGGCGCTCAAGCCCTTCGGCCTGAACCCGCGGGAAAAGGCCTTCTGGGCCGCCGGCATGACCCAGATCGAGCGCCTGGTCGACGAGTTCGAGGCCCTGGTCTGACAAAACGTCCGTAAACGGACGATAAGCGCCCGATCCACGGGCGCGGGAGGAGATGGACGCGATGAGCCAAGCCGAGACCCGGCCGTGGATGGACGCTGCGCGCTCAGCCGACGAACGCGCCGACCTGCTGATTTCGGCGATGACGCTGGACGAACTGATCAGCCTGGTCCACGGGCCGATGCCCAACCTGCTGGACGAGGTCCCGGCCGATGCGGCCCGCGGCGCCGGCTACGTCCCCGGCGTGCCGCGGCTGGGCGTGCCGGCCCAGAACGCCACCGACGCCAGCTTGGGGGTCGCCAATCCGCGCAAGGTGCGCGAAGGCGACGGCGCCACCGCCCTGCCGTCCGGCTTGGCGCTCGCCTCGAGCTGGAGCCCGGACCTCGCCCGCCAGGCCGGGGCCATGGTCGGCGCCGAGGCGCGCGCCAAGGGATTCAACGTGCTGCTGGGCGGCGGCGTGAACCTGACGCGCGAGCCGCGCTGCGGCCGCAATTTCGAATATCTCGGCGAGGATCCGCTGCTGGCCGGGGTGCTCTGCGGCGAGGCCGTGGCCGGCGCCCAGTCCAACGACATCGTCTGCACGGTCAAGCACTTCGCCCTCAACGACCAGGAGACCTGCCGCCACGTGGTCGATGTCCGTATCGACGAGGCGGCCCTGCGCGAAAGCGACCTCCTGGCCTTCCAGATCGCCATCGAACGGGGCGAGCCGGGCTCGGTGATGAGCGCCTACAACCGGGTCAATGGCGACTGGTGCGGCGAGAACGACTTCCTGCTGAACAAGGTCTTGAAGGGCGACTGGGCCTATCCCGGCTGGGTGATGTCCGACTGGGGCGGCTGCCACTCCACAGCCAAGGCGGCGCTGGCGGGCCTCGACCAGGAGTCCGGCTACCAGCTCGACAAGCAGGTCTATTTCGGCGCCCTGCTGAAGGAGGCGATCGAGGCGGGCGAAGTCCCCTTCGAGCGGCTGGCCGACATGGCCCATCGCATCCTGCGCAGCCTGATCGCCCGCGGCTTCCTCGACCGCCCCTGCGCGCCGGAGGAGATCGACTACGCCGCCCACGAGGCGGTCGCCCAGGCCGCCGCCGAGGCTGGCTGCGTGCTCCTGAAGAACGACGGCGATCTGCTGCCGCTGAAGCCTGGGGCGAAGGTGGCGATCATCGGCGGCCACGCCGATGTGGGCGTCCTCTCCGGGGGCGGGTCGTCCCAGGTGATCCCCGTGGGCGGGCCGTCGCTGGAGATCCCGGTGGAAATCGGGCCCTCCTCGGCCTTCTCGCGCATCACCTATCACCCCTCCGCGCCGCTGGCGGCCATCGCCGCGCGGGCGGGCGAGGCGCTCTACGCCAATGGGGAGGACCTCGCTGCGGCCATGGCCATCGCCGGCCAGGCCGACGTGGCCATCGTCTTCGCCGAGCAGTGGACCACCGAGGCGGAGGATGTCCCCACGCTCGCCCTGCCCAACGACCAGCACACCCTGATCGCCGCCGTCGCCTCGGCCAATCCGCGCACGGTGGTGGTGCTGGAGACCGGCGGCCCGGTGACCATGCCCTGGCTCGACGACGTCGCGGGCGTGCTGCAGGCCTGGTATTCGGGCTCGAAGGGCGGCGAGGCCATCGCGCGCCTGCTGTTCGGCGAGGCCGAGCCCGCCGGCCGCCTGCCGATCACCTATCCGAAGTCCACCGACGACCTGCCGCGGCCGCAGGTGCCGGGCATGATCTTCGGCCCGCCCGAGGCGGGGAAGACCATCCCCACCTCCTATCCGAACGTGCAGCAGCACAAGGGCCGCTTCTCCATCGACCATCCGGAGGGCGCGGCCGTCGGCTACCGCTGGTTCGACCGCGAGGGGAAGGACGTGCTCTTCCCCTTCGGCTTCGGCCTCACCTATACGCGCTTCGCCTTCGAGGACCTGAAGCTGGACGGCGGCGCCACGGTCCGCGCCCGCGTCGTCGCCGCCAATGTCGGCGAGCGCGCCGGCGTCGCCGTGCCGCAGCTCTATGCCCGGGTCGCCGGCGCCGACGGCCGCGAGACCCTGCGCCTGATCGGCTGGGCGCGGCTGGAGCTGACGGCCGGCGAGCGTCGGCAGGCTGAAATCGTCGCCGATCCACGCCTGCTGGCGGCCTATGACGTCGCCGCGCCCGGCTGGCGGATCGCCGGTGGGGCGATGACCATCAGCCTACGGACGGACTGTCTGACGGAGGCGCTCGGCGGGACGGTGGAGCTGGCGGCCCGCACCTTCGCACCTTGAGCCTCAGCGGCCGTCGTAGACGATCTCGCCGTTGACGACCGTCAGCACCGCGCGGCCCGTCGGGATGGCCTCCACCGGCGCGGTCATCAGGTCGACGGAGAAGGCGGTGAAGTCGGCGCGCTTGCCGACCTCGATGGTCCCGAGTTCGTCCTCGGCGAAGGCGGCGTAGGCCGGACCTGAGGTGAAGAGGGCGAGCGCGGCCTCGCGGCTGAGGGCTTCCTCCGGATGCCAGCCCTCGGCCGAGAAGCCCTTCAGGTCCTTGCGCGCCACCGCGGCGTAGAACTCGATCAGGGGATCGCCGCGCTCCACGGGGGCGTCCGACCCGCCCACGACGACGGCGCCGGCGTCCTCCAGGGTCTTCCAGGCATAGGCGCCCTGAAGCCGATCCATCCCCAGCCGGGCCAGGGCGAAGTGCAGGTCGCCGATGGCGTGGCTCGGCTGCATGGAGGCGATCACCTGCTGGTCGGCGAAACGCGCGATCTCGCCGGGGCGGATGATCTGGGCGTGCTCGATCCGCCAGCGCGCGGGGCCGGCCGCGGCGGATTCGTCCTTGAAGGCGTCCTGGTAGAGGTCGAGCACGACGGTGTTGCCGCGGTCGCCGATGGCGTGGGTGGCGACCTGCACGCCCGCGGCTCTGGCGCGGGCCAGCACCTTGGCGACCTCGGCCGGATCGCTCACCAGCATGCCGCGGCTGTGGGGCGCGTCGGCATAGGGCTCGTGCAGGGCCGCCCCGCGCGAGCCCAGCGCCCCGTCGATGTAGAGCTTGACGGCGCGGGTGACGATGCGGCCGTCGCTGGCCCGGGGGCCGGCCTCCAGCAGCGGGCCCGCGCTGTCGGCGTCGACGGCGTTATAGACCCGCATCGGCGCCTCGCCCGTCGCCGCCAGGGCCTCCAGCAGGGGCACATCGGCGAAGTCGACGCTCATATTGTGGACGCCGGTCCACCCGTATCGCGTCTCCACGGCGAAGGCGGCGCGGTAGGCGGCCAGCTTCTGCGCCTGGCCGGGGGGCGTGTTCAGCTTCGCCACCAGGCCCATGGCGTTGTCGACCAGCATGCCGGTGGGCGCGCCGGCGGCGTCCTTCAGGATCTCGCCGCCTTCGGGGGCCGCCGTCGCGCGGTCGATGCCGGCGGCGGTCAGGGCGGCGGTGTTGGCCACGAGCGCATGCCCATCGGCGCGGATCAGCAGGACGGGTCGATCCGGCGCCACGGCGTCGAGGTCCTGGCGGTTGAGGAAGCGGCCCTCCGGCCAGCCGGTCTCGATCCAGCCGCGGCCGACGACCGTTCCCTCCGGTGCGGCGGTCTTCAGGTGCTGCGCCAGCCGCGCCATGGCTTCGGCCGCCGAGGCCGAGCCCTCCAGGTTCAGGGTCAGCTCCCGTTCGCCGATCCCGCGCAGGTGGGCGTGGCCGTCGACGAAGCCGGGGAACAGGGCCGCGCCCTTCAGGTCGACGACCTGCGTCTCCTCGCCGCGCAACGCGTCTGCGCCGGGCCGATCGCCGACGAAGACGATACGCCCGTCCCGCACCGCCACGGCCTCCGCCGTCGGTGAGGTTTCCACGCCGGTGTGGATCGGTCCGCCCCAGTAGACGGCGTCGGCCGACTGCGCCTGGGCGGGCAGGGCCGGCAGAAGGAGGGCGAGGACGGCGGCGGGCGGCGCGAGCTTGAGCATCGCAGGAGATTATTGTGCGCCCGACAGGGGTCAAACGGCTTTCCGGCGGAGGCCTCGCCGGCGGTCAAGCCTTGTCATTTCCCAAACGGGCGTTAGTCAGCTTGCCCATGTCCGATGATCTCACACCCGTGCAGGCCGCCGTCGTTCCGGACGGCTATGTCATCAACCTCTGGCAGCGCGGCTTCGGCCGGACGGTCGGGCCCTTCTATTCCAAGCGCGACGAGGCGACGAACGTCGAGGTGATGGCCTTCCGCGTGGAGGAGCACCACGCCAACGGCATGAACAACTGCCACGGCGGCATGCTGATGAGTTTCGCCGACATGGCCTGGGGCCGGGTGGTCTCCAACCAGCGCCAGATGGGCTGGGTGACGGTGCGCCTGACCACCGACTTCCTCTCCGGCGCCCAGATGGGCGACTGGGTCGAAGGCTCCAGCGAGATCATCTCCGAACAGGACGACATCTTCACCGTCCGCGGCCGCATCTGGTGCGCCGAGCGGACCCTGATGACCGGAACCGGCGTCTTCAAGGGCCTGCGCAACATCGCGCGCAAGCCCGGCGACCGCCAGGCGGCGCGGGCCTGAACACCATGACCGACCAGACCAAGCCCGAAGACGCCAAGGCCGTCGCCGCATTCGAGGACGACCGCCCCGTGCACACCGAACCGGGCGAGCTGCCGCCCGAGGTGCAGGCCCCCCTTCTGCCCTTCCAGGGGGAGAAGCCGCCGGCCCCGAAGTGGTTCGAGGACGCCATCGCCCAGGAGCCCGAGCGGACGTTCGTCGAGTCCCTTGGGACGAAGATCGAGGTGCTGACCTGGGGCGAGGTGGGCCGGCCCGGCCTGCTGCTGGTCCATGGCAACAGCGCCCACGCGGACTGGTGGAGCTTCATCGCGCCTTTCCTGGCCGACGAGTTCCGCATCGCCTCCATGTCCCTGGCCGGCATGGGCGCCTCGGACTGGCGCGAGACCTATTCCTTCCAGGACTTCGCCGAGGACGCCGAGGCGGTCGCCCGCGCCACCGGGCTCTATGACGGCGGCCGCAAACCCATCTATGTCGGCCACTCCTTCGGCGGCTCCCAGGTCTTCTACGCCGCGGCGAAGCATCCGGAGCGGATGCATGCGGCCGTCATGGTCGACACCGGCTTCGGCGGGCCCCCGCCCAAGGAGCGGGAGGAGATGGAGCGGCGGATGGCGCAGGTCCGCAACATCCCCACGCCCGACCGGCCCAAGCGCGTCTATCCGACCCTGGCCGCCGCCCTGGCGCGGTTCCGCTTCATGCCGCCCCAGGCGCCGGGCAACCTCTTCGTCGCCGACTTCATCGCCCGCCGCTCGCTCAAGCGCGCGCCGCTGGAGGACGGCTCGGGCGAGGGCTGGACGTGGATGTTCGACCCGTCCATGTGGAACAAGCTCGACCGCAGCGCCATGAACGCCTTCGTCACCGAGGCCCCGCCCAAGGTGACGACGCCGCTGGCCCATATCTACGGCGCCGACTCCCAGGTGATCGCCCGGCGGCAGGATGGCCAGCCGAGCCCCCTGCCGAAGGATCTGATCGAGATCGCCATCCCGGACTCGAACCATCACGTCATGGTCGACCAGCCGCTGGCCC
Organism: uncultured Phenylobacterium sp.; assembly: GCA_964419395.1. GTDB lineage: Bacteria > Pseudomonadota > Alphaproteobacteria > Caulobacterales > Caulobacteraceae > Phenylobacterium. The sequence continues at coordinate 5,000 of CAYQPL010000106.1, read as the reverse complement.
TGGTGGCGGCGCTGCGCGCATTGCTCGCGGTGTGGCCGGCTTGAGCGCCGCCGCGCTCTCGTGTAGCACCGCCTCAAACCGATTTTCGCAAGAAGAGAGACCGGACCGCCATGGCCGAACAGGCTTCCGACTATCACCGCGGCGAAATGGACATCCATGAGCAGAAGGCGACCTTCGACCTGTTCATGGGCATGACGAAGTGGGGCTCCCTGGCGATCATCGCCGGCGTCCTCTTCTTCACCCTGCTCTTCTGCACCGGCGCGGGCTTCATCGGCGCGGCGGTGTCCGCGGCGATCGTGGTCGCGGTCGGGGTGCTCGTCCTGCGCGCCAAGCCGGACGCCGCGGCGCACTAGCCAGGTTCAGGCCCCTAAGGCCGGACTGAAGGCTCCGCCCAGCTCGGCGGAGCCTTTTGGCGTGCGCGGCGCGGCGCAGCCGACCTCGCCGGTTCAAACGCCCGTTCGAAAATCGTCGATCGGCTTCTGGACAAGGCGCCGACAACCTCCCTAAGGTCCGCCGGCTTCATCACCGGGGGATCAGGGCATGCCAGTCATCGCCGTCACGAAGGAACGCCAGGCTGGCGAAGCCCGGGTGGCCGCCACGCCGGATTCGGTGAAGAAGCTGACCGCCGCCGGCTTCTCCGTGATCGTGGAATCGGGGGCGGGCGCCGCCTCCTCCTATCCGGACGCCGACTACGCCGCCGCCGGCGCCGAGGTGGCCGCCGACGCGGGCGGCGCCATCGGCAAGGCCGACATCCTCTTCAAGGTCCGCGGACCTGCGCCGGAGGAGATCGCCGCGCTGAAGGCCGAGGCCCTGGTCGTCGGGATGCTCAACCCGCACCAGGACAAGGACACCCTGAACGCCCTGGCGGCCAAGGGCGTGCGCGCCTTCACCATGGAGTTCGTGCCGCGGATCACCCGGGCCCAGGTGATGGACGTGCTGTCCTCCCAGGCCAATCTCGCCGGCTATCGCGCCGTGATCGAGGCGGCCAACGCCTATGGCAAGGTCATGCCGATGATGATGCCCGCCGCCGGCACCGTGGCCGCGGCCAAGGTCTTCGTCATGGGGGCGGGGGTCGCCGGCCTGCAGGCCGTCGCCACGGCGCGTCGCCTGGGCGCCGTCGTCACCGCCACCGACGTGCGGCCCGCCGCCAAGGAGCAGGTGGAGAGCCTGGGCGCCAAGTTCGTCGCCGTCGAGGACGAGGAGTTCAAGGCCGCCGAGACGGCCGCCGGCTACGCCAAGGAGATGAGCGCCGAATACCAGGCCAAGCAGGCCGCGCTCGTTTCAGAGCACATCAGGAAGCAGGACATCGTCATCACCACGGCCCTGATCCCCGGCCGCCCTGCGCCCAAGCTGGTCAGCGCCGAGCAGGCCGCCTCCATGCGCCCCGGCTCGGTGATCGTCGACCTGGCCGTGGAGCAGGGCGGCAATGTCGCCGGCTCCAAGCTCGGCGAGGTGGTCGAGACCGCAGGCGGCGTGAAGATCGTCGGCTACGCCAACCTGCCCGGCCGCATCGCCGCCGACGCCTCGGCCCTCTACGCGCGCAACCTGTTCGCCTTCGCCGGCCTCTTCCTCGACAAGGAGGGCGCCTTCGCCCCGGACCTGGAGGACGAGATCCTCAAGGCCGCGCTGGTCACCAACGGCGGCGCGGTGGTCCACCCCGCCCTGGCCGGCTGAGCCCCTACGAGAAAGAGAGAGGACGACCCATGGAAGCTGTCGATCCCACCGTCTTCCGCCTGGCGATCTTCGTGCTCGCCGTCTTCGTGGGCTACTACGTGGTCTGGAGCGTGACGCCGGCCCTGCACACGCCGCTGATGGCCGTCACCAACGCCATCTCCTCGGTGATCATCGTCGGCGCCCTGTTGGCCGCCGCGGCCCATGGGGCGGGGGGCGAGCTGACCTCCAGCGTGATGATCTCCAAGGGGGCCGGCGCTTTGGCCGCCGCCCTGGCGGCGGTGAACATCTTCGGCGGCTTCCTGGTCACCCAGCGCATGCTCGCCATGTACAAGAAGAAGCAGAAGTAGAGCGGGCTCGGGGGCAAAGACCATGAACGCCAATCTCGCAGCCATCCTCTACCTCGTTTCCGGGGTCCTCTTCATCCTGGCCCTGCGCGGGCTGTCCAGCCCCGAAACCAGCCGGGCCGGCAACCGCAACGGCATGATCGGCATGGCCATCGCCGTGGGCACGGTGCTGGCCACCCTGTTCAGCCAGGGCGCGCTGGACGCCCTGACGCTCGCCCTCATCGTCGGCGGCGTGGCGATCGGCGGCGGCGTCGGCGCGGTGATCGCCCGCAAGGTGGCCATGACCTCCATGCCGCAGCTGGTGGCCGCCTTCCACAGCCTGGTGGGCCTGGCCGCCTGCCTCGTGGCCGTGGCCGCCATCTATACGCCCGAGGCCTATGGCATCGGCGTCGCCGGCGCGATCCATGGGGCGTCGCTGATCGAGCTGTCCCTGGGCCTGGCCATCGGGGCGGTGACCTTCACCGGCTCGGTCATCGCCTTCGCCAAGCTGAACGGCAACATGTCCGGCGCGCCCATCCTGCTGCCGGCCCGCCACCTGCTGAACATCGCCATCGCGGCGGGCATCGTGGCGATGGTCGTCGTCCTCGTGATGAGCGGCGGTTCGGCCATCTGGGCCTTCTGGGCGATCTTCGGCCTGTCGCTGCTGATCGGCGTGACCCTGATCATCCCCATCGGCGGCGCGGACATGCCCGTCGTCGTCTCGATGCTGAATTCCTACTCCGGCTGGGCGGCCGCCGCGCTGGGGTTCACGCTGGAGAACACGACCCTGATCATCACCGGCGCCCTGGTGGGCTCCTCCGGCGCGATCCTCTCCTACATCATGTGCAAGGGGATGAACCGGTCCTTCGTCTCGGTGATCCTGGGCGGGTTCGGCGCCGACGATTCCGCGGCCGCCGGCGGCGGCAAGGTGGAGACGCGGCCGGTCAAGCAGGGCTCCGCCGACGACGCGGCCTTCATCATGAAGAACGCCAGCAAGGTCATCATCGTCCCCGGCTACGGCATGGCCGTCTCCCAGGCCCAGCACGCCCTGCGCGAAATGGCCGACGTGCTGAAGGAGGAAGGCGTCGACGTGAAGTACGCCATCCATCCCGTCGCCGGCCGCATGCCCGGCCACATGAACGTCCTGCTGGCCGAGGCCCAGGTGCCCTATGACGAGGTCTTCGAGCTGGAGGACATCAATTCGGAGTTCTCCACCGCCGACGTGGCCTTCGTCATCGGCGCCAACGACGTGACCAACCCGTCGGCCAAGACCGATCCGCAGTCGCCCATCTACGGCATGCCGATCCTCGACGTGGAAAAGGCGCGCACCGTCCTCTTCGTGAAGCGCGGCATGAGCTCGGGCTATGCCGGCGTCGAGAACGAGCTCTTCTTCCGCGACAACACCATGATGCTGTTCGGGGACGCCAAGAAGATGGTCGAAGGCATCCTCAAGTCGCTCTGACGAACGGCTTTCGCCGCGTTTGGAGGCCGCATCCGGAGGGGTGCGGCCTCTTCCCGTTCGAAAGAGCTTCGCCGTGGTGCGGCGGATTGACGGCGAAGCGCGCCATTTTCGCGTCGAGAAGACTCCTTAACCCCGGGCGCCCTAACGCATCGTCGACCGCTCGGCCGCCCGCCAGAAGGCGAGGGCCCGGGCCAGACCAGAGATCGGGACGCCGCCCCTTGACCGACAAGCGCCTGGCCGAGAACGGCCACGCCCGCCGCCGCGCGCCGGGACTGATCCTCGGGGGCCTGCTGGCTCTCGCGGCCGTCGCCGCCGCCCACGCCGCCATTCCGCGCAAGGCGGCCGAGCCGCCGCCGGCGCCGGCCGTCCCGCCTGTGGCCGAGGAGGCGCCGGTGCTGATCGCCTTTCGCCACCCCCTGCCGGGCGAGCAGGTGAACTCCCCCTTCGGCCTTCGACGCCTCCCCTGGGAGGACGCCGGGCGCCTGCACGAGGGGGTCGACATCGCCGCCGATGCGGGCCGACCCGTGCTCGCCGCCGCCGATGGCGTCGTCACCCGCGCGGGCTACGCCGCCGGCTACGGCCAGATGGTGGAGATGACCCATGCGCAGGGTCTCGTGACCCGCTACGGCCATCTTGGGCGCATCGACAAGGCGATCCGCCCCGGTGTGGCGCTGAAGGCCGGCGCCCCGCTGGCCAAGGTGGGCTCGAGCGGCGTGTCCAGCGGTCCGCACCTGCACTTCGAGATCCGCGACGCCGCGGATCGCCCCCTCAACCCGCTCTTCTTCCTCGGCCGGACCTTCGCCCAGGCCGAGGACCTGCCGCTCGCTTCGGCCGGCAAGGTGTCGTCGCGCGTGCGCCTGGCCTATGTGTCGAACATCCCGGAATCGAAGCGGGAGATCATGATCCGCAAGGGCCTGCTCTCGGAGGCCGGCGACTAGGTCCGGACGCGGCCGAACGCCCTGTCGGCCAGGAAGGCCCCCAGGAGCGTCGCGATCACCGCGGTGACCACGAACCAGCCCGGATGCGGGACGGAGATCATCGTCCAGACCGCGAAGGCGAACAGCAGGGCCGCCGTGATCCGGCCCGCCAGGGCGCGGCGTCCGGCGATCAGGCAGGCGGTCGAGGCGCCGGCGAGAACGCCGACGAACCAGGCGATCAGCACCATGGCCTTGGCCTGCCAGGGTATGACCATCATCACCTGCAGCATGGCCTGGGGATCGGTCAGGTTCAGCCCCGCCGGGGGCGGAAACAGCATGTGCCCGACGCTCTCCACCGCGAAGATGACGAGGACGCCGGCCAGCAGGCCGGCCAGGACGCCGAGCGCCAGACGCAACATCATCGCCTCCCTGGCCGGGCTCGCCCCGGCTCGATCCGTGGCAGGATAGCCTAAGCCGCGGCGGGAGCCACCGGCTCCCGGTCGACGAGGCCGCCGGCCGCCAGCAGGCGCGGCAGGACGAGGCAGCGGATGTGGGCGGCATCGGCGCAGAGGGGCGCGTCGGGCTCGGCCGTGCGCTCCTGGAGCGGCAGGGCGCCGCGGGCGG
>CAYQPL010000105.1:6747-12191 GCA_964419395.1 uncultured Phenylobacterium sp. | reverse complement strand
GCCGAGGCGCCCGCGCCCGCCGCGCCGGCGGAGGCGACGCAGCCGGCGGCCTCCGAATTGACCGGCTTCGCCCATGCCGCGGGCGAGGACCTGTTCGGCTACTACATTCCCACCCAGGAGGTGCGGATCGGGACCCTGAAGCTCGATCACCTCCATATCGGCGGCGAGACGGAGTTCCAGGCCTGGGCCCGCGGCGAGCGCAGCGAGACCTATGCGCCGGTCATGCTGGAATTCTCCGACCTCTCCAGCCCGACAGTGACGAACGAGCTCGGCCAGGTCGTCCACACCAGGACCATCCGCGTCCTGCCCTCGGCCTACAGGCTGGGGGAGGGCGACTTCCGGTTCGTCGGGCGCCATCCGGAGATCGGCGAGGTGCGCCTCGACGGCATGCTCGACCTCGACCAGCTGAACGCCGCGCGCCTGGGCGCCGATGTCCGTCCGCAGGAGGCCCGGCCGGTCCTGCGCACCGCCGCCCAGATCGGCCCGGAACAGCTGAAGACCCTGTCCTTCTTCTGGTTCGGCGGCGACTGACCGGAACGGCCGGACGACCGGACACGTTGTGGGCGCTGGCGCCGGCCGACCGGGCGCTCTATATCCGCGCCCTCAATGGCCGACATGCACGACATCCGACTCAAGCGCCTGAAGTACCGCGCCTGGCACCGCGGCTTCGTCGAAGCCGACCTGATCCTGGGCCCGTTCGTCGACGCCTACGCCGCCGACTTCACGCCCGCCCAGCTCGACGAGCTGGAGCGCCTGTTCGACCAGCCGGACCAGGACATCTACGCCTGGATCGTCGAGCGCGCGCCGACTCCGCCCGAGTTCGACGGCGAGATGATGAGCCGCATCAAGGTCTTCCGCGACCAGGCGCATCTTCGCAACGGAGCCCCCCATGGCTGATGGCGCGGCGGGGCCCAGCACGACCCAGCTCAAGCGTCTGAACACCGACCCGGAGCGCATCGACATCGTCGGCGCGCCCGAAGGCGTGGACGCGCTCACCCTGGCCGACATCGTCCGGGCCCGCGGCGGCCTGAGCGTCTATATCGCGCGCGACACGACGCGGATGTCGGCGTTCGCCGACGCCTTCGCCTTCTTCGCGCCGGACGTGGAGATCCTGCGGCTGCCGTCCTGGGACTGCCTGCCCTATGACCGCATCGGCCCCTCGGCCGGCGTGGCCGCCCAGCGGATGAGCACGCTCGCCCGCCTCGCCAAGGGCGGGTTCGAGCCGAAGAAGCCCGCCCTGCTGGTCGCCGCCGTTCCAGCCACCATTCAGCGCGTGCCGCCACGCGCCACGGTGCAGGGGGCCTCCTACGCCGCGCGCACCGGCAACCAGGTCGAGATCGCCGACCTGGAGCGCTATTTCGCCATCAATGGCTATCAGCGCGCCTCGACGGTCTCGGAAAAGGGCGAGTTCGCCATCCGAGGCGGCGTCATCGACGTCTTCCCGCCCTCGGCCGACGAGCCGGTGCGCCTGGACCTGTTCGGCGACGTCCTGGAATCGATCCGCGCCTTCGACCCCGAGACCCAGCGCTCGACCAAGCAGCTCAAGGAGATCGAGCTGCTGGCCGTCAGCGAGGCCCTGCTGGACGCCGACTCCGTCTCGCGGTTCCGCAAGGGATATGTCGCGGCCTTCGGCGCGCCCGGGGACGATCCGCTCTACGCCACCGTCAGCGAGGGCGGCCGCCGGGCCGGCATGGAGCACTGGCTGCCGCTCTACTATGACCGGCTGGAGACGGTGTTCGACTATCTGCCGGACGGGACCCTGATCGCCGTCGACCATCTGGCGACCGACGCCCGCGACGAACGCCTGGCCATGATCGCCGACGCCTATTCGGCCCGCGCCGAGGCCGACCGGAAATCCAACTACCGGCCGCTGACGCCCGACCGGCTCTACCTGTCGGCCGAGGAATGGGAATCGGCGCTTGCGGTGCGGCCGCAGCGGCGCTTCTCGGCCTTCAACACCGTCGAGGGCGAGCAGGTCGTCGATCTGGGCGCCCGTGCGGGCCGCAACTTCGCCCCTGAACGCCAGCGCGACAGCGTCAACCTGTTCGAAGCCGCCGTGGATCACGCCAAGACCCTGTCGGCGGCGGGCAAGCGCGTGCTGTTCGCCTCCTGGACGGAAGGCGCTTCGGAGCGCCTCGGCGTTATGCTGACCGATCACGGTCTCGATCGCGCGCCCTTCGCCGCCTACTGGCAGGCGGCCAAGGCGGCCGATCCCAAGACCCCGCAGCGCGTCGTTCTGCCCCTGGAGGCGGGGTTCGAGACCGACAAGCTGGCGGTGATCTCCGAGACCGACATTCTCGGCGACCGCCTGGCCCGGCCGCGCAAGCGCCGGCGGGCGGCCAACTTCCTGGCCGAGGCCTCCGCGCTCACCCCCGGCGACCTCGTCGTGCACATCGACCACGGCATCGGCCGCTATGACGGCCTGAAGACGCTCGAGGTCCAGGGCGCGCCGCACGACTGCCTGGAGCTGCAGTACGGCGGGGAGTCCAAGCTCTATCTGCCGGTCGAGAACATCGACCTCCTGACCCGCTATGGTTCCGAGACCGAGGGGGTCATGCTCGACCGCCTGGGCGGCGCGGCCTGGCAGGCGCGCAAGGCCCGCGCCAAGGAACGCCTGCGCGAGATGGCCGAGGGCCTGATCCGACTGGCGGCCGAACGGGCGCTCAAGACCACGCCGGAGATCGATCCGCCGCAGGGGGTGTTCGACGAATTCTGCGCCCGCTTCCCCTACGAGGAGACGGACGACCAGCTGGCCGCCATCGGCGACGTGCTGACCGACCTCGGCTCGGGTCGGCCCATGGACCGTCTCATCTGCGGCGACGTCGGCTTCGGCAAGACCGAGGTGGCCCTGCGGGCGGCCTTCGTCACCGCCATGCGCGGTCAGCAGGTCGCCGTGGTCTGTCCCACGACGCTGCTGGCGCGGCAGCACTTCAAGACCTTCGAGGCCCGCTTCCAGGGCTGGCCCGTCAAGGTGCGGCGCCTGTCGCGCCTGGTTCCGGCCAAGGAGGCCGCCGAAACCCGCGAGGGCCTGAAGAGCGGCGAGGTCGAGATCGTCGTCGGCACCCACGCGGTGCTGTCCAAGCAGGTCGGCTTCAAGGACCTGGGCCTCGTCATCGTCGACGAGGAGCAGCACTTCGGGGTCAAGCACAAGGAGAAGCTCAAGGAGCTTCGCGCCGACGTGCACATGCTGACCCTGACCGCGACGCCCATCCCGCGCACCCTGCAGATGTCGCTCTCCGGCATCCGCGAGATGTCGATCATCGCCACCCCGCCGGTCGACCGCCTGGCGGTGCGCACCTATGTCACCCAGTGGGATCCGGTGGCCATCCGCGAGGCGCTGCTGCGCGAGAAGTATCGCGGCGGCCAGGCCTATTTCGTCACGCCGCGCATCTCCGACCTGCCCCGGCTGGAGCAGTTCCTGCGCGAGCACGTGCCCGAGGTCCGCTATGTGGTCGGCCACGGCCAGATGTCGGCGACCCAGCTCGAGGAGGTCATGTCGGCCTTCTACGACGGGCAGTATGACGTGCTGCTGTCGACGACCATCGTGGAGTCCGGCCTCGACGTGCCGACGGCCAACACCATGGTCATCCACCGCGCCGACATGTTCGGGCTGGCCCAGCTCTACCAGCTGCGCGGCCGTGTCGGCCGGGCGAAGGCGCGGGCCTACGCCTATCTCACCACGCCCGACGACAAGCCGGTCACCCTGTCGGCCGAGAAGCGCCTGCGGGTGCTGCAGTCGCTGGACAGTCTGGGCGCGGGCTTCCAGCTGGCCAGCCACGACCTGGACATCCGTGGCGGCGGCAACCTCTTGGGCGACGAACAGTCGGGCCACATCCGCGAGATCGGGGTCGAGCTCTACCAGCAGATGCTGGAAGATGCGGTCAACGAGCTGAAGTCCCTGGCCGGCGCCGAGGGCATGCCCGACCGAGGCTGGTCGCCGCAGATCAACACCGGCGCGGCGGTGCTCATTCCCGAGGCCTATGTGCCGGACCTCAATGTCCGCCTGTCCCTCTACCGCCGCCTCTCCGACGCCGAGAAGTCCGCCGACCGCGAGGCCCTGGCGGCCGAGCTGATCGACCGCTTCGGCCCGCTGCCGGCCGAGACCGACCAACTGCTCAAGGTCGTGGCCATCAAGGGCATGTGCCGCGAGGCCAATGTCGCCAAGATCGACGTGGGGCCGAAGGGCGCCGTGGTCACCTTCCGCAACGACGCGTTCCCGAACCCCGCCGGCCTGGTCGGCTTCGTGCAGAAGAACCACATGGGCTGGAAGCTGCGCCCCGACCACAAGGCCGTGGTCAAGGGCGAGTGGGAGAGCCCCGAACAGCGGCTGAACGCCGCCGAACGGATCCTGACCGAACTGTCGCGCCTGGCCGCGGGCGGCGCCTGAGGCCTCGCCTCAGGTGGCCATGGCCCGGCTCGCGGCCTCTTCGAGGGCGCGGCCGACGCCGTGGGTAGGGCTGACCTCGGCCACGCCGATGTCGAATTCCACGACGAAGGGGCTGCGGCCTTCGCCGGCCTCGAAGGCGGTGCAGCCGATGACGGCGGCGATCCGTTCGCCCGCGGCGCGCGCCGCGGCCGCGCCGGTGGCGGGCAGGGCGAGCGCGAAGACCTCGTGGCTGAGGCGCGCGGCGGTGTCCTCGACGCGCACCAGACGGCCGATCATGGCCCCGATCTGCGGAATGGCCCGGTCGAGCCAGCCTTGCGCGCGCGCCTCGGCCACGTCGGTCCGCTCGGCCACCTTCAGCACGCAGACCGACAGCGGCCGGTTGCGGATGCGCGCGGCCTGGGCCAGCCGGCTGAGGTGGGCGGCGAAGAGGTCGCGGGTGAAGAGGCCCGTGGCGGGGTCCATGAGTCCGGAGCTGCGCGCCCGTTCCAGCGCCTTGCGGACGCCCGACTGCGTCCGGTAGCTGCGCGCCAGCTCGATGACGCGCCCGGCGGTCTCGCTCTCCGGAGTCCCGGGCGAGGCCACGTCGGAGACCCCGCGGTGATAGGCTTCCGACATGGTGAGGTAGGATTCCTCGCGCATGTAGAGCAGGGCCGGCACGTGATAGAGGCGGGTGTTGCGGCGCATGCCCGCGGCGATGGACAGGGCCTCGTTCGGGTTGTCGCCGGCCCAGAGCACGACGGAATCGAACGACCGCTCGTGCAGATAGTCGAAGGCGGTGTAGGCGGTGAAGGCGCCGACGACCTCGGCGCCGCCGGACGCCAGGGCGTTCGACAGGGCCAGGAACTGCGGCGCCGGCTCGCCGATGGCCAGGATGCGGAAGGGCTCGGTCTCGGCCTCCACCGGCTCCAGCCGGCGGCCGCGGTCGCCGAAGGTCTCCTGGCGCAGTTCGTACTCTTCCTCGGCCACCGCCAGGCGGACCAGGTTCTCCAGCCGCAGAACGGCCTGGGCCGGATGCAGCGGCGGGGCCAGCACGAGGTCGAAGTCCTGCAGGCTGTCG
>CAYQPL010000105.1:0-6737 GCA_964419395.1 uncultured Phenylobacterium sp. | reverse complement strand
GCGCGCCTCCGGCCCGCCGCTCGGCAGGTCGACGATGGCCGCCTCGATCTGGAGGTCGCTCAGGGCGGCGATGGCGGCGTAGGGGCCGCGCGCCGTGATCGTCCGCCATCCCAGGCGGTCGAGCCCTTCGGCCAGCGGGCCGGCCAGCGCGTCATCTCGCGCGACGATGAGGACCCGCGCCTGGACGCCTGCGGCCATTCTCTGCACCTTTGACGCATTCACTCGAACTCGCCCGGCCGGCGTCTCCAGACGTCGGGAATCAGGCGAGGACAAGATATCCCGCCGCTGGCGGGCGGGACAGGGACGAGGCGTCGCGGCCCGGCGCCAGGGAGGAAAAGATGGTCGCGGAACGGCCGCTGGAAGGCAAGGTGGCGCTTGTGACGGGCGCTTCGGGCGGACTCGGCGCCCATTTCGCACGCCTGCTGGCGAAAAACGGCGCCCGCGTGGTGCTGACGGCGCGCCGCGCCGAGCGGATCGCGGCCGAAGCCGAGGCGATCGGCGCGGCCGGCGGCGAGGCCCACGCCTATGCCCTCGACGTCGCCGACGCCGCGGCCAGCGGGCCGTGCTTCGAGCGGGTGCGCGCCGAGGTCGGCCCGCTCTCCATCCTGGTGAACAACGCCGGCGGCGGCGGCGAGGGGCGGGCGCTCGACCTGACCCCGGAGGCCTGGGACCAGACCTTCGCCGTCAATGTGAAGGGTGTCTTCTTCTGCGCCCAGGCCGCCGCGCGCCAGATGATCGACAGCGGCGTGGCCGAGGCCGGCGATGGGCGCATCGTCAACATCGCCTCCATCGCCAGCCACACCGTGCTGCCGGGACTGCCGGCCTACTGCGCGTCGAAGGCCGCCGTCGCCATGCTGACCAAGTCTCTGGCCCGGGAGTGGGCGCGGCGGCGGATCGCCGTCAACGCGCTCTGCCCCGGCTATGTCGAGACCGACATCAACGCCGACTGGTTCGCCACCGATGGCGGCCGCCGCCAGATCGAGGGGTTTCCGCGCCGGCGGCTGATGGAGGCCGACGATCTGGACGCCGCGCTGCTGATGCTGGCCGGACCGGCGGCCCAGGCGATCACCGGGACCCTGGTCACCGTGGACGACGGTCAGTCCCTGCTCTGAGCGGGCGCTTGGCTGACGGCGCGTCACGGGCCTTAGATTCCCCGCAAAGACACGGGAGGACGGATCGCATGCGCCAGGGGCCGCTGACGGGACTGAAGATCGTCGAATTCGCCGGGCTCGGGCCGGGCCCCTTCTGCGGCATGCTGCTGTCCGACCTGGGCGCCGATGTCGTGCGGATCGACCGCAAGGGGCAGGGGCGCGCCTCGCCGGCCGACGTGACCGCCCGCGGCCGCCGCTCCATCGGCATGGACCTGAAGTCGCCCGAGGCGGTCGAGGCCTGCCTGAAGCTCATGGAGAGCGCCGACGCCATCTTCGAGGGCTTCCGGCCCGGCGTCATGGAGCGGCTCGGCCTCGGTCCGGACGTGGCCCTGAAGCGCAACCCGAAACTGGTCTACGGCCGCATGACCGGCTGGGGGCAGACCGGCCCCTACGCGCCCGCCGCCGGCCACGACATGAACTACATCGCCATCACCGGCGCCCTGGAGGCCATCGGGACGGCGGACAAGCCGGTGCCGCCGCTGAACCTGGTGGGCGATTTCGGAGGCGGCGCCCTCTATCTCGCCTTCGGGCTGCTCGCCGGCGTCATCCATTCGCGTGAGAGCGGGCAGGGCCAGGTGATCGACTGCGCCATGAGCGACGGCGCGGCCTCGCTGATGGCCATGTTCTACGGCTTCAAGGCCTCGGGCATGTGGCGGCCGGGGCGGCGCAACAACATGCTCGATGGCGGGGCCCACTTCTACGACACCTATCAGTGCAAGGATGGGCGTTGGATCTCCATCGGCTCCATCGAGCCCCAGTTCTACGCCCTGCTGCTGGAGAAGACCGGCATCACCGATCCGGCCTTCGCCCAGCAGATGAACCGCGGCGAGTGGGAGCCGCTGCGCCAGAAGCTGGCCGAGGTGATCGCCGGCAAGACGCGGGAGGAATGGACGGAGATCATGGGCGGCACCGATGTGTGCTTCGCCCCCGTCCTCGACATGGACGAGGCGCCGAGTCATCCGCACAACAAGGCGCGCGAGACCTTCGTCGAGGTGTCCGGAGTCGTGCAGCCGGCGCCTGCGCCGCGGTTTTCGGCTACGCCGGGGGCCATCCAGGGACCGCCGCCGGCCATCGGGGCCCATGATTGGGACGCCCTGGCCGACTGGGGCTTCTCCGAGGCGGAGATCGCCGCCCTGCAGTCGGCCGGCGCCATCGGCGCAGCTTCCTAAGCACCTGAACAAACGGGCCAATTCTCGTTCAGCCAGGGTTCAGGCGGGGGCCGCCAAAGTGACCCCAGGTTGGTCGCCGCACTCTCCCGTCCCTCGAAGCGGCGTCGGCCCGATGGAACGACACGCCCATCGACGGCGCGTCCCGGCTCATTCCGGGGCGCGCCGTCACTCTATGGGACGGGTTGCGCCGCTCCGCTTTCCCTGATCAACCTTGCCCGCATGTCGATCCACCAGGAGCTTGACCGTTTGGGCTTGCGCGACTGGGACCCGGTCCATGCGGTGCGGCTTGCGCTCGCCACGATCGGGCGGGCCCTGACGCGCCTCTGGGGGCGCGACGTCATGCTCTATGTGGGCGGGACGTCCTTCTTCATCATGCTCGCCATCTTCCCGGCGGTGGCGCTGCTGATCGGCGTCTACAGCCTGCTGGCCGATCCGGCCCAGGCCGAATTCCAGGCCGAGGCCCTGGCCCGGCTGATGCCGTCGGGCGCCCGCGAGATCTTCCAGGCCGAGCTGCAGCGGCTGGCGCACGCGCCCCGCGATGCGATTTCGGCCCAGAGCGGCCTGGCCGTGATCATCGGCGCCTATGCCGCCCATCGCGGCTTCAAGGCGCTGCTGGCGGGGCTGTCCTTCATCCATGACGAGCCGGATCCCCGCGGATTCGTCGGCTTCAATCTCATGGCGCTGGTGGTGCTGCTGGCCGCGGCCGGAATGATGGGCCTCGTCTCGTCCCTGTTCCTGGGCCTGCGGGTCCTGTCCTCGACCTTCGACCTTCGCCCGCTGGCGGGCGTCTCCTGGCTCTACAGCGAATGGACCTGGGCCAGCGCCGGCCTGACCCTGGGCATGGGGCTCATCTACCGTTTCGCCATGTCGCGGCGCACGGTGGCCTGGCGCGCCTCGCTCTGCGGCGGATTCGCCGCCGCCGTGCTGTGCCTGTTCGCCTCCTGGGCCAGCGCCTTCTATGTCGAGCAGATCGCCCATCTCGGCGCCACCTACGGCTCGATCTCGGCCGTCGTGGTCTTCCTGATCTGGCTGTCCTGGAGCGTCAACGCCGTCTTCTTCGGGGGCGCGCTGGCCACCGAGATCGAACTCCGGCTGGACGAACACCGGCGGCTGATGCTGCTGCGCGCCCTGCGGCCGCAGCCCCCTAGGCTGCCATCGCGACCAGGACGCTGAGCGCTCCGTCGGCCTCGCCCTGTTCGAGCAACTCCGCGCCGATGCTGGCGGCGAAGTGCGGCACGTCGATCCGGGCGAGGGGGTCGTCGGCCAGCAGCCGGATTCGGGCCCCGGCGGACGCCGCCTCCAGCGCCCGGCGCAGGCGCAGGGTGGGCACCGGGCAGCGATGCCCGCGGGCGTCGAGGAGGATTTCGGTGGGCGGCATGGGCCCTCCGATAGCGTGCCGCGGGTCGCGCGCCTAGGGGCCGACCGTCGCACCGCGGGGCGCCAGGCGCCCCCTTCATGCGTTAGGCGCAGCAGCAGAGGCAGGAGAACACCCGATGGCCCATCCAGAGGTCTTCGCCACCAGCATCCCCGCGCGGCTCGACCGCCTGCCCTGGTCGCGCTTCCACTGGCTGGTGGTGACGGCTCTGGGGGTCACCTGGATCCTGGACGGGCTGGAGGTGACGCTCGTCGGCTCCCTGTCGCCGGCCATCGCCGGGCCGGACGGCCTGAACCTGACGGCCACCCAGATCGGCCTGACCGGCAGCGCCTACATCCTCGGCGCGGTGCTGGGCGCCCTGACCTTCGGCCGGCTGACCGACCGGTTCGGCCGCAAGAAGCTCTTCACCGCCACCGTCTTCGTCTATCTGCTGGCGACCATCGCCACCGGCTTTTCGTGGGACTTCTGGTCCTTCATGGCCTTCCGCTTCCTGACCGGCGCGGGCATCGGCGGGGAGTACGGCGCCGTCAATTCCGCCATCCAGGAGCTGATCCCGGCCCGCCGGCGGGGCTTCACCGACCTGGTCATCAACGGCAGCTTCTGGGTGGGGGCGGCGCTGGGCGCCACGGGCTCCATCTTCCTGCTCAACGCCGAACTGGTCGACCAGGCCCTCGGCTGGCGCCTGGCCTTCATCATCGGCGGCGTCCTGGCCCTGATCATCATCTACATCCGGCGCTTCATGCCCGAGAGCCCGCGCTGGCTGATGACCCATGGCCGGGTGGAGGAAGCCGAGGCCATCGTGGCGCAGATCGAGGCCGCCGCGGAGCGGCATAGCGGCGAAAAGCTGCCGCCGCACACCGAACTGGCGAGCCTGCGCCTGGTGCGCCGCACGACGACGAGCTGGCTGGAAATCCTCGGCACGCTGCTGCGCCGGCATCCCAAGCGCACGGCGCTCGGCGTCACGCTGATGGCCACCCAGGCCTTCTGCTACAACGCCATCTTCTTCACCTACGCCCTGATCCTCACGCGCTTCTACGGCGTCGAGCCGGCCCACATCGGCTGGTTCATGCTGCCCTTCGCGCTCGGCAACTTCATGGGGCCGCTCCTGCTGGGGCGCTTCTTCGACAGCTGGGGCCGAAAGCCGATGATCACCCTGACCTATGGGCTGGCCGGCGTGCTGATGTGCGTCACCGGCTGGATGTTCAGTCAGGGCATCCTCTCCGCGCCGGCCCAGACGGCGGCCTGGACGGTGATCTTCTTCTTCGCCTCGGCGGGCGCCAGCGCCGCCTATCTGACCATCGGCGAGAGCTTCCCGCTGGAGGTCCGCGCCATCACCATCTCGATGTTCTACGCCTTCGGCACCCTGGTGGGCGGGGTCGGGGGACCGGCGCTGTTCGGCGCCCTGATCGACACCGGCGAGCGCAGCCAGATCCTGTGGGGCTATCTGCTGGGCGGCGGTCTGATGCTGCTGGCGGCGGCGGTGGAGATGAAGCTCGGCATCGCCGCCGAGCGCCGGCCGCTGGAGGAGGTGGCGCCGCCCCTGTCGCTGGCGCCGGACGACGCGCCCTGATCGCCGGGATGGGCCTTTCTTCGGCTGGAGCCAGGGCGCAGCTCGGGCATTATGCTGCGAGCCGCCGTGACCGAAGCCTCTCCGCCATCCCCTGAGCCCGCAGCCGCCAAGGCTCGCCGCCCGCCAGGCGCCCGCCGGCGGCGGGTGATCGCGGCCGTCCTTCTGGCCCTGCTGGCCGCCGTGCTGCTGACGCTGACGGCCCTCTATGCCGGGCGGCGCAGCCTGGCGCGCGAGGCGCTCGTCGGCTGGCTGGAGTCCCGCGGCGTCGAGGCGGCGGTCAATTTCGAGTCCCTGGGGCCCCGCGGCCTCGTCGGCGACCTGCGAATCGGTCCGGCCGACGCCCCGATCGTCAGCGCCGAACAGGCGGAGGTCGCCTACCGTCTCACCGGGCCGTGGGCGGGGGAGGCGTTCGGCCTGGAGGTCCGCTCCATCCATCTCACCGCGCCCGTTGTGCGCGCCGAACTCCGCGCAGACAGGCTGAGCTTCGGGGCGTTGGATCCGATCATCGCCGAGTTCCGCGCCCGGCCGCCGCGGCCGGAGGCGCGGCCGCCCGACATCGTCGTCGAAGACGCCACCGTGCTTCTGCGCCACGCCGGCGGCGTGGCGGAGATTTCGGCCGATGCGGCCTATCGGGAGGGGCAGCTCAGGCAGCTGAGCGCCGCCGTCGGCCCCACCCACCTGGTCGGCGAAGGGTTTTCCGCGCAGATCGAGACCGCCCGCCTGGGCCTGGTGACGCGCGACGACCGTGTCAGCTTCAGCCTAGCGGCCCAGCTCGACGCCGGGCGCTGGGGCGACCGGGCCGCGACGCGGACGCGGCTCAGCCTCGCCGGGTCGGCCGCCTATCCCGACCTGGCGCGACAGGCGATGGACGGTCCCGTCCGTGTCGTCGCGAGCCTCACCGGCGACAGGCTTTCGGCGGCGGACGCCGCGGTCGAGACGGTGGTGCTGGCCGCCAGCTTCCGGGGAGACGCCAGCGGCTGGCGGGACGGTGTCAGGATCTCCGGCGCGCTCGACAGCGCCCTGACCGCCGAGCGCGCGGCGCTTGCGGGGCTGGACCTGTCCCGGGCGCGGCTCGCCCTTCGTTCCGACGACATCGAGGCGCGCATCGGGCCCGAGGACCTGGTGCGGGGAGCCTTTCGCCTCAGCCTGACGGCCCGGCAGGCGGGTCTCGGCGACCTCGACCTGCGCGAGGTCAGCGCCCGCCTGAGCGGCGAGGGGCAGGCTGCGGACGGGAACGTTCGGCTGGACCTCGCGGGCCCGGTGTCCGGACGGGGCGCCTGGGGCGGTCTCGGCGCGCCGGCCCCGGACGACGTCGAGGCGCTGGCGGCGATCAAGCGCGCGGCCGGCGCCTTCGTGCTCACCGCTCCCAGGGTGCGCCTGCGTCAGGACGCCGATGGGCTGAGCGTATCGTTGGGCGCGCCGGCCGTGGCGCGGACCGCCGGCGGCGGACGCCTGGTCGCCGCGCCGCGCGG
>CAYQPL010000104.1:6718-12411 GCA_964419395.1 uncultured Phenylobacterium sp. | reverse complement strand
CGCGCCCCTTAAGGCGCGGATCGATCTCCTGCGCCTGCCCCTCGGTCGGCGCGCTGGTCATCTCCTCTCGAGCGACAGCCTCCGGCCCATGATCCGGAGACTTCTCAGATGCCCCTCGAAATCGCCGACCCCTGCGTGCTAGAGCCCGGGCCTTCCCAATCGAAGCCTGCCTCCATGACCAGCGACACGTCGTACAAGTCCGAATTCCTGCGCCTGATGCAGACGCGCGGCTACATCCACCAGATCACGCACCCGGCGGAACTGGACGAGGCCTGCCTGGCGGGCCCGGTCGTCGCCTACATCGGCTTCGACGCGACGGCGGCCAGCCTGCACGTCGGGCACCTGTTCTCCATCATGACCCTGCGCCGGCTGCAGCAGGCGGGTCACAAGCCCATCGTCCTAATGGGCGGCGGCACGACCAAGGTCGGCGATCCGACCGACAAGGACCAGCAGCGCCCCCTGCTGACGGACGCCCAGATCCAGGCCAACATCGACTCCATCAAGACGGTGTTCGAGCGTTTCCTGAGCTTCGGCGACGGCCCCACCGACGCGGTGATGGTCAACAACGCCGAATGGCTGGAGAGCTTCGGCTACATCCAGTTCCTGCGCGACTACGGGGTGCACTTCACCGTCAACCGCATGCTGAGCTTCGACAGCGTCAAGACGCGGCTCGAGCGCGAGCAGCCGATGACCTTCCTAGAGTTCAACTACATGCTCATGCAGTCGGTGGACTTCCTGGAGCTTTCGCGCCGCTACGGCTGCGTCCTGCAGATGGGCGGCTCCGACCAGTGGGGAAACATCGTCAACGGGGTGGAGCTGATCCGCCGCGTCGACGGCAAGCCCGCCTTCGGCCTGACGACGCCGCTGCTTTCGACCGCCTCGGGTCAGAAGATGGGCAAGACCATGGGCGGGGCGGTGTGGCTGAACGCCGACATGCGCGGCCCCTACGACTACTGGCAGTTCTGGCGGAACACCGAGGACGCCGACGTCGGCCGCTTCATGCGCCTGTTCACCGATCTGCCGCTGGACGAGATCGCCCGGCTGGAGGCCCTGGAGGGCGCGCAGATCAACGAGGCCAAGAAGGTGCTGGCCAACGCCGCCACGACCCTGCTGCACGGCGAAGAGGCGGCGAGGACCGCCGAGGCCGCGGCCGTGGCCGCCTTCGAACAGGGCCAGCTTTCCACCGATCTGCCGAGCTTCGAGGTGCCCAGGGCCGAGCTGGAGGCGGGCGTCGTCCTGGCCGCGCTCGCCGCCGACGCCGGTCTCGCCGGCTCCCGCGGGGAGGCCCGGCGCCTGGCCCAGGGCGGCGGGCTGCGGGTCAACGACAAGGCCGAACCCGACGCCAACCGCACCATCGACGCATCCGACCTGGTGGACGGCGTCGTAAAGCTGGCGGCGGGCAAGAAGAAGATCGTGCTGGTCCGACCGGTCTAGAACGCAGCGGGGTGCGAGATGGCTGAACTTGCGGTGGGCGCGCAGGCGCCGGACTTCGAACTGGAGGGGCCCGACGGCCCCATCCGCCTGGCCGATTACGCCGGCAAGGCGCTCGTCCTCTACTTCTATCCCAAGGACGACACGACGGGGTGCACGAAGGAAGCGATCGATTTCTCCGCCCACGCGGGAGATTTCGCCGCAGCCGGCGCGGAGATTCTCGGCGTCTCGAAGGACAGCGTCGCCTCCCACGCCAAGTTCGCCGCCAAGCACGACCTGAAGGTGCGGCTGGGATCGGACCCCAGCGGCCAGGTGACCGAGGCCTACGGCGTGTGGGTCGAGAAGAACATGTACGGCCGCAAGTACATGGGCATCGAGCGCAGCACCTTCCTGATCGGGCCGGACGGGCGCAGCGCCGGGCTGTGGCGCAAGGTCAAGGTGGCCGGTCACGCCGAGGCGGTGCTGACCGCCGGCCGGTCCTTGAGGCCCTGATCGGCTTTCGCGGGAACAATCGCGGCCTTCGGGTGTTGTAGTTTTGTCGCGCGCCCCTGGATTGTGGCGGTCAGGTGACGTGTCGGCGGCAAAGCCGCTGGCGGACGGATTCGGCGTCGGATAACGACGGCTGAAAGCGGCGGCAATTCGCCCCCCTTCGCTCCCTTGAGGCGCGAGGGGCCTTGCGTGCTTCCTTTTTATCATTGCATATCGTGGCCACTGCTCCTGGTCACGGTTAGCGATGAGCATGAAACGCATAACGCGCCTCCGCCGTTCGCTCGAAGATTTGTTCCCCGAAAGGCACCTCTACGTCCGCTCCGGCGGCGAGATGCGGGCCTTCGTCCTGACCACCTCCAAACAACTGATGGCCGCCGGCGCGGTCGGCGCCGCGGCCCTGTGGATGGGCGTGTGCACAGCGGCGATGATGGTCAACGCCATGGAGCTGTCGGCCAGCGATCAGGAGATCGCCCGCACCCAGGCCAAGTACGAACGCTGGATCGCCGATCGCCAGGCGCGGCTCAACAGCGCGGTCGCCCAGCTGAACGCCACCAACGGCTCCATCGACGACCTCGCCCTGTCGGTGGAGAAGCGCCACGCCGCCCTGGCCATGCTTCTCAGCGACTACCGGTCGACCCCGGGCGCGGCCGAGGCGCTGACGCCGGAGATCATCAAGGCCTCCACCGAACCGTCGGCGGCCGATCCGGTGCGCCGCATCGAACTGGTCCGCGCCAGCCAGGAACGCCTGCTCGATTCCGCCGACAGCTACGCCAAGAACCGCGCCGAGCGGCTGCGCCTGGCCTTCCGTCTCGCCGGCCTCAGCCCCAACGCCTATGCGCCGAAGTCCGGCGCCCTGGGCGGCCCGCTGATCGAGGCCAAGGATCCCAGCGCCCTCGCCGCCGTGCTCGACGTGGAGGAGAGCTTCGCCGAACGCATCCAGCACGCGGCCACCACCCTCTCCGAGGCGCGCTCCCTCGACGCCGCCGCCGAGAAGCTTCCCCTCTCCAAGCCGCCGACCGCCGGCCGCCAGTCGAGCGGCTTCGGCGTCCGCTTCGATCCCTTCACCAGGCGCCCCGCCTTCCATTCGGGCCTCGACTTCGCCGGCGGCTTCATGACGCCGATCCTGTCGACGGGCCCGGGCGTCGTCTCCTTCGCCGGCGTCCGGTCGGGCTATGGCAATACGGTCGAGATCGATCACGGCAACGGCTTCAAGACGCGCTACGCCCATATGCAGGCCATCGCCGTGCGCCCCGGCCAGCGGGTCGCGGTCGGTCAGCGGGTCGGCGGCATGGGCTCCACCGGACGTTCCACCGGCGTCCATCTCCACTATGAGGTCTGGGTCAATGGTCGCGCCCAGAACCCCAGCCGATTCGTGAAGGCGGGCGAGTATGTTCAGCAAGCAGCCGAATAAACCGGGCGCCAGCCGGCCCGAACCGAAGTTCGACTCGCCGGCGGCGGCCACGCCGACCGAGAGCCCCACGGCGCGCAAGTCGCCCAAGGTCGCCTCCCTGGTCGCCGAGAACATGACCATCGAGGGCGGCGTGTCCGGCGAGGGCGAGCTGCACGTCGACGGCGTCGTGCGGGGCGACATCCGGGTCAGCAAGCTGACCATCGGCGACACCGGTCATGTGGAAGGCTCCATCTACGCCGAGGCGGTCGAGGCGCGGGGCCGCGTGATCGGCGCCATCACCGCCAAGCAGGTCCGCCTCTACGGCACCTCCTATGTCGACGGCGACATCACCCACGAACAGCTGGCCATGGAGACGGGCGCCTTCTTCCAGGGCCGCAGCCTGAAGTTCCAGCGCCCCGCCGCCCCGGCGGGCCAGGCGAACGCCGCGCCCGCCCCGGCCCCCTCGGCGCAGACCGCCGCGGACCGCGAGGAAAAGCCCGCCCCGGTCGCCGCGACCGGCGGCGCGCCGCAGCCCAAGCCGGTCTTCTGAGCCGCAGGCCTCAGGCCTGCTGATAGCCCGCATTGACGAGCAAGGGCACGGTGGCGCTGACGTCCACCTGGACGGCGAGCTCCACGTCCTCGGAAAAGCCCCGATCGGACAGTTCCCGGCCCGACAGGCTGTCGGCCACCAGGCCCGCCACCTCGCCGCCGGAGGCGACGCAGGCGCGCCGCGCCACCTCCGCCTCGGCCGTGCAGACGCCGCCCAGGGCGGCGATCACCGCGCCGGCGCCCAGCAGGTCCTCCACCGCCGGCCGCAGCGAGCCGTCGGGCCAGCGCTCCCCGGCCGGAATCACGGCCACGTCGGCGCCGCCCACCAGCCGGCGGGCGTGCTCGGCCACGGCCGTGGCGTTGCGAAGGCTGGCCGCCAGGACCATCGCCCCCGCCCCCTCCAGCGACAGCCGGGCCCCGTTCGGCGAGGGCAGGAGCAGCTTGTCCTTCGGCCCCAGCGCCTGCAGCGACCGGGGCGAGAGGCTGAGCTGGTCCCCGGCCCGGTGGGACGAGGCGGCGACCGCGCCCAGGCGGCGGGCGCGGATTTCGGCGGCGGTGGCGTCGCCATGGGGGAACGGATAGATGATCGCGCCCCGGCTGACGCCGATGTCCACCGCCGTGCAGAACGACAGGACGTCGACGACGATCATGGCGGCGACGCGGTCGCGAAGCGCGTGGACGCCGGCCAGCCCCCACTCGCAATGGACGCGCATCAGTCCTCCCGCGTCAGGCCGACCCGCTGGGCGAGCGAGGCGCCCATGAAGTCGTCCAGGTCGCCGTCGAGCACCCCTTGGGTGTCGGAGGTCTCGACCTCGGTCCGCAGGTCCTTGACCATCTGATAGGGCTGCAGGACGTAGGAGCGGATCTGGTGGCCCCAGCCGATGTCGGTCTTCTGGTCCTCGAGCGCCTGCTGCTCGGCCTCGCGCTTCTGCAGCTCCAGCTCATAGAGCCGGGCGCGCAGCATCTTCCAGGCCTCGTCGCGGTTGGCGTGCTGGGAACGGCCGGCCTGGCAGGCGACGACGACGCCGGTCGGAATGTGCGTCAGGCGCACCGCGGAGTCGGTCTTGTTGATGTGCTGGCCGCCGGCGCCGGAGGCGCGGTAGGTGTCGGTGCGCACGTCGGCGGGATTGATCTCGATCTCGATGGTGTCGTCCACCACCGGATAGACCCAGACCGAGGCGAAGCTCGTATGCCGCTTGGCGGCGGAGTCGAAGGGCGAGATGCGCACCAGACGGTGCACCCCCGCCTCGGTCTTCAGCCAGCCATAGGCGTTGGCGCCCTTGACCTGCAGGGTGGCCGACTTGATGCCGGCCTGCTCGCCCGGCGTCTCTTCCACCAGGTCGACGCTCATGCCGTGCTGCTGGGCCCAGCGGGTGTACATGCGCAGGAGCATGCCGGCCCAGTCGTTGGACTCGGTGCCGCCGGCGCCGGAATTGATTTCCACATAGGCGTCGTTGCTGTCGGCCTCGCCGGAGAGCAGGGCCTCGCGCTCCGCCCGCGCGGCGCGCCCCTTGATGGTGCGACCTGCGACGCCAGTCGCTGCCGCTCGCGCATGATCGACTGCGCCTGGGCGGCGTCGTCCCACAGGGTCGGGTCCTCGACCCGGGCGTTCAGTTCGTCGAGACGACGGAGCGCTGGCTCCCAGTCAAAGTCGCCTCCTGAGCAGTCCGACGGACTGCTCGATGTCGGCCGACATGGCCTCGACATCCGCTCGCATGGATCACTCCTGGCGATCTGGTGGGGTCGGCCGCGATCCACGACTGGCGCGGCCGTTCAGGGTCGGGCGGGATAGCGCGGTCCGGACCCTAATACAATCCGCTCATGTCGTCGTTCT
>CAYQPL010000104.1:1479-6708 GCA_964419395.1 uncultured Phenylobacterium sp. | reverse complement strand
CGGTAAAAAACGCCGCATCGCTCTTCATCGATTCACATTACCGGCGTGCAGCCTCTGCGAGATCCTTGAACGACGGCCCAAGCGGCGCGAACGCGGCATCGCTCTGCACGAGGACGCGCAAGGTCTCTGCCAGCGAGTCGATATCGCCAAAACTTGTCAATGAGTCGCTCATCGTCGCTGCCCCCGCGGAGCTGGCACCACAAGAACCACAAGCCAACCTGGCGGCTTGGGATGATGACGTCGTAGACACGCCCCATGCGAGGGCCTGTGAAGCGCTGAAGGCGGTGAAGATCGGCGCCGCGGCCTGGGTGCCCGTCTCGCCATAGCCCAGCGAGCGGTTGTCGTCGAAGCCGACGAAGACGCCGGCCACGATCTGCGGCGTGAAGCCGACGAACCAGGCGCTGCGGTACTCGTTGGTCGTGCCGGTCTTGCCGCCGACCGGGCGCCCCAGCACCGACACCGAGGTCGCGGTGCCGCGCTGGACCACGCCCTGCAGCATGGAGGTGATCTGGTAGGCGGTGATCGGATCCATCACCTGCGCGCCGCCCGGGGCCACGCGGGGGCTCTCGTCCCCGTTGAAGCCGGCGTCGCAGCGCGGGCAGTCGCGGCGGTCGGCGCGATAGACGACCTTGCCCTCGCGGTCCTGCACCAGCTCGATCAGGTGCGGGTTGACCTTGCGCCCGCCGTTGACGAACGAGGCGTAGGCCGCTGTCAGCCGGAAGGGCGTGGTCTCGCCGGCGCCCAGGGACATGGCCAGGACCGGGTCCATGTGGTCGACCACGTCCATCCGCACGGCGAGGTCGGAGATCTTGCGCATGCCGACATTGTTGGCCAGGCGCACGGTCATGGCGTTGCGCGACAGCTCCAGGCCGCGCCGCAGGGTGAGCGACCCGTAGTAGCGGCGGTTGTAGTTCTCCGGCGTCCAGGTCTCGCCTTCCTTGGCGCCCTTCAAGGTGATCATGGAGTCCATGACCGTGCTGGCCGGGGTGAAGCCGTTCTCCAGGGCCGCGGCGTAGACGATGGGCTTGAAGGCCGAACCGGGCTGGCGCATGGCCTGGGTGGCGCGGTTGAAGTTCG
This sequence comes from uncultured Phenylobacterium sp., assembly GCA_964419395.1. GTDB lineage: Bacteria > Pseudomonadota > Alphaproteobacteria > Caulobacterales > Caulobacteraceae > Phenylobacterium. The sequence goes on along the minus strand of CAYQPL010000104.1, from coordinate 5,631 downwards.
ACAGGGAGAAGGAATAGCCGCCGACCATGGCCAGCACGCGGCCCGAATAGGGCTCGATGGCCACCAGGGCGCCGTTCACGGCGGGCACCTGCTTCAGGCGGAAGGCGCCGCCGTCGCGCTCCGGCGGCTCGACGAAGACCAGGTCCCCGACGTTCAGCCCCTTGCCGGCGCGCGCCCAGGCGACGTCCTCGGCCGCCAGCGGACCCGCGGCCCCGGTCTCGGCCACCTCGACGCGCACGTCGCCGCCGGAGGCGCGGGTGATGACGGCCGAGCGCCAGCGCCGGCGTTCGGCGGGCACAGCCTCCTTCATCGCCTCGTCCTGCCAGCCCGGCGCGATCTCGACCTGGCCCCAGGCGCCGCGCCAGCCGTGGCGGCGGTCATAGGCCTCCAGCCCGTCCATCAGCGCCATGCGGGCCGCGGTCTGCAGACGCGGGTCGAGGGTCGTGCGCATGTAGTAGCCGGCCTCGTTGAGGCGCGACCCCAGGGTCGAGAGCCCCCGGCGGCGGACCTCCTCGACGAAATAGTCGGCGTCGCGGTACTTGGCCCGCGTCGGCGCCTCCTGGACGACCAGGTCCTGGCGCATGGCCGCCTGGGCCTCGGCCTCGGTCACCCAGCCGAGCTCGGCCATCTCGCCCAGGATCCAGTTGCGGCGGGCGATGGCCGCCTCCTTGCGCCGCAGCGGATGGTAGTTCTGCGGCCCCTTGGGCAGGGCGGCCAGATAGGCGGCCTCGGCCAGGGTCAGGTCGGTGATCGACTTGCCGAAATAGTTGTAGGCCGCCGCGCCCACGCCATAGGAGCGGTAACCCAGCCAGATTTCGTTCAGATAGAGCTCGAGGATCTGCTCCTTGCCGAGCGACTTTTCGAGCCGCTGGGCGAGCACCGCCTCCTTGAACTTGCGCCCGATGGTGGCGTCGCTGGTCAGCAGGACGTTCTTGGCCACCTGCTGGGTGATCGTCGAACCGCCCTCCAGCCGGCGGCCCCGGGCGGCGTTGCCGACATTCTTCAGCATGGCCCGGGTCAGGCCCATGGCGTCGACGCCGCCGTGCTGGAAGAAGTTGCGGTCCTCGGCGGCCATGAAGGCCTGCACCAGCTGGGGCGGCATCTGGTCGTAGGGCACGTAGATGCGCCGCTCGCGCGAGAACTCCCCGATCAGGGTCCCGTCCCAGGCATAGGCGCGCGTGGAGGTCGGCGGACGGTAGTCGGCCAGGTCACCGGCGTCGGGCATGTCGTGGAAGAGCCAGGCGGCGTAGATCGCGACGGCGAAGCCCGCCGCCGCGATGACGCTGAGAACCGCCACGCCGGCGATCGCGACCCATCTCTCAGGGGGATTCAACTGGTCAGACCTCCACGGGCGCCCTCCCCGCCCGCGTCATCTAACGTGCATCGCGACGGGCGCCAACGCCCCCGAGGCGGCGCGTCGCAGCCGCAGGCCGCCGCTCAGCGCGAGGCGACCTGGGTCTGGCCGGCGAAGTAGTCGTCGATGGCGTCGCCGACGCTGTCCATGAACCGGGCGCGATGGCGCGGATCGGTCAGCAGGGCCTCGTCCTCGCGATTGGTCACGAAGCCCATCTCCAGAAGCACGGCCGGCACGTCGGGCGCCAGCAGGACCACGAATCCCGCGTCGCGATGGCTGCGGCGCAGCAGCGGCATGTGGTCGTCCACCCGCTCGAGCAGCCCCTCGGCGAAATTGGCGGAGCGGTTCTTGGTGGCCCGCTGCGTCAGATCGAAGAGGATGTCGCGCACGCCCTTGTCGCCGCCATGCAGGCTGGCGTTCATGAACCAGTCGTCCTTGCTGACGAACTGGGCGGCGCGGCCCGAGGCCTGTTCCGACAGCGTATAGACCGAGGTCCCGCGCGTCTCGGTGTCGGCGCCGGCGTCGGCGTGCAGCGAGATGAAGAGATCGGCCCCGGCGCGGCGGGCGACCTGGACGCGCGATTCCAGAGGCACGTAGACGTCGGTGCTGCGCGTCATCACCACCTTGTACTTGCCGCCCTTCTCCAGGCGCGCCTGAAGGGCCAGGGCGGCGGCGAGATTGATGTCTTTTTCGTTGGCGCGGGCGCCGTGCGCGCCGGGATCCTTGCCCCCGTGGCCCGCATCGATGACGATCACCTTCTTCAGCGGCAGCGGCGCCGGCCGTGCGGCGGCGGGCTTGCGGGCCGGACGGGAGGTGAAGACCGCCTCCGGCGGACCGGCGGCGGCGATGTCGATCACATAGCGATAGTGCCCCACCCCGTCGGCGGGCGGCAGCAGGAAGCGGCGCTTGATCTCGCCTTGGCCGGCCAGATCGATCTGAAGCCGCGCGGCGCCGTTGGCGCCGTCGATCATCCAGGCCTTGATCAGGCCCCGTCCCGCGCCCTGGAGATTGGCCGTCGGCGCCACGCCCGGCAGGGCCAGCACCACGCGCCCGCCGGAGCCGGCCTGGCTGACCTTGCCGGTGGCGCCGCGATCCAGGTCGATGACGAGGCGGGTCTCGGACGCATCGCCCCCCAGACGTACGCCCAGCACGCCGGCGTCCGGCGCGGCGGCCTCGCCCACCGTCACAGCCGCCAGCACGCCGACGGCGGTCGCCGCCACGCCGGCCGCGACGAACCGGCCCCTCCGAAGAATCTCGCGGACTTTTGCGAGCATACGCAGCACTTACCCACCAAGGTCGTTTTTGAGGTGTTCAGACGTCATTAAACACCAGGGCCCATGGAAAAAGCGTTAAGCCCGGACAGGCGGACAGGACGGCTTTCCTTTTTCCATCCACTGTTGCAAAGTCGCGCCGCGCACGGAGGGGCGTGACTCACATGCCCCCGATTGGCGCGAAACAGCTGCGTCGGCCCGACCTGTGTTCGGCGACGACGCTCCACCGATCCTCGCCTTGCAGGCGTGACTAGGACAACACCCATGGGCAGCGTCGCACGAGCCCCTTTCCGGCGTTTGGCCGGGACCGCCGTCGGCATCGACGCCGCGGTCAGCGACCCTGCGCGCGCCCTCCCCAATAGCCGGCTGCGCCCGAACGTCGAGTTCGCGCCGCGCCGAGGAGACTCACTAAATGTCGAAGATGATGCTGATCGATGCGGCCCACGCGGAAGAGACCCGCGTGGTGCTGGTCGACGGAGCCCGCGTTGAAGATTTCGATTTCGAGAGCAAGAACCGCAAACAGCTTCGAGGGAATATCTACCTCGCCAAGGTGACCCGGGTCGAACCGAGCCTTCAGGCCGCCTTCGTCGAATATGGCGGCAACCGCCACGGCTTCCTGGCCTTCAACGAAATCCATCCCGACTACTACCAGATCCCGGTCGCCGACCGGGAGGCGCTGCTGCGCGAGGAAGCCGAGGAGCACGCCGAGGACGAACCCCCGCGCGCCGACCTCGACGACGAAGAGACCGAGGCCGCGGCCGACGAAGACGACGTCATGGAGGAGGAGGTCGCCCGCCGTCGGCGACGCCTCATGCGCAAGTACAAGATCCAGGAGGTGATCCGCCGCCGGCAGATCATGCTGGTCCAGGTCGTCAAGGAAGAGCGCGGCAACAAGGGCGCGGCGCTGACCACCTATCTGTCGCTGGCCGGCCGCTACGGCGTGCTGATGCCCAACACCGCCCGCGGCGGCGGCATCAGCCGCAAGATCACCACGGCCACCGACCGCAAGCGCCTGAAGGGCGTGGTGCAGAGCCTCGACGTGCCCGAAGGCATGGGCCTGATCGTGCGCACGGCCGGCGCCAAGCGGACCAAGGCGGAGATCAAGCGCGACTACGAATATCTGCTGCGCCTGTGGGAGAACATCCGCGAGACGACGCTGCACTCCATCGCGCCGGCGCTGATCTACGAGGAGGAAGACCTCGTCAAGCGCGCCATCCGCGACCTGTACGACAAGGACATCGAGGGCGTCTTCGTCGAGGGCGAGGCCGGCTTCAAGGAAGCGCGCGACTTCATGCGCATGCTGATGCCGTCGCAGGCCAAGAAGGTTCAGCTCTACCGCGATCCGGCCCCGCTCTTCGTCAAGCACAAGGTCGAAGAGCACCTGTCGCAGATCTACACCCCCGTCGTGCCCCTGCGCTCGGGCGGCTATCTGGTGATCAACCAGACCGAGGCCCAGGTCGCCATCGACGTGAACTCCGGCCGGGCGCCGCGCGACAGCAGGCTGCGCATCTGCCAGTGCTGAACCAG
>CAYQPL010000104.1:0-1469 GCA_964419395.1 uncultured Phenylobacterium sp. | reverse complement strand
GGAACATCGAGGCCACCGCGCTGAAGACGAACCTGGAGGCCGCCGAGGAGGCCGCCCGCCAGTTGCGCCTGCGCGACCTGGCCGGCATGATCGTCATAGACATCATCGACATGGATGAGGCGAAGAACAACCGGGCCGTCGAGAAGAAGCTGAAGGACGCGCTGAAGGACGACCGCGCCCGCGTCCAGATGGGCAAGATCAGCGCCTTCGGCCTGATGGAGATCAGCCGCCAGCGCCGCCGCACCGGTGTGCTGGAAGGCACGACCCACGTCTGCGAACACTGCAACGGCACCGGACGGGTCCGCTCGGTGGAGTCGAGCGCGCTCGCCGCCCTGCGGGCCCTGGAGATCGAGGCGCTGAAGGGCGGCGGCGAGGCCACGCTCACCGTGCCCCGCGCCGTCGGCCTCTACATCCTCAACGAGAAGCGGGCGCACCTGGCCCGCATCCACGAGACCTTCGGCCTGTTCGTGACCGTCATGGTCGACGACGCCATGCCGCACGCCGATCACGAGATCGAGCGGACGGCGTCGGAGACGCGCCCCGACCACGCCCTGATCGCCCCGGCCGCGCCCGCCCCGTCCGAACCCGTCTACGACCCCTCCGACGACTTCGAGGACGAGGAGGAGAGCGAGGACGAGGAGGACGAGGAAGAGGTCGAAGCCGCGCCGGCGCGCGGCCGCGAACGGGAGCGCGACCGTGAGCGGGCTGAGGAGGACGACGAGGAGGGCCGCAACGGCCGTCGCCGTCGCCGTCGCCGCCGCGGCGGACGTCGCGGCGATGAGGAAGGCCCCGCGCTCGAGGCCGAGGCCCGGGGCGGCGAGGACGACGCCGGCGGCCGACGCCGTCGCCGTGGCCGCCGCGGCGGCCGGCGCCTGCGCGAGGACCGTCCGGGCGAGGCCTTCGCCTGGGTCCGCCCCTGGGTGCCCTATGGCGACGACCCCTTCGTCTGGTTCGATCTTTCCGAAGACCAGCGCATGGCCGTGGGCGAAACCCGCGCCGAGGCGCCGTCCCGGCCGGCCGCCGAGCCGGTGAGCCCGGCCCCCGCCGCCGGGCCCGAAGCCGCCGCCCCGGCGTCGGCGTCCGGCGACGATGAGGTGTGGGTCGAACTGCCCGAGCCCGAGGAGAAGCCGAAGCGCCGCCGCACCCGGACGCGCAAGCCCAAGGACGCCGAACCGGCCGCCTCCTCGGCCGCGGAAGCGCCTGCGGCGGAGACGCCCGCGGCCGAGGCTCCGCCGGCGGAGACTGCCGCCACGGCGACTGCGCCGGAGGCGAGCCCGGTCGAAGCCGCGCCCGCAGAGGCCGCCCCCGCGGCGGCCGAGGCCCCCGCAAAGCCCAAGCGCACCCGCACGCGCCGCAAGGCCGAGCCGGCCGCCGCGGCGGCCCCCGCCGCCGAGTCGGAGCCCCAGGCCCCGGCCACTCCGGCCGAGCCGGAGCCGGTCTCCGTCGCCGCCGTGGCCAGCACGCCGCCG
>CAYQPL010000103.1:4024-12606 GCA_964419395.1 uncultured Phenylobacterium sp. | reverse complement strand
AGAACGCCGAGTTCTTCTCCTTCGGCACCAACGACCTGACCCAGACCACCTTCGGCATCAGCCGCGACGACTCCGGCCGCTTCCTGGCCGCCTATATGGAGAAGGGCATCTTCGAGAAGGATCCCTTCGTCAGCCTCGACCAGGACGGCGTCGGCGACCTGATCCGCATCGCCACCGAGCGCGGTCGGGCCCAGCGCCCGGGCATGAAGCTCGGCATCTGCGGCGAACACGGCGGCGACCCGGCCTCCATCGACTTCTGCGAGAAGGTCGGTCTGGATTACGTCAGCTGCTCGCCCTACCGGGTGCCCATCGCCCGCCTGGCCGCCGCCCAGTCGGCCATCGGCGAGCGCGAGAAGGACCGCTAGCCATGACCCCGCCCGCAAAGGGGTCTGTCCAGATCCGCTCTGCGGTGGCCAAGGGCGCGGAGGCGGGCGGCGCGGCGGCTCTGGGCGCAGCCGCCCTCGGCGCGCTGGCGCTCGGGGCCGTGGCGCTCGGGGCGCTCGCCATCGGACGCCTCAGCATCGGCCGGGCGCGGGTGCGTCGGCTGGAGATCGACGAACTCGTGATCCGACGCCTCTCGACGCCGGACCGCTGACGCCGCCTCAGCGCTTCTTCACGAACACCGTGCCGGCGGAGTAGCCGGCGCCGAAGGAACAGATCAGGCCCGTCTCGCCGGCGGCGAAGCCGTCATTGGCCTTGTGGAAGGCGATGATCGAGCCGGCCGAGGAGGTGTTGGCGAACTCGTCGAGGATGATGACGTTCTCGCCGGGCTCCGGCTCGCGGCCTAGCACCCGCTTCCCGATCAGCTCGTTCATGTTGATGTTGGCCTGGTGGAGCCACAGGCGCTTCAGCGTCGTGGGATCGAGGCCGAGATCGGCGGCGTGCGCGACGATCATCTCCGACACCATCGGCACCACCTCGCGGAAGACCTTGCGGCCTTCCTGGACGAAGAGCTTGTCCCTGGCGTCGGCGCCTTCCGGCGCGGCCCGGTTCAGGAAGCCGAAATTGTTGCGGATGTTGTTGGAGAAGACCGTCTTCAGCCGCGTGCCGACGATGTCCCAGCCTTGGCCGGGCGTCGCCTCGTCGGCGGCCTCGACGATGACGGCGGTGGCCACGTCGCCGAAGATGAAGTGGCTGTCGCGGTCGCGGAAGTTCAGGTGGCCCGAGGTGATCTCCGGATTGACCATCAGCACGGCGCGCGCCGAGCCGGTGGCGATGTAGTCGGCCGCGGTCTTGATGCCGAAGGTGGCCGAGGAGCAGGCCACGTTCATGTCATAGGCGAAGCCGTCGACGCCGAGGGCCTGCTGCACCTCGATGGCCATGGCGGGATAGGCCCGCTGCATGTTGGAGGCTGCGCAGATCACCGCATCGATCTGGCTGGCGGGCTTGCCCCAGGCGGCGATCGCCTGCTCGGCGGCGGCCACCGCGATCTCGGCGAGGATGGAGATCTCCTCGTTGGGCCGCTCGGGGATGATCGGGCGCATCACATCGGGATCGACGAGGCCGGACTTGTCCATCACGTAGCGCGACCTGATGCCCGAGGCCTTCTCGATGAAGGCCTCGGAGGAGGGCGTCAGGGCCTCGACCTCGCCGGCGGCGATGGCCTCGGCGTTGGCGGCGTTGAAGCGCTCCACATAGGCGTTGAAGGTGGCCACCAGTTCGGCGTTCGAAAGGCTGTGCGGCGGGGTGTAGAGGCCGGTCGCGGCGATGACGGCGTGACGCAAGTCGCTTCTCCGATGGCGGCCTCTTTCGGGCCGATGCGCCGTTGATAGCACGGCGCGGGGAGGGCACCGCAACCCGGTGTGGCGCTCCGGCCACAGATGATCGCGGCCCTATCGATGTCGGCGAACCGACAGGAATCCGCCGCGTTTGCCGGCCACCTAGGACGGGCTCGGGGGAGCGCGAAGAACACGGAGTAAAAAGCTTATGAAGTCTCTCATCACCGCCGCCTCGACCCTCGCCGTGCTGGCCGCCGTCCCCGCCCTCGCCCAGGCGCAATCCATGTCGAGCCCGGAGATCTACGGTTCGGTCGGCTATGCCCAGAGCCGCAGCGAAGGCATCGACCTCGGCGCGATCCAGGGCCGCGTGGGCGCCAAGCTCAACCCCTATTTCGGCGTCGAGGGCGAACTGGCCGCCGGCGTGAAGGACGACGACTACCAGCCGCAGGTGAGCGTCGGCGGATCGCCGGTGAACGTGCAGCTGAACCACAGCGCCGCCATCTACGGCGTCGGCTTCCTGCCGGTGAAGCCGAACGCCGACCTCTATGCCCGCGTCGGCTATGGCACGACCGAGATCGAGGCCTCCGCGGCCGGCATCTCTCAGACCGGTGACGGCGACAGCTGGAACTACGGCGTCGGCGGCCGCTACTTCATTGACGGCCAGAACGGCGTCCAGCTGGACTATACGCGCCACGACTTCCAGGACGACGGCGGCGACGCCGACGTCTGGTCGATCGGCTACGTGCGGAAGTTCTAGGCCGGACCAACCCCGCTTCTGCGGCCAATGCGGCGCGTCCGGTTTCCGGGCGCGCCGTTTTGCTGCCTTGACCGGCCCGACAAGAGGGGAGAGCGTCATGTTCGGGAGGACAACAAGACCTTGGACAAGGCGTTCTTTCTGCAGTTCGCAGGCTCCATGGGCGCGGTCGCCGCCCTGGTGGGGCTGGCCGCCTGGGCCCGGCATGGCCGCCCGGCGCCAGCCTTCGACGAGACACGCGCCCGGATGCTTCTGGCCGAGGAGTTCCCCGGCGCGCGCATCGACCGGCTGTGGATCGCCCGCGACGGCAAGGGCGCCCTGGCGCGATCGGGGGCCAAGGCGCTGGTGCTGATGCAGGTCGGCGACGGCCACGCCGCCCGCTCCACCTGCTGGGCGCAGGTTTCGGCCGCGATGTTCCGCAACGGACGGCTGCGCATCGAGCTGGGCGAAGTCGCCGCGCCGCGCGCCGAACTGGCCTTCGACCAGTGGCCGCCGGCGGATCTGGCCGCATGAAGGACCTCGATCCGGTCACCCTGGCCACGCCCTTCTTCATCCTGGCCATCGTCCTGGAGATCGTGCTGGCCCGCCTGGGCCGGGCCAAGGCCCGTTATGAACCGAAGGACACGCTCGTCTCCCTGGCCATGGGCCTGGGCAGCACCGTGGCCGGCCTCGCCACGGCGGGCCTGGTCTTCGCCACGAGCCTGTGAGTCTACCAGCACCGGCTGTTCGACATACCCATGGCGGCGGCCTGGGCCTGGCTCGCCGTCTTCCTGCTGGAGGACCTGACCTATTACGGGTTCCACCGCCTGGCGCACGAGCGGCGCTTCTGGTGGGCCAGCCACGTCAACCACCACACCTCGCAGCACTACAACCTGTCCACGGCGCTCCGGCAGACCTGGACGGGCGGGGCGGCCGGGACCTGGCTGCTGTGGCTGCCGCTGGCCTTCATCGGCTTTCCCCCGGCCATGGTGGCGATCCAGAAGGGGATCAGCCTCGTCTACCAGTTCTGGATCCACACCGAGGCGATCGGCAAGATGCCGCGCTGGTTCGAGGCGGTGTTCAACACGCCCTCGCACCACCGGGTCCACCACGCGCGCAACCCGCGCTATCTCGACCGGAACTATGCCGGCATCCTGATCGTCTGGGACCGCCTGTTCGGCACCTTCCAGCCGGAGCTGGAGGAGGAGCCCTGCCGCTACGGCGTGGTGAAGAACCTCGCCACCTTCAACATCCTGCGGGTGGCCTTCCACGAATGGGCGGCGATCGCGGGGGACCTGGTCCGCCAGCCGCGCCACGCCCTCGGCTGGCTGTTCGGCCCGCCCGGCTGGAGCCCGGACGGCAGTCGCGAGACCTCCGACCAGATCCGCGCACGATGGTCGGCCGGCCAGCCCCCGGCGGAGCTCAGTCCCGCAACAGGGGAAGCGACAGGCCCGACACCGGACGCGCGCTCAGGATCTCCCGCCTGAAGCGAAACAGCTCGGCGGGGCGCCCGCCGGTGTCGGCGTCCATCCGCCCGATGCCCTCGACCAGGCCGCTGCGCTCCAGGGCGCGGCGGAAGTTCTGCTTGTGCAGGGGCGCGCCGGCGATGGCTTCCACCGCCCGCTGCAGGGCCGAAAGCGTGAAGGCCTCGGGCATCAGCTCGAAGACCACGGGCCGGTACTTGATCTTGCCGCGCAGCCGGCTGAGGGCGGTGGCCAGGATGCGCCGGTGGTCGGAGATCATCGGCTCTCCCAACGCCGCCTGCAGCGCCTCGGAGCGCTGGCCGCTGTCTTCGCTCCGGTCGCGGGCGGCCTCCGGCGCCAGCCCCGCCCCGTAGAGCAGTTCGTAGCGCTCGAGCACGCGCTCCTCGTTCCAGGGCGAGCCGTCGAGGGCGAAGGCGAGGCGGGCCCGGGCGAGACGCTCGGCCCTCTGCGGCGGCGCGCCCGACGCCGCCCACTGGCGCAGGGCCTCCTCGATGGGCTCCATGGCGGCCGGCCGGCCGTTGCGCCAGTCCTCCCAGGGAAAGAAGCGCGTCCACGGCGACCAGGCCGTGTCGGGAGCGTGGGTCTCCACGGCCGCCGGGGTCAGGGCGAGGTAGCCGATGGAGATCACCCGGCTGGCCCGCTCCTCGCCCTCGCCCATGTCGGCCAGGGGGGCGTCGCGGCCGCGGTCGCCGAAGGTGTAGAGCTGCTCCACATAGCCCAGTTCGAACCGGGTCTGGGCGGTCACGAAAGCCCTCAGGGCGAGTTCGAAGGTTCGGTGCCCCGCCGGATCGAACGGCCCGAAGGGCAGGCCGGACAGGGCCGAGACCTCACCGCTGGCGCTGTCGCGTGGGCGCACCGTCAGCACCATGGCTTCGCCGTCGCGCACGGCGACGACCACGGCGGAAAGGCCGATGACGACGGCAGGCTGGCTCATCGCCGCAAGTCTTGCGTCATCCGTGCCGCGGGGGAAAGTCGAAGGGCGTCCCCATGCTGACGAAGTCATTCCCGCCGATCGCCTCGATGGCGTCGACCATGCGCCCACGGCGGGCCAGCATGTCGTCGGCCAGGGCCACGATCCGCCGGTTGGGATAGGCATGGGGGGCGAGGCTGCGCAGGGTCCTGGCGATGCGGATCTCGTCGACCTCCGGGTTGCGGGCGCAGGCGAGCGTGAAGGCGCTGGCCGTGGAGCGGCTGATGCCGGCCCAGCAGTGGACGATCATCGGCGCCGATTCGTCCCAGGTGTCGCCGAAGGCGATCAGCCGGTCCACCACCGTCTCGTCCGGGCAGACCAGGCCGTCCATGGGCGCGGCGATGTCGTTGACGCCGATGCGCAGGTGGCGCGCGGGATCGACGCCCTGCGGTGTGTCGATCATCGATTCGGGACTGAGCAGCGTCACCACGTGCGACGGCTTTCGGGCGGCGACCAGCCCGGGCACGTCGGCCAGGCCGCAGACGATGAGGGTCATGGTCTACTCCGTGTCGAAGGCGGCGTCGGCGGGGGCGAAACCGGCGGCCTCGGAAAGCACGTGATAGCGCAGCACGTAGCGTTCCTGGGCCTGGGCGGGCGGCAGGGGCTCGATCCGCAGATCGTAGCCTTCCGGCGGAGCGCCGAAGAAGGCGAGCGCCTCCGCCGCGCTGAAGCCGGCCAGCTGGGTGGCCTCGAAGTGGGCGCAGGCATGGTCGGCCTGCTTGATCAGGGTCTTCACCCAGGCCGGAGGTTTGGCGGGCAGGCCGAAGCGGACGTGGATGGCCGTCTCGAGCCGCTCCTCGAAGACCTTGTAATCGAAGCCGAGGGCGGCCTTGAACGGCGAGATCATGTCCCCGATGACGTATTCGGCGGCGTCGTGGAGCAGGGCGGCCAGCCGCCACTTGGGCGCGATGTCCGGCTGGATATGGGCGACGATCTCCTCGACCACCAGCGAATGCTGAGCCACCGAGAAGGCGTGGTCGCCCAGGGTCTGGCCGTTCCAGCGGGCGACGCGGGCCAGGCCGTGGGCGATGTCCTCGATCTCGATGTCCATGGGCGAGGGGTCGCGCAGGTCGAGCCTGCGGCCGGACAGCATGCGCTGCCAGGCCCGCGGTTCCGTCGTGCGCCGACGCAGCCCTTTTCTCACCGAAGCGTTCCTCTCAAGGTGTCATGGTCAAGGCGGTCGACCGCCGGTTGGATTGGCAAAGATCAATGCGAAGATCGACCTGACCCCCATCATCGGGACGATAGGAAAGGGAAGCAAATGACCTGGGCGAGAATCATGGCGCCGCTGTCCGGCGGCGAGAGCGACCGCGCCGTCCTGGAGGCCGGCGCCCTGATCGCCGGCGCGTTCGATGCGCGCCTGGCGGGCGTCTACACCCCGGCCGACGTGGCCGACGTCATGCCCTGGATGGGCGAGGGATTCATGGGCGGCGTGCAGGCCACGGCCCTGGAATCGCTCAAGGAGGCCGCCGCCGTGGGCGAGCGCAAGGCGCGCGAGGCGATGGACGGCGTGGCCTATGGCGACAAGAGCTTCGTCGCGCTCGAAACCCCGGTCTGGGCCAACCTTTCGGCCGAAAGCCGGCTCTCCGACGTGGTCATCTTTTCCGACGAGCCGGCCCGCGGTCGCGGCGCCCTGTCCGAGGCCTTCCAGGAGCTGCTGGCCGACGAGCAGCGTCCGGTGATCATCGCCCGGCCGGGGCTCAAGGTCGGCGGCGTCGTCGCCGTGGCCTGGGACGGCGGCAAGGAGGCCTCCCGCGCCGCGCGGCAGTCGACGCCTCTGCTGCAGAAGGCGGAGAAGGTGGTCATCCTGACTGCGCCGCGGGCCACCACCCGCGCCCACGATCCGGTCCGCCTGCAGGACTATTACGCCGCCCGCGGCGTGAAGGCCGAGGTCGAGGTCCTGCCCGACTCCGGCGAGGCCGCCCCCATGCTGCTCTATGCGGCCAAGAAGGCCGGGGCCGACATCCTGGTGGCCGGCGCCTTCGGCCATCCGAGGCTGCAGGAGTTCATCTTCGGCGGCACGACGCGCTCGCTGCTCGCCGCCGATTCGCCTTCGCTGTTCCTGTCCCACTAGTACGAGGTCGATCATGGCCCTTTCCCGCGTCGTCATGCGGCTGGCCCGCAATCCCGGCACCGAGTTCTCCGGCGGAGACGATCATCGCGGCTATGCGCTGACCGCGCCCCTGACGGCGGACGGTCACCTGGACGAGGCGGCCTACGCCCGGTCCAAGGAGGCGTGCGTGGTGCGCCGGTTCGCCCCCGACGAGGATCCGGCCGACGGCCGCCTGGCGCGGCGCGGCCAGCTGTGGTTCTTCGACTATGACGAGGGCGACACCGAGGACGACGAGCCCTTCTACCGGCTGGGCGATCACCGCTTCGCGGTGGGCGAGTACGTCACCGTCACCGACGACGACGGCCGGCCCCTGACCTACAAGGTGATGGAGGTGACGCCCGCCTGAGGGGGCGGCGGGGTCAGACCCCGCCGTTCCGCCGCACCAGGTCGGCGATGTCGTCGTCGATGCCCCGGTCCTCGGCTTCGCGCCGGGATGTGACCACGGCGACCGCCAGGGGGCCGGTCTTCGGGCCGGCCGCCTCATAGCCCACGAAGCCGTAGCCGTCGGGGGCCCGTTCGCCGGCCAGGATATAGGTGGCGCGCACCCCGCGCTTCTCGCGGGAAAGAGCCTCGCCCTTGAGGCGCACGTCGCGGACCATCCGCACGGTCGCTCCGCCGTCGCCGGCGTCGATATTGACGGGGCCGATCTTGATCTGGGCCTCTTCGTCGCGGGCCTCGATCTTGAAGCCCGGCAGGTCGATGCTGACCTGATCCTCCCCCGAACGCGCGGCGGCGCTCGTCGACCGGTCCGAGTCAGGCGCCTCACCGCCGGCGTCGGCGAGGGCCTGGGCCTCGGTCTGGCGGGCGAGGGCGGCGGTCTCGGGCGAGGCCTGAAGCGCCGGGCTGTCGGCGCCCGCCGGTTCTTCGCCCTCCGGCGGCCGCTCGGCGCGCAGGACTTCGAGCTCACGTTCCAGCTGGGCGAGGGTGGCGTAGGCGTCGGTCTCCACCGCCACCAGGCGCAGCTCCACGTCCGCGCCGTCGGCCGAGCGGTAGCGGCAGGAGCGGCCGTCCTGCGCCATGCCGATGCGGGTCAGGTCGCCTTCCTCGGCGGGGCAGTCGAGCCGTCCCGTGGTCGCGGCGCTGTCCACCGTCCGCGCGCAGCCGGCGAGAGCGACGCCCATCGCGCCGAGGATGAGGAAGGTCTTCATGGCGTGCTCCGGCCACCGTCTACGTCACGGTGACCGGAGCCCGGCCGTCCGGTCGAGTGAATTCGCCGTAAGTTCGTCCTACTGCCCCGGGCGCGAGCCCGCGCCTTCGCGCCGGGCCAGGAAGGCGAGACGCTCGAACAGATGCACGTCCTGCTCGTTCTTCAGCAGGGCGCCGTGCAGGGGCGGGATCAGCTTGGTCGGATCGCGTTCCTTCAGGGAATCGGCGTCGATGTCCTCGACCATCAGCAGCTTCAGCCAGTCCAGCAGTTCGGAGGTCGAGGGCTTCTTCTTCAGGCCCGGCACCTTGCGCATGTCGTAGAAGATGCGCAGCGCCTCGGAGACGAGCTTCTGCTTGATGCCCGGATAGTGCACCTCGACGATCTGGTTCATCGTGTCGGCGTCGGGGAAGCGGATGT
>CAYQPL010000103.1:0-4014 GCA_964419395.1 uncultured Phenylobacterium sp. | reverse complement strand
ATGTAGTGGAAGAAGCAGCGGCGCAGGAAAGCGTCCGGCAGCTCCTTTTCGTTGTTCGAGGTGATGATGACGATGGGGCGGACCGCCGCCTTGATCGTCTCGTTGGTCTCATAGACGTAGAATTCCATCCGATCGAGCTCCTGCAGGAGGTCGTTGGGGAATTCGATGTCGGCCTTGTCGATCTCGTCGATCAGCAGGACGGGGCGCTTGGGCGCGTCGAACGCTTCCCAGAGCTTGCCCTTCTTGATGTAGTTCTTGACGTCCTTGACCCGCTCGTCGCCCAGCTGGCTGTCGCGCAGGCGCGTCACCGCGTCGTATTCGTAGAGGCCCTGATGGGCCTTGGTGGTCGACTTGATGTGCCAGGTGATCAGCTCGGCGTCGAGCGCCTTGGCGATCTCATAGGCCAGCACCGTCTTGCCGGTGCCCGGCTCGCCCTTGATCAGCAGCGGGCGCTCGAGCGCGACGGCCGCATTGACGGCGACCTTCAGATCCTCGGTGGCGACGTAATTGTCGGTGCCTTCGAAACGCTCGGTCATATGAGCTCCCATGGTCCGCGGGTTCAGACGCCCGCGCTCGAACAAATGTTTCAACCTGACGCCAACCTAAAGGGCGGCGCGGGACATTCAAGCGACTTGAGCGTTCCGGCGGCGGCGCGGGCGCCTAATCCTCGTCGGGCGTGACGGCGATGGGATCGGAGGCGGGGAAGGTCTCCTCCAGCGCCTCGTCGAGCTCTCGGTCGAGTTCCTTGGCGCGCTCCTCCTCGGAGCGGGACTTGTCCTTGGGGTCGGGCATGAGGGGCCTCCATTCACCGGCCCCAGCCTACGCCCGCAGGGCGCAGGGCCCTAGCCTAGAAGGCCCGGCGCACGCCCTTTTCGGGCGCCTCGGCCAGGGCCCCGGCGATGTCCGCCATCATCGGCTCCCAGGCGCCCAGGGCGGGCGCGGTGAAGACGCGCATCTGGGGGTACCAGGGATAGTGATCGGTGCCGACGCGGGTCCAGCCGCCGGGGATGGAGGTGACCCAGGCCGCCGCCCCGCAGGCGCCGGCCAGATTCACCGTGGCGTTGGGGAAGCCGAGAGTGAGATCCAGCGCGCAGGTGAGGGCGGCGACGTCGTCCAGGTCCTGCTTCAGGTCGATGCCCGGCGGGGTCCAGATCTCGACGCCGAAGCGTTCGCGGGCGTAGGCGATCTCCTCCGCCGTCTCGCCATACTGCAGGTTGATGAAGCTGACGCCGGGGGTCTTCAACACCGGGGCCCAGCCGTCGAAGCCGGAGAAGTAGCGGCGGCGCGCGCTGTTCATCAGGGCGCTCTTCCACAGGATGCCGACCTTCAGGCCTTCCGGCGCGTCCTTCAGCACCTCGCGCCAGTGGGCGACGCGCTCGGGGTCGGCAGTCAGATAACCGGCCCTGGCGGGGAAGGCCTCGGCGCTGGTGCGGAACTGCCGAAGGAGCGAGGCCATCGGCGCCCACAGGTCGAACTCGGTGTCCTGGGCGAAGGGCGCGAAACGGACCGTCCGGCCGCCGGACTCCTGGGTGGCGTGGGCGCCGACCGTGATCGTGGGATAGGAGCGCTCGAAGAGGGACACGAGACGGCGGGTGACGGCCAGGGTCACATGGCCCTCCGGGCCGACGGCGGCGATCACGTCGTCGAGCAGGTTGGCGAACATCACCTCGTCGCCCAGCCCCTGTTCCCCGAAGATCAGGATGGACTTGCCGCGCAGGTCGGCGCCCGGCGTCCAGACCTGGCCGGCGGCGTGGAAGAGGGTGCAGTCGCCGAACTGCGGGTGCAGGCGGGCCTCGTACTCGTCCCAGCCTTCGGCCACGCGGCCAAGCTCGATCAGCATGGTCGAGCGCGACAGCCGCATCATCTGGCGGTCGTCCTCCGAGGTCGCGCCCGCCAGGGCGGCTTCGCAGTCCTCCAGCGCGCCGGCGGCGTCGCCCTGGGAAAGCCGGATGTTGCCGCGGTTGTAGCGCGCCTTGGCGAAGGCGGGCTGAAGGCGCAGGGCCTCGTCGAAGAAGAGCTGGGCCGTGGCCAGGTCTCCCTGCTCGGTGACGATGGTGCCCATGGTGTTCCAGGGCATCGGCTGGCTCGGATGGGCCTCGATCGCCGGGCGCAGGATCTCGATGGCCTCCTCGGCGCGGTCCTGGTCGCGGATGGCGCAGGCCAGGTTGTTGGCCCCCTCCGGATGATTGGGATGGGCGGCCAGGAAGTGCCGGAACAGCTTCTCGGCCTGCGGCTTCATGCCCATTCGGAAGGCGAGCCGGCCCAGATCGTTGGCCACCTCGGCTTGGGACGGCAGCAGGGCCAGGGCCGATTCGTAGCAGGTGATCGAGCTGGCGAAGTCGCCGGCCCGCTCGCGCGCGATGGCCAGCAGGTACCAGCCGTAGCCGCTGCGCTCGTCCTGCTCCAGCGCCTGGATGGCGAGGCGGCCGCCGAGATCGACATCGCCGGCCCGGAGGGCGGCCACCGCCCGGCGAAGCAGGGGCTGGACCGCCAGCGACTTCAGCTCGCCCAGGGCCGCGTTCAGCTTCTGCAGGGCCGCCTGGGAGCCGGCCGCGCCCATGGAGTCGGCGACGCCCGGCAGGGCCGGCCGCGGCGCCGCGGCGGCGCCCAAGGCGATGGCGGACGCGTCGCTTGTCTGCTTCGGGCGCGGCATGACCGTCTCCATTTCCTGCGTGTATGGCGGCATGCTTCGCGGCATTATGCTTAATCCTTGCTTAAGCGCGGCCTTGCGCCACAGGCTCGGCAAGAGGTCGTTAACGGTCAGCGCCTTAGCTTCGGTCGTGCGGCGCGCCCTGGAGGGCCGCCCGCCAGGCGTCGGGGCGCGTCATTCGGGGGTCGAGCATTGCCGCTCAAGCTGTCGCTGAAACCGGGCGAAAAGTTCGTTCTCAACGGCGCCGTCGTTCAGAACGGCGATCGTCGCGGAACCCTGGTGCTCCAGAACAAGGCGTCGGTGCTGCGTGAGAAGGACATCATGCAGCAGGACGAGGCCAACACGCCGGCCCGCCGGGTCTATTTCCCGGTGATGATGATGTACCTCGATGAGGGCGGGGCCGAGCGCTACTACGACGAATTCGTCCGCCGCCTGACGGAGTTCATGGGCGCGGTGCGCAACCCCGCGATCCTGGCCGAATGCGTGGCCATCTCGAAGCACACCATGACGCGCGAGTTCTACAAGGCGCTCATGCAGTGCCGGAAGCTTATCGACTACGAAGACGAGGTGCTGGGAAATGTCCCTTCGAGCCTATCAGCAGGCGGCTCAGAGAGCTGAATCCCCGCGCGAGGCCGAGTATCGGCTGTTCGCCCAGGTGACCCGCGCCCTGATGGAGGCGTCGAAGGCCGACGTCTTCGACTTCGCCACCCGCATGGATGCGCTCGACTGGAACCGCCGCCTCTGGATGGCGCTGGGCGAGGACTGCGCCAACCCCGGCAACCAGCTGCCCGAAGCGCTGCGCGCCCAGATCATCTCGCTGTCCATCTGGGTGCAGAAGCACACCGGCCTGGTCATCCGCCGCGAAGACGACTTCGAGGCGCTGATCGAGGTCAACCGCACCATCATGCAGGGCCTGGCCCCGACGGCGGCCGAGGCGGCCTAGCCCGAAGACCCCCTGCGTTCCACGACTGCTGAAGGGCCCGGCCATCGCCGGGCCCTTTTGCGTTAGGGCCGGCGCGCGCGACCGGCAGTTTTGACTCGGCTGTTTGTGCCGCCCGGCATCGCTCTCAGGGCGTCCGCGTGCCTTGCATGGTTCCCGAGCTCTGAAAAATCGTCCTGAATCAGGGGTTTACCCTGTGGTCGCCAAGGGGGCCACGTGGCGCGCCGATTGCGATGCGCAAACCGGGTCGAGAAGGACCCGCCGGCGAAAAATCGCCGAGAACCCGACCAGAATGGAAGGACCACGATCATGCCGATGAACTCGGTCAACACCAATGTCGGCGCCATGGTGGCGCTGCAGAACCTCAACAAGACCAGCACGGAGCTCACCACCACCCAGACCCGCATCAACCCCGGCCTGAAGG
>CAYQPL010000102.1:11986-12695 GCA_964419395.1 uncultured Phenylobacterium sp. | reverse complement strand
TGACCGACGAGGCCTTCCACCACAAGTTCGGGAAGATCTGGGCCGACCGCACCATCCCGAAGATGACGGAGGAGGAGCGCAACATCGTCGAGGACTGGGCGGCCCACTGCTTCCAGTCGCTGCTGTTCAACATGGGTTCGCCCGTGCAGCAGGCGGCGATCTACACCCAGTTCGGCCTGGATCCGGAGCGGGTGGTCGCCGAGATGCGCGCGACCTATCAGAACGACGACAGCCGCCGCGAGCGCCTGAAGAGCCAGACCAACATCTTCCGGGTGCTGATCAAGACCCTGTTCAACGCCGGCCTCATCACCGAGCGGACGCGGTCCTTCTATGCGACCTATGTCGACATGGACGAGCTGAAGGCCGAGGGGGAGAAGATGGTCGGCGACGACATCGCCGAGGAGGGGATCAAGTACCTCCAGGAGATCAACTTCAAGGACCGTAGCGCCGCGCCGGTCACCCTCGCGGCGGAATAGGGTGGCAGGCCTGGCGCCGAAGACGCCGCGTCAGGCCTCCATCTCCTCGCGCATCATCTTCAGGGCCACCTCCAGCGCGCCGTAGCGCACCCGCGCCCGGCCGCTGTGATCCAACAGTTTTTCATTTGAGATCAGCCGCCACACGAGCAAGCTGCTCACCAATGCGCTCGACATCCACAGCCGAACTGAGACTGGCTGCAGCCAGCGCCAAAGCTTTCTGCGGGGCTGCCACA
>CAYQPL010000102.1:0-11976 GCA_964419395.1 uncultured Phenylobacterium sp. | reverse complement strand
GGCGGACGCCGCGATGTCGCCGGCCGCTGGCGAAATGGACGAGGCCTGCCTCGTCCTCCGGCCCGGGTCCCGCCTCCGCGAAGCCGGTGATCGCCGCCACGATGTCGGCGCGCGAGCGCTCCAGCGCGCCGGCGGCGAGGGCGCGCGCCGTGGCCTCCGCCACGGCGCCGGCGGTCTCCAGGATGGCGTTCGGCACCCCAAGCAGTTCGTGCTTGGCCTCGTCCGTATAGACCACGAAACCGCGCTCGAAGGCGTGACTGCAGCCGGGAATGTCGGTCAGCAGCGAGGCCAGCAGTCCGCCGGTGCAGCTTTCGGCGCTCGCCAGCCGCAGATCGCGCTCGCAGGCCATCTTGAGGACCTGCTGGGCGAGCTGGTCCAGTTCCTCTGGAATGTCGAGCTTCAGGGCCTCGGCCACGTTCGTCTCCACATCGGTTGAAAGCCAGCGGTGAACCCGCGCCGATGCGACGGGTTCCGCTTGATCTGCCGCCCCCGCGGGTCCCTAAGGGCGCGATGACCCAGAGATTGAGAGTCGCCGTCGCCGGGGCGGGCGTCTTCGGGCTCGCCTGTGCGCTGGAGCTCGCCAAGGCCGGCGCGCAGGTCAGCGTGCACGATCCGAAGAGGCCGCTCGAACAGAACGCCTCGCGCGTGGCGGCCGGCATGATCGCGCCGGTCAGCGAAGCCCTGACCGACGCGTCCGCCCGGCCGCACGTCGACCTCCTGCTCGCCGCGGGCGCGCTCTGGCCCGCCTTCGCCGCCGGGAACGGGCTTGACCTGGACCGTACGGGAACCTTGCTCCTGGGGGACGAGGCGCGGTTGGCCGGTTTGGAGGCGGCCTTGTCGGCCCTGGGGCGTTCGTCTCATCGTCTCGGCCCCGCAGAGCTGCCCGATTTTCCCCTGGGCTTCGCCGCCGGCCTGGGCGCGCTCGCCATCGCGGAGGACTGGCGCATCGACGCCTCGGCGCTTCTCTCGATGGGCGTCGTCGCCGGAGAGCTTGGCGTGGCCTTCAGCGACGCGCCGCCCGATCTGCAGACGATTGACCGCCTCGTGGTCGCCACGGGCTGGTCGCCCAGTTCGGCTCGACTGGCCCCGGAACTGAAGGTCCTGTCGCCGATCAAGGGCCACATCCTGAGCCTGCCCTACCTGGGCTATATGGGACCGGTGTTGCGGGGACCGGGAGCCTACGCCGTGCCCTCCGACCTCGGGCCGCTGATCGGCGCGACCATGGAGGTGGGGCGCGGGGAGTCGGCCGTCGATGCGGCGGTTGCGGGCGATTTCGCTGCGCGCGCCTCGGGGGTCTTTCCGCGCCTGGCCGAGTTTCCCTGGATCGCTGCGGCCGGCGTGCGGGCGGCGACCCCCGATGGCCTGCCCATGGTGGGGGAGTCGGCCGCCGACGGCGTGATCCTTGCGACGGGCGCGCGGCGCAATGGCTGGCTGCTCGCTCCGCTGGTCGGTCGGATGGTGGCCGAGGCCGCGCTCGGCCACGATCCCGGCCCGTGGGCGAAGCGCCTGGACCCGCGGCGTTTCGACGCCTGATCCACTGGGCGAACGTGGTTAGCGACGAATTAACCATGTCTGCGGCATCAGAGGCCCATGGCGGTGCAGGGCCTCAGAGGTGTGGTTGAAACGGCGATCCAGCGCGCCTCCAGCGCGACGGGCGTCGACTTCACCTTCCTGATGGGCACGGCCAATCGCGAGAGCGGCTACAATCCCTCGGCCAAGGCCAAGACCTCCTCGGCCGCCGGCCTCTTCCAGTTCGTCGAGCAGACCTGGCTCGCCACGCTCAAGCAGCACGGCGCCAAGTATGGCTACGCCCGCTACGCCGACCTGATCCAGAAGGGCTCGGACGGCCGCTACCGGGTGGCGGGCGCCGAGGCGCGCAAGACCGTGATGGACCTGCGCTACGATCCCCACGCCGCCTCGCTGATGGCCGGCGAACTGGCCACCGACCACGCCGCCTACCTCCGCGGCCGGGTGGGGCGCACTCCGACGGCGGGCGAACTCTATGCCGCCCACTTCCTGGGCCCCCAGGGATCGGCCCGGCTGATCGAGGCCACGCGGACCCAGCCCAACACCAGCGCCGCGGCCCTCTTTCCGGAGGCGGCGCGGGCCAACCGCTCGATCTTCTACAAGGGCGGCCGGGCGGCCACGGTGGCGGAGGTCTACGCCAATCTCACCCGCACCGGCGGCGGGGGCGAGGCCGTGCGGCCGCGCGAGGCGCAGCCGACGCCGATCCCCGACGGCGGCTTCATCCAGTACGCCTCGGCCCGTCGCGCCGAGGCCCTGCGCGAGCAGGAGGCCCTGGTCGACTTCATCCTGCGCGGCTCGCAGGCCGCCGACGACGCCGGCGTGGGCCAGCGCCTGGGCGGCTCGCTGTTCTCCACCGAGATGCTGCGCATGCTCTCCGAGGCCCGCGACGACAGCTGACGGGCCTCCGCCGCTAGACCGCGGCCCCGCCTTCGATCATCGCCTCGATCTCGGCCTCGCCATAACCGATCTCCGCCAGCACCTCGCGGGTGTGGGCGCCCAGCGGCGGCGGCGGCGGACGGCGCGCAGCGTCGGCGCCGGGGAAGCGCGCAGGCGCGGCCGGCGAATCGACATGGCCGCCCCGGCCGTCCTCCACCTCCACAAGCGCCCCGGCGGCCCGGACCTGCGGATCGGCGGCCACGTCGGCGGGGGTCTGGACCGGCGCCCAGACGAGGTCGGCGGCGTCGAGGCGGGCGGTGATCTCGTCATAGGGCAGGGCGGCGAAGGCGGCGTCGAAGGCCGCCGTCAGCTCGGCGGTGTTGGCCTTGCGCTCGCGCCCGCCGGCGAAGCGGGGATCCTCCAGCAGGTCCGGCCGCCCGGCCACCTGACACATGGCCTTCCAGTCGACGCTGCCGCCGCGCGGATTGGTGACGAACCAGCGCCCGTCGGCGCTCTTGAAGAAGTTGGCCAGCGGATTGAGCGGCTCGCGCCGCGAGCGGTTCGACGCCAGCCGCCCGAATCGCAGCTGCACCGCCAGGTCCGAGCCGACCACATAGACGCCGGTGGCCAGCAGCGAGGTCTGGACGAAGCGGCCTTCGCCCGTCCGTTCGCGCTCGTACAGCGCCGCCAGTATGGCCGAGACCGTGGCCAGGGAGGTGGTGTGGTCGCCCACGCCCGTGCGCAGCAGGAAGGGGTCGGTCCCCTTCGGCGCGTGCATGTGGGCGACGCCGGCCCGCGACCAGAAGGCGGTGACGTCGAAGCCGGGCTTGTGGGCGGCGGGCCCCTCCAGGCCGTAGCCGGTGACCAGCGCATAGACCAGGCGCGGATTCTTCGCCCGCAGCGACGCCTCGTCCAGCCCCGCCCGCTTCAGCGAGGCCGGCCGCACATTGGTCAGGAACACGTCGGCGCCCTCGGCCAGGCGGGCGACCGCGTCGCGGCCCTCGGGCCGGGAGATGTCGAGAACCACCGACCGCTTGCCGCGGTTGTCCATCTCGAAGGTGGGATTGGCGGAAAGCTCGCTCTTGGCGTCGGCGAAGACGTGGCGCATGTCGTCGCCGCCCGGCCGCTCGATCTTGATGACCTCGGCGCCCCAGTCGCCCAGGATGCCGGCCGCGCCGGGCGCGGCGATATAGGTGGCGAACTCCACCACCTTCAGTCCCTTCAGGATCACGAGCCTACGTCCTCCTCCGCCTGCCGGCCGCGCGGCATGGGCGCGGCCTTCGTCCTTGGCGCCATGATGGCCGTCCCGAGGAGGTCGGGGAAGGGCGTCCGACGTCAGGCTACGCGACGGTTGGCGTCGGGCCCCGTACGGGCGGTCGCGTCGGCCACCGCCCGGGCGACGGCGGTCACGCTGACCGGCTTGCGCAGCACCGCGTCGGCGCCGGCCTGCAGGCACTCCCGCGCCTCGTCGGCGTCGCCGCCGATCACCGCGATGATCGGCAGCCGGCCCGCGGCCCCGTCGAAGCCGCGGATCTCGGCGGTCGCCTGCGGCCCGTCCAGGCCCGGCATGCGCCCGTCGATCATGGCCAGGTCGAACTCGCAGACCCGCGCCAGGTCGGTCGCCCGGCGGCCGTCGGCGGCATGCACCACCTGATGGCCCAGCTGCTCGAGGACGGCGCGCAGCATGGCCGCATTGAGGGCGTCGTCCTCGGCCACCAGGATGCGCAGCTTGCGGCCGTCCGAGGCTGGCGGCGCGGCGATGTCGTCGAAGGCCGGCGCATCGCCGGCGGAGGCGGGATCGAACGGCAGCTCCAGCCGGAAACAGCTGCCGACGCCGGGCGCGCTGCTGGCGGTCAGCTCCCCGTGCATCAGACGCGCCAGGCGGCGGGACAGCGACAGGCCCAGACCGGCGCCCGGCACCCCGGCGCTGGTCCGCTCGACGCGATGGAAGGCCTCGAAGGCGCGGGCCAGCTCTTCGGGGGCGAGACCGGGGCCGGTGTCGGCGATCTCCACCGCCAGGCGGCCGGCCTCGGTGACCTCCAGGCGGGCCTCCACCCGGCCGCGGACCGTGAACTTGATGGCGTTGCCGATCAGATTGGCGAGAATCTGGCGCACCCGTGTGGCGTCGCCCAGCGCCGCGCCCGGCCCCTCGGACAACTCCGCCGGCACGTGCAGGGTCAGTTCCAGCCCCTTGGCCGCCGCATGGGGCCGGTTCAGCAGGACGAGGTCGCGCACGAGGGCTCCGGCGTCGAGCGGGCGGATGTCCACCGCCAGCCGGCCGGCCTCGGCGGTCTCGGAGTCGAGGGTGGTGTTGAGCACGGCGATCAGGTCGTTGACCGCGTCCAGGGCGGCCGAAAGCTGCTCGCGCGAGGGCGCGGCGCGCCCGTTGCGCCCGGCCGCCGAGGCCAGGACGTGGGCGACGCCGGTCAGGCCGTTGCGGATCTCGTGGCTCAGGGTGGCGACGAGGTCGGACTTGGACTGGGCCAGCCGGCTCGCCTCCTCGACCTTGCCGGCCCGCTCGGCGATCAGGACCTCGCGCTCGCTGGCCAGGGCGAACTGCCGCCGCAGGATTCGGTTGAGGATCAGGGCGAGGGCGAAGGCCAGGGCCACCGCGCCCCAGGCCAGGGTCGCCGCCCCCTGGCTGTCGGGGCTGGCGAAGAGGGCGAGCAGAGGGCCGGCCGCCGCCGCCGCCCCGACGATCAGCAGGCTGGGCAGCCAGGGCGCGGTGAAGAAGATGCAGCCCACGGCCGCCGCCGTCGCCATCATCAGCAGCGGCTCGCGCATCGGCCCGGCCCCGTCCGCGAAGGCCGCGATCTGGGCCACGCAGCCGGCCCAGACGAGGCCGGTCAGGATATGGACACGCGCGCGCCGGGCGACGTCCTCGGCGGCCTCGCTCCTCAGCCAGCCGACGACGGCGTAGGTGGTGGCGCAGGCGATGGCGAAGAGGGCGAAGCTCGCCGTCATCCAGGCCGCGTTGGCCGCGAAGGAGCCGGCCCAGACATAGACCGGAAGACTGATGGCGAAGGCCCCGAGCGCATAGGGCAGCAGGGCCGTCTGCGCCTCGAGGGCCTGATGGGACAGGGACGCCCCGCCGCGCGGCGGCGCGGCCCGATGAGAATCGGCGTTTGATGACACGGACGCACCCTCTGAGGAAACGCCTGCGAGGGTAGGGCGCACGCGGTTGGCGCAGCGTTACGGAACAGCGTTAATCCACAGCTGTCTCCGCAACCGATCGTTAAGCCTAACCGACCATCATCCGGGGTCGGGACGGCGGTTCCGAAGGCGAGGGGGTTGGGTCATGACGACCACGCGGGCGGCTCTGACCGACGAGGACATCCGCACACTGGTCAAGGGCGCGACGCCGGACGAGCGGGCGGTGGTCGCCCACAAGCTCTGCCGCCGGATCGACACGGTCGAACTGACCGACGAGGAACGGGCGCTGGCCCAGGAAATCCTCCGCGTCATGGCCGCCGACGCCGCCGAGCTGGTGCGCCGCGCCCTGGCCGTCACCCTGAAGAATTCGCCGCTGGTCCCCCACGACGTCGCCCTGACGCTGGCGCGAGACGTGGAGAGCGTCTGCCAGCCGATGATCGCCTTCTCGCCGGTCTTCACCGACGAGGACCTGATGGAGATCGTGCGCCTGGGCGGGCCGATCCGCCAGGTCGCGGTGGCCAAGCGGCCCCGCCTGTCGAAACGGGTCACCCAGACCCTCGTCGAGGCCGGGACCGAACGCGCCGTCGAGGTGGCCTGCGCCAACGACAACGCCGACTTCGCCGACGCCACCCTGATGCAGGTCCTGGCCCGGTTCGAGCACTCCGAACGGGTGCTCTCGGCCGTGGCCTACCGCCAGGCCCTGCCTCTGTCGGTCACCGAGAAGCTGATCGACCTGGTCGGCGCCAAGGTCCGCGACCACCTCCTCAGCCATCATCCGGTGTCGGCCGAACTGGCGCTGCAGATCGCCACCGGCGCCAAGGAGCGCGCCACCATCGACCTGGTGGACCAGGCCGGGCGCACCGCCGACCTCAAGGCCTTCGTCGCCCACCTGCACCGCAACGAGCGGCTGACCGCCTCGCTCCTGCTGCGCGCGGTGGCCCATGGCCACATGGCCTTCTTCGAGTGGAGCCTGGCCGAGCTGGCCGGGGTGCCGCACCATCGCACCTGGCTGATGATCCACGACGCCGGCCCCCTGGGGCTGAAGGCGGTGTACGAACGGGCCGGCCTGCCGGCGCGCCTCTATCCGGCCTTCCGCGCCGGGGTCGACACCTTCCACGCCATGGAATTCGACGGCGGGGCGCGCGACCGCGACCGCTTCCAGAAAAAGATGCTCGAGCGCTTCCTGACCCAGCCGCATGTGGGCGCGCGCGAAGACGCCGACTACCTGCTGGAGAAGATGGACCGTCTCGCCGAGCGTCAGGCGCCGGCCGCCCAGCTGGCCTGACCCGCCGCCGAACACCCTGGCCAAGGACGGCGGCGCGGCTCAACATGGGCCATGGACTCCTCCGCCGACGCCCTCGTCCGTCCCGCCTCGACCATCCTGCTGCTGCGGGACGCGCCGCGCTTCGAGGTGCTGATGGTCGAACGCCACCGGCAGATCGAGTTCGCCTCGGGCGCCCTGGTCTTTCCCGGCGGCAAGACGCACGGCGGCGATCTCGACGAGGCCTGGTCCGACCACGCGCTCGGCTGGGCGGAGGCCGAGGCCGGACAGCGGGCCCTGCGCGTCGCCGCCATTCGCGAGGTGTTCGAGGAGGCCGGCGTGCTGCTGGCCCGGAGCGACGGCGGCGGGCCGCTGGAGATGGAGCCGTATTCCCTGGAGCTGCGGCAGGCGGTGGACCGCGGCGAGGTTCCGTTCCTGGACGTCGTGCGCGCGGCCGGGGCGCGGATCGACCTGGCGGCGCTCACCGTCTTCGCGCGGTGGATCACGCCGTCCTTCGCCGCCAGGCGCTTCGACACCTGGTTCTATGTCGCCCATGCGCCCGAGGGGCAGCTCGCCGCCTGCGACGGGCGCGAGACGGTCGACGCCTGCTGGCTCACCCCGGGCGAGGCCCTGGAGGCGGCGGAGACCGGGCGGCGGAAGGTGGTGTTTCCCACCCGCATGAACCTGCTGCGTCTGGCCGAGGCGCAGGCCGCGGACGAGGCGATCGCCCAGGCGCGCCTGCGGCCGGCCTATGCGGTCGAGCCGCAGGTGGAGGATCGTCCGGAGTGGCGGATGCTGGTCCTGCCGGAAGCGGCGGGCTACGGCCCGGTGGCCGAACCGCTCGCCTCGGTGCTCTGAGCGGTCGTCAGACCAGGCCCGAAGCGGCCACGCGGCGTTCCAGCTCCTCGACCAGGATCTTCCCGACCGGATGGTCGTCGGTCTTGATGCTGTCGCGGACGGCGGCCTTGATGCCGTCGATATGGGCGTCGATCAGGACCATCGGCGCCTGCAGGCGCTTGTCCTTGTCGTCGATCAGCTTGCACAGCGAGGCGGCCATGCGGGTGATCAGCGGATATTCGTAGGTCGTGCCCAGCCCCTTCAGGTCGTGGGCGCGGAGGTAGAGGCTTTCGAGGGTCTCCGGCGTCGCGCCGTCGGTCTTCACCCGGGCGCGGGCGGTCTCCAGCTTGGTGACCTCGTCCTGCAGCCACTGGGCGAAGTTGCCGGAGAGGTTCTTGAGCGCAGCCTCGGCCTTGGCGATCGCACTGGGGTCCACCGAGCCGAACCGGCCGCCGACTTTCAGGCGCAGCGTGTTGGGGACCTGGATCACCTGACCGGTATTCTGCTGACTCATGGCCATCTCCTTCACGGATGCTTGGCCCGACCCTAGGTCGCAGACCTTAACAACGAATGAGGCGGGGCTTTGACTGGCTCAGGACGAGAATTGCTCGGCCAGAACCCGCTCCTCCAGGCTGCGCCCGGCGTCGAACAGCATGACCAGGCTGATGTCCCGGTTCTCGGCCACATGCACCTCGAGCACGTCGCGCACCTCGTAGTTGTCCGCCACGGCGCTCACCGGCCGCTTGTCGGCCTCCAGGATCTCGAAGGTGACCCGCGCCTCGTGGCCCAGCAGGGCGCCGCGCCAGCGCCGGGGGCGGAAGGCGCTGATCGGCGTCAGGGCCAGCACCTTGGCGTCCAGCGGGATGATCGGACCGTGGGCCGAGAGGTTGTAGGCGGTCGAGCCGGCGGGCGTGGCCACCAGGGCGCCGTCGCAGGACAGCTCGTTCAGCCGCACCTTGCCGTCGACGCTGATGCGCAGCTTGGCCGTCTGTCGGGTCTGCCGCAGGAGGGAGACCTCGTTGATCGCCAGCGCCCGGTGCTGGCGGCGTCGGATGTCGACCGCGACCATGCTCAGCGGATGGATGACGGCCCGCTCGGCGGCGTTGATGCGGTCCAGCAGGCCGTCGGCGCTGTATTCGTTCATCAGGAAGCCGACGGAGCCGCGGTTCATGCCGTAGATCGGCTTGGGCGCGCCCATGTTCCGGTGCAGCGTCTCCAGCATGAAGCCGTCGCCGCCCAGGGCCACGATGCACTGCGCCTGGTCCTCCGCGACCTGGCCGTAGCGCGCCGTCAGCTCCTTCAGCGCGTCCTGGGCTTCCGGCCGGTCGCTGGCGGCGAAGGCGACCCGGGTGACGAAGGGGGCGGGCTTGAACATGGCCGTGCAAAAGCCGGCAGGCGTCCGGCCTTGACAAACGCGATCTTGCGGGCCGGCTTTCCGGCCTCAGTTCGCCGCCACCGCCTGCCGGAAGGCCGCGGCCGCGAGGTCGGGCGAGAAGGGGCCGAAGGCGCTCAGGGCGCGGCGCGCGCCCTCCGCGCCTCCGCCGGGCCGCTCCTCGTTCAGCTCCCGGACGAGTTGCAGGATGGTCGGGAAGGCGCTGCGATCGATGCTGACCGCGGCGCAGGCCAGCCCCAGCAACTCCGGCCGGTCACTGTCGAGCGCCTTGCGGACGTCCTCGGGCGCGAACTCGCCCAGCGTGGCCAGCGCGCCCACGAAGAGGGAGAGCTTGCCCTCGCGCAGCGCGCGCAGGAGATAGCCGGGACGCAGCTGGCCGGCCGCGGCGAGTTTGGAGATCAGCCGCCGCTCCATCTCCTCGCGCTCGTCGTCCTGCTGCCAGACGATGGCCGGATCGGCTTCCTGCAGGCCGCCGGCATGGGCCTGCTCGACGGCCTCGGCCAGGGCGGCGTCCAGGGCCGCCGGATCGAGGCGGAACCGCGAGGTGAGGGACTGCCGCAGGGCTTGCCCGACCCAGACATAGAGCTGCAGGGCCAGGTCTTCGGTGAGTTCGGGACGCCGCGCCAGGGGCGAGCGCAGGGCGGCCACGCGCCGGGAGGCCTGCACGAGAACCACCATGTCGTCCGGCGACAGCGGCGTCTGGGTGTTGCTGGCCAGCGCCGTCAGCACGGCGGGCTCGCTCTGCTGCAGGATCGCCGCCACCACCTCGCCGCCCAGGCCGGGGCGCCGGGCGACCTCGATCTGGTGCTCGACCGTCGCCTCGACCAGCAGGCGGACCAGGTCGGCGTCCTGCAGGACGGGGCTCGAGGCGATGATCGGGCGGGCGATCTCGATGTCGTCCAGGGCCAGGACATTGACCAGGGCGGTCGGCGCCCAGTCCACCGTGGACAGCTTCTCGGCCAGGCGGCGGCGGATCTCCCGCTCGGCCTCGACCACCAGGCTCATGAAGATGGAGTTCAGCAGGTCCTGGATGGCCGGCGCGCCCATGATCTGGGCGCTGTCGGAGACGTCGCACAGGTCGACGACGGCCATGAGCAGGCGTTCGCGATCGGCGGGCGCCCGGCTCTTGGCGAGGCTGAGAATCTCTTGCGTCCGGGCCAGAGCGCTCAAGGCGATCTCCGAATCTGAAGGGCTTTCGCACTCGCGAATCTGACGGCAGCAAATGAAAACATGCTTAAACGCCGTTCAACCACGGTCGCCGTTCAAGATGCTTCAGGAGGAAACGCCGCATGGCCGAGCCGCTGATCATGGCCCTGGACCAGGGCACCACCAGCACCCGCGCGATCCTCTTCGACCTCCAGGGACAGGCGGTGGCGGAGGCGGGGCGCCCCCTGGCCCAGCACTATCCGGCCGACGGCTGGGTGGAGCACGACGCCATGGAGATCTTCGAGGCCAGCGTCGCGGTGATGCGCGAGGCCGTCGCCAAGGCCGGGGGCGTTCTCGCCGATGTGGCGGCCATCGGCATCACCAACCAGCGCGAGACGGTGGTCGTCTGGGACCGCGCGACCGGAGCGCCGATCCATCGCGCCATCGTCTGGCAGGACCGCCGCACGGC
This sequence comes from uncultured Phenylobacterium sp., assembly GCA_964419395.1. Classification (GTDB taxonomy): domain Bacteria; phylum Pseudomonadota; class Alphaproteobacteria; order Caulobacterales; family Caulobacteraceae; genus Phenylobacterium. Next base: position 1,314 of record CAYQPL010000102.1, on the reverse strand, counting down.
GCCGGCCTGCGAGACCCTGAAGGCGCGCGGCGCCGAGCCCCACGTGACCGAGGTCACCGGCCTGCTGATCGATCCCTACTTCGCCGGGACGAAGCTGGCCTGGCTGCTCGACCACGTGCCCGGCGCCCGCGCCCGCGCCGAGGCCGGGGAGCTCCTCGCCGGCACCATCGACACCTGGCTGATCTGGAAGCTCACCGGCGGCCAGGCCCATGTGACCGACGCCACCAACGCCTCGCGCACCCTGCTGTTCGACCTGCGGATGCAGGTCTGGTCGGAGGCCATGCTCAAGCTCTTCGACGTGCCGGCCCAGATCCTGCCGGAGGTGCGCGACTGCGCGAGCCACTTCGGCGACACCGCGCCCGATCTGCTCGGCCGGCCGGTGCCCATCTGCGGCGTCGCCGGCGACCAGCAGGCCGCCCTGATGGGGCAGGGATGCGTCGCGCCCGGCCAGATGAAGGCCACCTACGGCACCGGCTGCTTCCTGCTGGTCAACACCGGCGAGGCCGCCCCGATCTCCCGGGCGAGGCTGCTGACCACCGTCGCCGCCCGTGTGAACGGCCGCGCGACCTATGCGCTCGAAGGCGCCATCTTCATCGCCGGCGCCGCCATCCAGTGGCTGTGCGAAGGCCTGGGCGTGGAGTCGCCGCAGGCCGCCGAGGCCCTGGCGACGCAGGCGCGGGAGGGGCACGGCGTGGTGATGGTGCCGGCCTTCACGGGCCTCGGCGCGCCGTGGTGGGATCCGGACGCCCGCGGCGCCCTGATCGGCCTCACCCGCGACACCGGCCTGGCCGAGATCAGTGCGGCGGCCTATGAGGCCAGCGCCTTCCAGACGGCGGACCTGATCGAGGCGATGCGCTCGGACGCCCCCGAAGCCTTCGGCGCCGGATCGGAGCTGCGCATCGACGGGGGCATGTCGCGGAGCGCCTGGTTCGCCCAGCGTCTCGCCGACCTGACCGGCCAGCGCGTCGCCCGCGCCGCCTATCAGGAGACCACCGCCCTCGGCGCCGCCCTGTTCGCCGGTCTGGGCGCAGGCCTCTACGCCAGCCTGGAGGAGGCCGCCGCCGCGCGGCCCCGGACGGAGGCGGCCGAGCCGGCCCTCGATCCGCAGGACCGCGCCCGGCGCCAGGCGCGCTGGCGCGACGCCGTGGGCCGCACCCTCAGCCGCGCCCCTTGACGGCTCCGGTTCGCAGGAGGACTCTTCGCGCCAACGAGCAGACACGAAGGGAGGCCGCCATGGCCGATGGGTCCGCGGGCGTCGTGACGTCCCTGAAGGGCAAGGTGAGCGCCGAGGAATGGCAGGCGCGGGTGGACCTG
>CAYQPL010000101.1:12606-12848 GCA_964419395.1 uncultured Phenylobacterium sp. | reverse complement strand
ACGGTCTCGAACGGCGGCGTCATCACCCGCGGGCCGCAGCGCACCAGCCTGAACCAGCTCACCTTCACCAACGAACTGGCCAGCGAGTTCAGCGGCCTGATCGAGACCGAGGCCAAGACCGCCAAGTTCGACGTGGCCCGCGACTGGACCAGCTTCGGCCTGGACTCCACCTTCCGGGCCGGCGTGCAGTACGACGACCGCAGCCAGCAGAGCGAGCCCACCGCCCTCGTCCGCCCGGATGG
>CAYQPL010000101.1:8897-12596 GCA_964419395.1 uncultured Phenylobacterium sp. | reverse complement strand
GAGCTCCAGCTTCGACCTGCGCCGCATCGCCGCCGAGCTGGGCGTGCCGTGGACGCCCTTCGCCTTCGTGACCGACAACGCCTGGCTCGACCCGTTCGACCTGGGCTTCAGCGCCAACTACATCCACAACCCGGCCATGTCGGACCAGATGCTGGCGGTCATGGACGCGGCCCGCGCGGCCAACGCCAACGGCGCCAACTATCCCGTCTATGGCAACGATCCGCGGGCCAGCAACACGGTCGACGAGAAGGTCCTGGCCGGCTACGCCCAGAACCGCTGGGCCTGGGACCGGCAGTCGCTGATCGCCGGCCTGCGGGTCGAGCGGACCGAGATCGAGACCAACGGCGTCGCCGTAGTCGGCTCGACCCTCACCCCGCTAAGCTTCACCAGCGAAGACACCCAGGTCTTTCCGAGCCTGCACTACAACTTCGACTATTCCGACGAGCTGAAGCTCCGCGCGGCCTTCATCTCCGGCGCCGCCCGGCCATCCCTGGCCGACATGCGGGCCTCGGTGTCGGTGAACGACACCAACATGACCGTCTCGGGGGGCAACCCGACCCTGAAGCCGGAAACCGCCTATGGCGTCGACCTGTCGGCCGAGTGGTACTTCGCCCCGGCCGCCCTGCTGGCGGTCAACGCCTATCACCGCGAGGTGAAGGACGTGCTGTTCGACGCCACAGAGATCATCAGCGACGACAGCTACGATTTCGACGGGGTCGACCGCACCGGCTACGAGCTGGACTCCACCCAGAACGGCGGCGACGGCCACCTCTCGGGCATCGAGTTCGTCTACTATCACCCCTGGGAATTCCTGCCCGGCGCCCTCTCCGGCCTCGGCTTCCAGGGGAGCATCTCGTTCACCAAGGGCGAGTTCGAGACGCCGGACGGCTCGACGGTCGAGTTTCCCGGCACGTCGGACCGGATCGTGGGCGCCACCCTCTTCTACGAGAAGTTCGGCCTCTCGACCCGCCTGACCTTCCAGTATCGCTCCGACTGGCTGGACGAGGTCTTCCCCAGCGGCTCGGCGGCCAATTCGAACCTCTACTGGGACGAAACCACCCGCCTGGACTTCTCGGCGCGCTACCAGGTCAACGACTATGTCTCGATCTTCATGGACGCCAACAACCTGACGGACGAACTGGGAATCCGCTACCAGGGCTCGGAAGACCGTCCCTACGAGGTCGAGAGCTTCGGCCGGAAGTTCCTGTTCGGCGTCCGCGCCAACTTCTGATCATCCCCTCACCTGCGGGCGGTCCGGCTCCGGACCGCCCCTTGGGCGCCCCTGCGATCGCACGGGGCGCTTCTTGTTTCCGCAGGGCGGGCCTCAGGCCCGGGCGAGGTCCAGCATCACGCCGGCATGGTCGCTCGCCCGCCAGCCCTCGGAATCGACGCCGTCGAGCACCCGGGCGCGCGCCGCGACCCGCCAGCCGCCCGGCCGGGCGAGCACCGCATGATCGATGGCCTGGCGCCCGCCGGTGGACGTGTCCCGGGGCCCGAGCAGGGTCGGCGGCAGGTCGTGCGCCAGGGCCTCGCCCAGCGCCTGCAGCGCGGGATCGCGCGCGCCGGCGTTGAGGTCCCCCGCGGCCACCAGGCCGTGCTCGGCCCCCTCCCCGGCCCAGGCGAGCGCGTCCTCCAGCTGCCGGCGGCGCAGGCTGTCGGCCTCCGGGCCGCGCAGATGGGTGAGATGCAGGTTCAGCACCCGAAGCGGCCCGGCCGGGGGCCCGATGTCCAGGCGCTGGGCGATACGCTCGCCGTCCGCCGGGGCCGACGCCAGGACGAGCCTGGCCTCGTCCACGGGGGCCCACCGGCTCAGGATGGCGAGGCCCGAGGTGCTCAGCGTCGGGCGGCCCTCGTGGGGCCGAAGCTTCGAGCGCGCGGGCTGGGCCAAGACGAACAGGCCCAGCGCCGTGCCGAGCGTGCAGGCGGTGTCGATCCCTTGCGCGGCGAAGCACTCCTGCAGGCAGACGATGTCGGGCGACAGCGCCTGCAGCCCGCGCGCCATGAGCCCCAGGCGGCGTGTGTAATCGCCCTCGTTCTTCCAGGTGTTGAGGGTGACGATGCGCATGGCCTCAGGCCGCCCGGCGGCCCTCCGTCCAGACGCCGCGCACCAGCGGCAGGCCGCCCGCCACCTTGACCCGCAGCAGGTCGGCGCGAAGGCCCGGCGCGATGGTTCCGCGGTCCGCCAGACGCGCCGCCCGGGCGGGCGCCGAGGTGACCAGGGCGACCGCCCGGGCCAGGCTCCAGCCGAAGCGGGGCGCGGTGAGCGCAAAGGCGCACTCGATCAGGCTGCGCGGCACATAGTCCGAGGCGAAGGCGTCGAGCAGGCCGGCGCTGGCCAGGTCGGCGGCCGGCACATTGCCGGAATAGGAGCCGCCGCGGATCAGGTTGGGCCCGCCCATGACGATGGCCATGCCGCGCTCGCGCGCGCGCTTCGCCGCCTCGGCCGTGACCGGGAACTCGGCGATGACGGCGCCCAGATCGGCCGCCTCGTCGACATGCGCCACGTCCTCGTCGTCGTGGCTGGCCAGCGGCGCGCCCAGGGCGTGGGCGAGTTCGGCGACGAACCGGCGGTTGCCGGCGGCGTTGCGCGCCTGCCGGTCGCGCGCCCAGGCCAGCCGCTCCTCGGCGGCCTGGGCGGTCATGCCGCCCGCCTGCCAGTTGGCGAGGTGCTTCTCGAGATTGCGGTACTGCCGCTGGCCCGGGGTGTGGTCCATCAGCGAGAACAGCTGCGCCATCGGATGGTCGGCCAGCCCCTCCAGGCGGCTGCGAAGGTCGTCGGCCGTCGTCTCGCAGCGCCAGTGGATCTTGTGGTCGGCCTTCAGCATGCCCGCGCGGCGGGCGAGGTCCAGCCCGTCCACCAGCTTGCGCAGATTGTCGTCGCCCCGGGCCGGGGAGGCGTTGAACGAGCCCAGTGACATGGAGTCGTAGATGGTCGTCACCCCCACCGACAGGCAGCAGCCGTCGTGGGTCACCGCCGCCGAGACCGGATTCCAGTCGATGTTCGGCCGCGGGAAATAGTGGCGTTCGAGGCTGTCGGTGTGGAGATCGACGACGCCGGGCATCAGCACGTCGCCCTCCAGGTCCTCCCCCGTTCCGCCGCCGCCGGGCTCCACCGCGGCGATCTTCCCGTCCCGCACCAGCAGGCTGCCGATGAACTCCTCTTCGCCCGCCACGATGCGGGCGTTCCGAAACGCCAGTTCCACGCTCATCTCCGATCCGACCTAGAAACTTCCGCCTTCGCGCCCCGGCTCGGGGAAGACGATCTCCACCTCGTTCACCGACCGCGACTCCCCGAACTCCAGCGGACGCCCGAGGCCATCGACGTTGAGGTAGCGATGCACGAGCAGGGGCACGTGCCGCGGCACGCGCAGAAGCTCGGCCTCCTGCGGCGTCGGCAGGCGGGCCGAGATGGCCGTGCGGCGGCGGGTGTAGTCGGGCACGCCGCTGTCGCGCAGCGTCTGGGTGATGGTGCCCCGGACCTTGTACATCTCGATGAAGGTCGGGAACCGCTCGAAGCTGAAGTGGTGGACGCCCAGGGCCGTGGGCTCGCCGTCTACGAACCGGTGCCGCTCCATGAAGATGATCGGCGCGCCGATCTTGAGCTCCAGCGCGGCGGCGACGCGGGAGTCGGCCGGCCGCACCTCCAGCCTGATGACCTTGGTGGCCGGCTCCCGGCCGCGGCTGCGCACCCCCTCGGTG
>CAYQPL010000101.1:8289-8887 GCA_964419395.1 uncultured Phenylobacterium sp. | reverse complement strand
GCTTCAGCTGGGCCGGCCGGGTGGGGCGGCGGACGAAGCTGCCGCGGCCCTGGGTCGACTCCACGATGCCCTTTTCCTGCAGGTCCGAAAGGGCGCGGCGCACCGTGTGGCGATTGACCATGAACTGCCGCGAGAGCTCGTGCTCCGTCGGCAGCTTGTCCCCGGGGATCAGTTCGCGTGACCGGATGCGCTGTTCCAGCGACTGGGCGATCTCGCGCCAAAGCGGCATTCCACCTGGCATTTCAGCACCTCGACATCAGTGTTAGCGACCTGTCCTAGACAAGTTTTACTACTGTAAAATAAGTTTCATACTTGCCATGTTGTCGCGAATTCGCACTTCGAATACCCAATACATAAGACGAATACAACATTTTGCTTGGTTGTCGAGGTGAGATATGCCGGTTGCGCCGGTCAAGCTTGAGGCGGACGGAGAGCGCCGCCAGTGGTTGTCCATCCTGGCCAAGGCCCGCCCCGACGAGGTGGCCGCCGCCTGGGACGCCCTGCCCCAACGGCCCGCCTATTCGGCGCTGCGCGCGCCGGAGACGGGCCTCGTCCTCGTCCGCGGCCGCATGGGCGGCGCCGGCGACGCCTTCAACAT
>CAYQPL010000101.1:0-8279 GCA_964419395.1 uncultured Phenylobacterium sp. | reverse complement strand
CTGGACAGCGGCGAGACCGGCGTCGGCTATGTCGCCGGCCGCGACCGCCGTCACGCCGAACTGGCCGCCTGCCTCGACGCCATGATGCAGGCGCCGGCGCTGCGCGGCGCCGTGGAGACCCCGGTGATCGGCAAGCTGGCCCAGGCCCAGGCCGAGCGGCGCGAGACCGCCGCGCGCAAGGCCGCGGCCACCAAGGTCGACTTCTTCACCATGGTCCGCACGCGAGGCCCGCAATGACCGCCGCCGCCCTCGACCTCAGCCGCATCGCGCCGGGCTTCGCCGAGCCGGTGCGCGACAGCCAGGCCGTCTTCCGCGAGGTGATGGAGTGCGTCGCCCGCCCCGGCCGCAACGCCAGCTTCGCCTTCGCACCCGAAGCGCCCGAGGGGCTGGCCCGGGCGGCCGGCGCCCTGGCGCTGACCCTCTTCGACTTCGAGACGAGCGTCTGGCTCGATCCCGCCCTGCGCGGAACCGAGGCGGAATCCTGGCTGCGCTTCCACTGCGGCTGCCCCCTGACGGCAGAGGCCGGCCAGGCGGACTTCGCCGTCGTGGCCGACATGGCCGCCGCCCCGGCCCTCTCGGCCTTCAACCAGGGCGACGCCAAGTATCCGGACCGCTCGACCACCGTGATCCTGCAGGTGGTCGCGCTCGACGGCGGCCCGACCGTGACGCTCAGCGGGCCGGGCATCCAGACGACCACCGACATCGCGCCCCAGGGCCTCCCGCAGGGCTTCTGGGGCCAGTTCGAGACCAACCAGGCGCAGTTTCAGTTCGGCGTCGACGGCATGCTGGTCGCCGGCGTCCGGCTGATGGCCCTGCCGCGCACCGCACGCGCTCAGATCAAGGGAGACTGACCATGGCCTATGTGTCCGTCAAAGGCGGCGAGAAGGCGATCACCCACGCCCATCAGTGGCTCGCCGAGGACCGCCGCGGGGACGCCAATGTCCCCGAACTCTCCGTCGCCCAGATCCGCGAGCAGATGTCTCTGGCCGTGGACCGGGTGATGAGCGAAGGCTCATGCTACGACCGCGACCTCGCCGCGCTCGCCATCAAGCAGGCCCGCGGCGACCTGCCGGAAGCCATCTTCCTGCTGCGCGCCTACCGCACCACCCTGCCCCGCTTCGGCGCCACCCTGCCGGTGGAGACCGAGCAGATGGCCGTGCGTCGCCGCGTCTCGGCCGCCTTCAAGGACATTCCCGGCGGCCAGGTGCTCGGCCCGACCTTCGACTACACCCACCGCCTGCTCGACTTCCAGCTGGCCGCCGACGGCGTCGCCCCGCCGGCGCCGGCGCCCCAGGCCGAGGAGCCGCAGACCTACCCCATGCCCAACATCGCCTCGGTGTTCCGCCACGAGGACCTGCTGGAGCATGACGAACGGGTCGCGGAGGACCAGGAGCCCTACGACCTGACCCGCCAGCCGATGAAGTTCCCGGCCGACCGCGACCAGCGCCTGCAGGCGTTGGCCCGCGGCGACGAGGGCTTCCTGCTCAGCCTCGCCTATTCCTCGCAGCGCGGCTGGGGCTCCACGCACCCGCTGTGCGGCGAGATCCGGCTGGGTGAGGTCGCCGTGGAATTCGTGCCGGACGAGCTCGGCTTCGCCGTCGAGATCGGCGAGATGACGGTCACCGAATGCACCATGCTGTCGGGCTTTTCCGGCTCGGCCGAGCGGCCGCCGCAGTACACCCGCGGCTACGGCCTCACCTTCGGCCACTGCGAGCGCAAGGCCATGAGCATGGCCATCGTCGACCGGGCGCTGCGCCACCGCGAGGTGGGCGAACAGGCCGATGCGCCGGTGCAGGACGAGGAATTCGTCCTCTACCACTCCGACAATGTGGAGGCCTCGGGCTTCGTGCAGCACCTGAAGCTGCCGCACTACGTGGACTTCCAGGCCGACCTGCAACTGATCCGCCGGCTGCGCAAGGAGCACTTCGAGCGCCGCGCCGCCCTGAAGGAAGCCGCCGAATGACGACCGCCCCTGAAGCGCGGGGCAACGCCCCCGAGCGCTACTACAACTACGCCTATCTGGACGAACAGACGAAGCGGATGATCCGCCGCTCGATCCTGAAGGCCCTGGCCATCCCCGGATACCAGGTGCCCTTCGGCTCGCGCGAGATGCCGGTGCCCTATGGCTGGGGGACGGGCGGCATCCAGCTGACCGCGGCCATCATCGGCCCCGACGACGTCTACAAGTGTATCGACCAGGGCGCCGACGACACGACCAACGCCGTCTCGATCCGCCACTTCTTCGCCAAGGTGGCCGACGTGGCCACCACCGAGGACACCGGCGAGGCCACCATCATCCAGACGCGGCACCGAATCCCGGAGAAGCCGCTGAAGGAGGGCCAGGTGCTGGTCTACCAGGTGCCGCAGCCCGAACCGCTGCGGGGCCTGGAGCCGCGCGAGACCGAGACGCGGGCCATGCACGCCTACGAGGAGTACGGCCTGCAGTACGTCTCGCTCTACGAGAACGTCTCCGCCTACGGACGGATCGCCGCCACGGCCGGCTATCCGGTGATGGTGGAGGAGCGCTACCTGATGTCGCCCTCGCCCATTCCGAAGTTCGACAATCCGAAGATGGCGCAGAACGAGGCCATCATGCTGTTCGGCGCCGGGCGTGAGAAGCGCATCTATGCGGTGCCGCCCTTCACCCGCGTCCGGAGCCTGGATTTCGAGGACTACCCCTTCGAGACCCAGACCTGGGAGGAGACCTGCGCGCTTTGCGGGGCGACGGACTCCTATCTCGACGAGGTGATCCTCGATGACGCCGGGGCCAAGATGTTCGTCTGCTCCGACAGCCACTACTGCGCCGAACGCCGCGAGGCCGGCCATGCCGGGCCGATGGCCGGCCATGCGCTGGACCAGGACGCGGCCGGCAAGGAACAGGCCCTCAAGGAACCTGCCCAATGAACGCCATTCCTGGACGCATCCAGGCCGCGCCGCTGCTCAGCGTCGAAGGCCTGACCAAGTGGTACGGCCACGTGCTCGGCTGCCGCGACGTCTCCTTCGAACTGCGTCCCGGCGAAGTGCTGGGCGTGGTCGGCGAGAGCGGCTCGGGCAAGACCACCCTGCTCAACTGCATGTCGGGCAAGCTGACGCCGACCTCGGGCCAGGTGCGCTTCGACACCCGCCGCTTCGGCCTGACCGACATCTATGGCCTCTCCGAGCCGGACCGCCGGCGCATGCAGCGCGAGGAATGGGGCTTCGTGCACCAGAACCCGCGCGACGGCCTGCGCATGCGCGTCTCCGGCGGGGCCAATGTCGCCGAGCCGCTGATGAACCTCGGCCAGCGCCACTACGGCAAGATGCGCCAGGCGACCATCGACTGGCTCGACCGTGTCGAGCTGGACACCCGGCGCATCGACGACAAGCCGCGCAACTTCTCCGGCGGCATGCAGCAGCGCATCCAGGTGGCCCGCAACCTGATCCACGGCCCGCGCCTGGTGTTCATGGACGAGCCGACCGGCGGCCTCGACGTGTCGGTGCAGGCCCGCCTGCTCGACCTGCTGCGCGAACTGGTCCGCGACCTGGGAATCACCGTGATCATCGTCCCCCACGACAAGGCCGAGGCCCGGCTGATGGCCGACCGCCTGATGGTCATGAAGAGCGGCCAGGTGGTCGAGACCGGCCTGACCGACCAGGTGCTGGACGATCCCCAGCATCCCTACACCCAGCTCCTCGTCTCCTCCGTCCTGCAGATCTAGAGCCATGACCGACCAGCCGCTGATCATCGTCGAGGACCTGGCCAAGACCTTCGTCCTCCACAACGCCGAATCCGCCGTCATCCCGGTCTTCCAGGACCTGAAGCTGGAGGTCGGCGGGGGCGAGTGCGTCGTGCTCGCCGGGGAGTCGGGGGTGGGCAAGTCCACCCTGATGCGCTCCATCTACGGCAACTACCTGCCGACCCAGGGCGCCGTGCGCGTCCTGCACGACGGGCGGTATGTGGACATCACCCGCGCCAGCCCGCACGAGGTGCTGGACGTGCGTCGCCGGACGCTCGGCTATGTGAGCCAGTTCCTGCGTGTCATCCCCCGCATCCCCACCCTGCAGCTGGTCATGGAGCCGCTGCTGGAGAACGGCGTCGCCGAGGCCGAGGCGCGCGACCGGGCCTGCGCCCTGCTCTCGGCCCTGCGCCTGCCGGAGGCCCACTGGGAGCTGCCGCCGGCCACCTTCTCTGGCGGCGAGCAGCAAAGGGTGAACATCGCCCGCAGCTTCATCCGCAAATATCCCGTGATGCTGCTCGACGAGCCGACCGCCTCCCTGGACGCGGAGAACCGGGCGATCGTGGTCCGGCTGATCAAGGAGGCCCTCTCCGAAGGGGCGGCCATGATCGGCATCTTCCACGACCAGGACGTCCGCGACGCGGTGGCCACGCGACTGTTCGAAGTCTCCCAATTCAAGGCGGCGGCCTGAGGATCATGATCGAGACCCGCATCTTCTCCGACCATGTGGTGACGCCGCAGGGCCAGATCTCCGCCGAGGTGATTGTCCAGGGCGAGACCATCGCCGCGGTGGAGCCGAAGACCGCGCCGCCGGCTGGCGCTCTGGACTGGCGCGGCGACGTGCTGATCCCGGGCCTCGTCGACATCCACACCGACAACCTGGAAAAGCACTATCAGCCGCGGCCCGGCGCGCTCTGGGACGCCTATGGCGCAGCGCTGGCCCATGACGGCCAGTGCGTGACGGCGGGGGTCACCACCGTCTTCGACTCCCTCAGCCTGCACGGCCGCAAGGACGGGCTCGACCGCAAGGATGCGCTCGGCCCCATGATCGGCGGCATGGACCAGGCGCAGAAGGACGGCGCCCTGCGCGCCGACCACCTGCTGCACCTGCGCTGCGAAGTGACCAATCCGGAGCTGCTCAACCTGCTCGAGCCGCACGCCGACAATCCGCGGCTGAAGCTGCTCTCGATCATGGACCACACGCCCGGCCAGCGTCAGACGGCCAATGTCGAGCGGATGCACGAGCGCCTCGTCGCCGCCGGCCGCTCGGCCGAGGAGATCGAGGAGATCATGGCGCGCCGCCACGCCGGCCGTGATCCCGGCGTCGCCTACGACAACCGCCGCAAGGCGGTGGCCTTCGCCCGCGAATACGGCCTGCCGCTGGCCGCCCACGACGACGAGACGATCGAGCACGTCGACGAGGCCCAGGACGACGGCTGCGTCATCGCCGAGTTCCCGGTCACCCTGGCCGCGGCGCGGAAGGCGCGCGAATACGGCATGTTCGTCGCCATGGGCGCGCCGAACTTCGTGCGCGGCGGCTCGCATTCGGGCAATCTGTCGGCGCGCGAGGCCGCCCGGGCCGATGCGCTCGACATCCTCGCCTCGGACTATGTGCCGCTTTCGATGATCCGCTCCGCCTTCATGCTGATCGACGAGCTGGGCTGGACGCCGCAGAAGGCGATCGCCACGGTCACCTCCGGCCCCGCCCGCAGCGTCGGCCTCACCGACCGCGGCGACATCGCCGCCGGCCAGCGCGCCGACCTCGTCCGCATCTCGCGCCGCAGCGGCGGCTGGCCGGTTCCGACAGAGGTCTGGCGCCAGGGCGCGCGGGTGGCATGAGCGCCCGCTACGCTGTCTACTACGCGCCCGATCCGAACGGCGAACTGTGGAGCCTGGCCTGCGCCTGGCTCGGCCGCGATCCGCACCGCAAGACCGACTGCGCGCGGCCGGACATGCCCGGCCTGGCCGATCTCGACCTGGATGCGCTGACCGCCAGCCCGCGGGGCTACGGCTTCCACGCCACGCTGAAGGCGCCGTTCGAACTCGCCGAGGGCCGGCGCGAGGCCGAGCTGCTGGACTTCGCCGAAGGCTTCGCGCGCCGGCGCACGGCCTTCACCGCCGCCATCTCGCCGCAGGCCCTCGGCCGCTTTCTGGCCTTCCGGCTGGACCGGCCCTGCCCGCAGATGAGCGCCTTCGCCGAGGCCTGCGTGAAGGACTTCGATCCCTTCCGCGCCCCGCTGTCGGACTTCGACATCTCCCGCCGGCGCAAGGCGAAGCTGACGCCGGCGCAGGACGCCCGCATGCTGGAGTGGGGCTATCCCTACATCTTCGACGACTTCCGCTTCCACATGACGCTGACCAACGGCGTCGATGACGACGCCCTGCGCGAGCGCGTCCTCGACGCCCTACGCCAGCTCTTCGCCTATGTCAGCGGCCCGCACCGCTTCGACGGCGTGGCCATCTACCGCCAGGCCGACCGCGAGGCGCCGTTCGAGGTGATGGAGCGCTTTGGCTTCGCGGCGGCGCCAGCGGCGGCCTAGAACTTCTCGCCGCGCAACACCTCGACGTCGGACACAGCGACCACGCCCGGATAGTCGGCGAAGAAGTCAGCCAGCCGCGCCAGCACCCGTTCGGCCACCTCGCCCGAGACGAGCGCGAGGATCAGCCGCTTCTCCTGGCCCGGCGTGAAATCGCCGCTGCGCCATTCGCCGCTGTCGCCGGCGCCTGCGAGACTTGGCAGGACGGTCCAGCCGCGAACGCCCGCCTCGGTGAGGAAGGCCTCCACCCGCCGCAGCACCGGGGCCTCGACGACGATCTCCAGCTTCTTGCGTTGCGTCAGTTGCATGGTCTCACCCGATGAAGGCCTGCGCTGCGGCGGCGTAGAGCGGCACGCCGAAGACGAGGTTGAAGGGGAAGGTCACAGCCAGGGAGAGCGTGAGGTAGACCCCCGGATCGGCATCCGGGAGCGCAATGCGCATGGCCGCCGGGACGGCGATGTAGGACGCGCTGGCGGCCAGAATGCAGAGGACGGCCGCATCGCCCGGCGCAAGGCCGAGCAGCAGGGCGAAGACCAGCGACAGGGCGGAGGCGACAAGCGGCATGAGCAGGGCGAACGCCACCAGAGGCAGGGTGAGGGAGCGGGCCACACTCAGACGCCGCGCCGCCACCAGACCCATGTCGAGAAGGAAGAGCACGAGCACGCCCTGGAAGACCGGCCCCACGAAGACGTCCAGCTTCGCCATTCCGGAGTCGCCCGTCAGCAGGCCCACCAGGAAGGCGCCGATCAGCAGCACCACGGAGCCGTTCAGGGCCACCTCGCGGATGAGCTCGCCCCGCAGCCCCTGGCGACCAGCCGCCCCGCCGCCGGCCAGGATCAGGGCCGAGAGGATGGCCGGAGTCTCCATCAGCGCGACGACCGCCACCATGTAACCTCCGAAGGGCACGCCGGTGATCCGCAGGAACTCCGTGCCCGCCACAAAGGTGACGATGGAGACCGAACCATAGTGGGCGGCGGTCGCCGCCGCCGTCGTCCGGTCGAGGCGGCTGACCAGCCGAAGGGCGCCGAAGGCGATCACCGGAATGGCGAAGCTGAGCGTCAGACCAAGGCCGGCCGCCTTCAGGAAGTCCGGGCTCAGCCCCGCCCGCGCGGCCTCGACCCCGCCCTTGAAGCCGATGGACAGCATCAGCACGAGCGCCAGGGTCTTGGCCGCCCCCTCGGGGACGGTGAGGTCGGATTTGAACCAGCCGGCGCCGAAGCCCAGCAGGAAGAAGAGGATCGCCGGGGTGAGCAGGTTGGTGAGGGCGAGTTGCAGGGAATCGGCCAAGGCGCAGGTCCGGAAGGTTCAGACCCTGCCGTGCTAGCAGAGACGCCGGCTCAGGACAGCCGTAAGCTTCAGGTTTCGATCATCTTCACCATGGCCGCGACGCCCGACTCCGGCGTGGCGTCGTTGGACAATTCCACCACGTCCGCTCCGGCGAGACGGTAGGCGTCGGCGCGGGCGATCCGCGCGGCGATCTCGGTTTCGCTCTCGCGGCCGCGAGCCCGCAGCCGCTCGGCCAGCCGCTCGACCGGCGCCGTGACCGAGACGATGCGGACGCGCGGAAAGCGCGCACGCGCCTCGTCCAGAACCGCGCGCGAGACATTCGCCACCACCCGCCGGCCGGCGGCCAGATCGGTCGAAATGGCGACGGGCAGGCCGTAGCCGAGGCCGTGAGCGCGCCAGAACAGGCCGTAGGCTCCCGCGGCGGCCCGACGCTCGAACTCGTCGGTCGTGACAGGATTGTGGTCCTCGCCGCCGGCTTCGGCGGGCCGCGTGACGTCCCGGCGGACGAACACGATATCCGTCCGCTCCGCCAGCCTGGCCCGCGCCCCGTCGATCAGGGTGTCCTTGCCGACGCCGGAGGGGCCGACGACCAGGACCAGCAGGCCGCCCTTAGGCGTACTTCTCGACAAAGGCGTCGGCGTCGAGGGCGCGGAAGTCATCGCGGGCGTCGGCCAGCCGTTCATGATCCCAGTCCCACCAGGCGATGGCGAGGATGCCGTTCTGAACGGGCTTGGGGAAG
>CAYQPL010000100.1:5770-12952 GCA_964419395.1 uncultured Phenylobacterium sp. | reverse complement strand
CCATGAGACTCTCCGTTTTGCGGGCCGCGTATAAGCTGTAGCCGAGGGGCGGGGCAAGGGGCGGGCCGCCCCAATCGCCGATATGTTTTCGTGACGCCGCCGCAGAACCCCTGAAAGCCGTGCTCAGGCCGGCGGCGGCGACGCGCCCCGGCCCTTGTAGCCGGTGGCCACGATGTAGGTTTCGGAGGAGTCCTGCCGGCTGGCCTTGGGCTTGACGTTGCGCACCTGGGTGAAGTCGCGCTTCAGGTCGGCAAGCAGCTCGCCGACCTCGCCGCCCTGGAAGGCCTTGGCCACGAAGGCGCCGCCCGGCTTCAGCACGCTGCGGGCGAAGTCGACGGCGATCTCGATCAGGCCGATGATCCGCAGATGGTCGGTCTGCCTGTGCCCCACCGTATTGGGCGCCATGTCCGAGAGCACCAGGTCCGGCGGCCCGCCCAGCAGCTCGATCAGTTGCGGACCGCAGGCCGGATCGGTGAAGTCCATCTGCAGGATGTGGGCGGGCGGCAGCGGGTCGACCGGCAGCAGGTCGACGGCGGCGATGTCCCTGACCCCGCGCTCGATCGCCACCTGCGTCCAGCCGCCGGGGGCGACGCCCAGGTCGATGACCTTGGCGCCGGGTTTCAGGAAGCGGAACTTGTCGTCGATCTCGGTCAGCTTGTAGGCCGCGCGCGACCGGTAGCCGTGGGCGCGGGCGCGGGCGGCGAAGGGGTCGTTGATCTGGCGTTCCAGCCAGGCCTGGGACGAGGCGGTGCGCTGCTTGGCCGTCTTCAGCCGCGCGGGCTTGCCGCGGGCCTCGTCGCTGCCGCCGCGGGGCGGCCGGACCATGCGCTTGCGGGGCGGGTCCTCGCTCATGCCGAAGCCCTCGCCGCGTCCGGCTTGCGGCCGCGCCGCGTCCCGCGGCGTCTTCGACGGCGCCGGCCGCCGCGGTCGGCCATCAGCGACATCAGCACGCCCTCGCGCAGGCCACGGTCGGCCACCCGCACGCGCGAGCAGGGCCAGAGCTCCTGCACGGCCTGGAGGATGGCCGCGCCGGCCAGCACCAGATCGGCCCGGTCGGGTCCGATGCAGGCCTGCTGCGCGCGCTCGGCCGGCGTCAGGTCGAGCAGCAGCCGGGCCGCGGCGTCGCACTCGTCCCGCGTCATCCAGATGCCGTCGACGCGCGACCGGTCGTAGCGCTCCAGGCGCAGGTGCATGCCGGCCAGGCTGGTGATGGCGCCCGAGGTGCCGATCAGATGGGCGCGATCCTGCTCGAAGACCGTCTTCAGCGGATCGGCGCGGTGGAAGGCGGCGATCTCGGCCTTCACCGCCTCGACCATGGTGCGGAACCAGGTCTCGGTCTCGGCCTGGCCCTCGGGGAAACGTTCGGCCAGGGTGACGACGCCGATGGGAATCGAGAGCCAGGCCTTGATCGGCGGCGACCGGCCGGCCTCGCCTTCGCCGGTCAGGTCGACCCAGGACATCTCCGTCGAGCCGCCGCCGACATCGACCACCAGGGCGGCCTCGGCTTCGCGGTCGAGCAGGCCGCCGCATCCGGCCACGGACAGCCGGGCCTCCTCGCGCGGGGTGATGATCTGCAGGTTCAGCCCGGTCTCCTGCGCCACGCGCTCGATGAAGGCTTCGCCGTTCTCCGCCGAGCGGCAGGCCTGGGTCGCCACGGCGCGCAGCTTGACCACCTTGCGGCGCCTCACCTTCTCGGCGCTGACGCTGAGCGCGGCCAAGGCCCGGTCCATGGCCGCGTCGGACAGGCGTCCGGTCTGGGAGAGCCCCTCGCCCAGCCGCACGATGCGCGAATAGGCTTCCACGACACGGAACCCGCTGTTGGCCGGCGTCGCGATCAGCAGCCGGCAATTGTTCGTCCCGAGGTCCAGGGCCGCATAGCAGGGCCCGTCCCTGGAACTCCTCTCCCGCGCACGCACTCTCGCGTCGGGCGCTCTCGGCGCCTCAGACATCGACCGCCACCTGTCCCCTCGCCGACGGCCCGGATTCGGGGACGGCTCGTTTCCGAGGCGACTGTAGCAAGGCCGTTCGCCTGTCGAAAGGCGTCGCCTTGCGCCATGTGACAGGAGCATTACGTTCACCTCCCGGTCAGGAAGCGTGGCGCACAATTGGTTTCATGGAAGCTCGACTCGCCAAGTTCGCCATAGGTCAGGTCGTGCGGCACAGGGTCTTCCCGTTTCGCGGCGTGATCTTCGACGTCGATCCCGAATTCGCCAACAGCGAGGAATGGTGGCTGTCCATTCCGCCCAATGTGCGGCCGCACAAGGACCAGCCCTTCTACCACCTGCTCGCCGAGAACCAGGACAGCGCCTACGTCGCCTATGTGTCGGAGCAGAACCTGCTGCCCGACGACACGGGCGAGCCGGTCGCCCACCCGCAGGCCGCCGTGCTGTTCGAGACCTTCCACGGCGATCACTACACCCTGCGGCCGCGCATCGGCCACTGAGGCGGGCCTCGCCGCGCCTCAGTAGTCCTTGCGCCACCGGACGGCGAGGCGCGTGTCGCCCTGCCCCGTCAGGCGCGAGATGATCGACAGGTTGCGGCGGACCCGCCATTCCACCTGCGCCGCCGCGCCGCCGCGCCCGCCGCCGATGATCTCCAGATAGACGTCGTCGGTCAGGTACTTGCCGCCGGCCACGGTGACGCCCGACGCCTCGTTGCCGCCGAGACTCAGGCGGTCGAGACCGGCGAACTCGCGCAGGTTGCCCACGATGTCGAACCCGCCGCCACCGGCCAGGGACGACACCGCCGCGGCCAGCTGCGCCGCCTCCAGCGTCGAGAGCTGAGACGCCGAGCGGCCGAACAGCACCTGGGACAGGATCTCGTCGTCCGGCAGGGACGGCGAGGAGGAGAGGGTAATCTCCGGCTTGGCGGCCGTCCCGCTGACGCGGATGGTCGCCGTCAGCGACGGGTCGTCCCGGGTGGCGCTGAGGTCGAGGCGGAGGTTCTGCGCCGAGGTCGAAAGATAGACCACGCCGCGCTCGTCGAATTCGAACCGCTTGCCGGCGAACTCGTAGTCGCCGCGCACGACGCGCGCGACGCCCTCCAGCCGGGGGCGCGACGTGGTGCCGGTGACGTGAGCGTCCAGCGACATCTCCACGTCCAGGCCGCGGCCGCGGATGAAGACCCCGCGCGGCGCATCCAGGTTCACGTCCAGCGCCCATCCCTCGCCCCGCCGTTCGGTGGGACGGACATTCTGCCGGACGTCGAGCTCCAGGGGCCGGTTCCGCTCCACCACGTCGATGCTGACGACGCCGGAGGGCGTCGGCGGGTCGGCGGCGACCTCGGCCTCGTCGACCACGAGATCGCCGGCCAGCCGCACCTTGCCCTCGGCGTTGCGGTTGATGGTGACCGTGCCGCTGGCGTCGGCGGTGGCCAGGTCGTTCTGGATCAGCCGGAAGCCGTCGAGCCGCAGCTGGAAGCCGGAGACCCCGCCCCGATAGAGGCTGATCCGGCCGGAGCCCTGCACCCGGCCGCCCTCCCCGTCGACGCCGGAGGCCTGGCTGACGTCGATCACCCGCTCGGCCAGGGCGGCCCGCACCGTCAGGTCCTCCAGCACCAGGCCCGTGGGGAAGTCCTCGAAACGCCCGCCCTCCAGAGCGGCCTGGCCCGACAGGGCCGGATCGGCCAGCGAGCCGGCGATCGTCCCGTTCAGCCGCACCCGCCCGGCCAGGGAGCGCTCCCCGTCCACCAGCAGGTCCCACAGGGGTTTGACGTCGCCGTCGGCGAAGACCCGGCCGCTCATCGGCTCGCGCCGGGCGATGGCCAGGCGGAAGGGCTTGGCGGAGGCTTCGGTGGGCAGGCGCAGATCGGCCTCGGCGCGCAGGCCCTGCTCGTTCGTCGCCTCGGCGTCGATGACCAGCACGTCGTCCCTCAGCCGCATCTCGACCGCCGCGTCCAGGCCGGCCGACCGCGGCGAGCCGACGCCGCGCGCGTCGGCCATGCGGGCCGAGAGGGTCCCGTCCAGCCGTCCGTCCCGGCCCTCGGCCGACAGCACGGCGTTGACGCGCCCGGCGAAGTCCGGATTGAGAACCGAGAGCCCCAGGCCCTGGACCTCTGCGCTGATCGCGGCGCTGTCGCCCGCCAGCCGGGCCTCGATCTCGACCTCGCCCCCGTCGGAGGCGACGAGGGTCAGGCTTGCGCTGCGTTCGCCGCCGCCCACCCGCAGGACGGCCGGCTCGCGGGTGGAAAAGGCCCGGCCCCCATAGCCGCCCTCGCCGCTGAAGGTGAGGGTGCGGGCCCGCTCGGCCTCGGCCAGGGCCCCGCCGCCCTCCAGGTTGAAGCGCGAACCGGAGACCGCGCCGCTGGCGGCGATCCTGTAGGGCAGCTGGTCGATCGGTCCTTCGGCGGTCAGCTGCGCCGCGACCAGCGCCACCTCCGTCCCGGCGAGGACGGCGTCCTCGGCGGTCAGGGCGAGGTCGGCATAGGGCGCCTCCCGCCCATCGACGATCCTGACGGTTCCGCCGATGCGGCCGCGCTGCAGCAGGGCGCCGGGTCCGACCGTCAGCCGCAGATCGGCCCGCGACGGCGTCGCGCGGCGCAGGGCCAGGTCGCCCTGCAGGGTCACGCCGCCGGCGTCCACGGCGATGTCGCTGAGGTTGACGCCCGCTTCAGGCAGGGCGAAGTCCGCCCGCGCTCGCGCCGGTCCGTACTGGCTGGCGGCGGCCAGGGTGAGGCGTCCGGCCGCGCCCGCTCCGCCCCGCCCGAAGCTGAGGGTCAGGTCGGCGTTCCGCAGCGGCAGCCGCGGCACGTCGATCTCGTCGATCTGCGCCATCAGGTCGATCTTGGGCGCCGAGAGCGAGCCGGTGACGGCGCCGTCGCCCTGCGCCTGGCCGGAGATTTCCACCGGCCCCGCGCTGAGCGGGCCCTCGGCGTTCCAGTCGATCTTGAAGGCCAGGCCGCCGTCGGGGCCATAGACCCCCGCGCCCTGGGCCTGCAGGTTGGCGCCGCGCAGCCGCGCCTCCTGCAGAACGAAGCGGCCCCCGCCCCAGTCGCCCTTGGCGCGCAGGTCCGGCCGCGCGCCGAGCAGGTGGTTCAGCTGCGAATAGCCGGTCTGGAGCTCGCGTCCCTGCGCGCGCGCCGTAAGCGTCCAGGGACCGCCCGTCCCACTTCCGTGGGTGGCGGTGAAATCGAGATTCAGCGCGCCGCCCGCGCCGGCTCGGGCGCGGGCCAGGTTCGACAGCCGGGCCTCGCCCTGGAAGCGCATGCCGCCGGTGAGCCCGCGGCTGCCGCGGGCTTCGAGATCGAGCCCCGCCCCGTCGGCCTCCAGCTCCCGCAGCAGGAGCCGCCCGTCCGGCCGCCGCTCGGCCGCCACCGAGACGGTGGGGCTCTGGCCGAGCAGCGCCGCGAGATACCCCTCGCCCGCGCCGCCGGCGCCACGGAGATCGGCGTCGAGGCGAAGCCCCCGCCGGTCGCGCGAGAGCTGTACGGGGCCGGACACCTGCCGAAGCCCGTAGCCGCCGAAGCCGACCTGCTGCACGCGCAGCGCGCCGGCGAAGTCCAGGTCGTTCGGCTTCCCCTTCAGCGCTCCGGAAAGGCGCGCCGCCCCCAACGCGCCGGCCCCGGTCAACTGCGAGAGCCGGTCCGAGGACAGCACCAGCAGAAGGCCGCTGCGGCCCGTGGTCCGCTGGGCCGGATCGATCCGCCCACGCGCCGCCAGCCGCAGGTTCGTCGCCGTCAGCCCCGCCGTGATCTCGTAGAGGGTCTTGGAGACCTGCTGGCCGGAGAGGTCGAACGCCACCTCCGGCCCGACCCGCGCGGCGATGGGCCGGGTGAGTTCCGAGGCGGCGAGCGAGAGCCGGCCGCTGGCCGCCCCGCCCGCCTCGTTCCATCGCCCGCGGGCCTGCAGCGGCGTCTGGTCGCCCGTGCGGGCGATCGCTTCGAACCGCCCTTCCCCGTCGCTTCCGTCGGCTTCGATGGCGAGATGGAAGGGCGCATCGGCCGGCAGGCCCAGCGCCCCGGCGATGGCGCCGCCCTCGGCCTCCACGGCCTCGACATCGATCAGCAGGGGCCGGGTCTCTCCGATGTCGAAGACCAGATCGAGACGGTCTCCCTCGTGGAGGAGACTTTGCGCATGCACCTCGCCCTGCTGGCCGCCGCCCTTGCGGCGCACACGCAGCTGCGCGGTGACGTCATAGAGACCACGCTCGTAGCTGAAGGCCTCCGACAGCGCCAGGCGCAGGGCCGCCCGGTCGATGACGATGGAGACCGGCAGGCCGCCGGACTCGTCCTTCTTCTCGGTCAGGGTCGGTCGGCGAAGGATGGCGACCTGCTCGGCGGTCAGGGTCTCGGCATGGAAGCGTCGTCTGAGAAGTTCGAGATAACGCCAGGTCATCTCGATCTTTCTGGCTTCCAGCCAGACGCCCTCTTCGTCGGAAATGGTCAGCCGGTCGATGCTGAAGCTGCGGAACAGATCGCCGTGCAGCCCCTCGATCTTGAGATTGCCCAGCCGGCCGATGGCCAGGCCGTCGGTGCGCGCCTCGATCAGGCCCAGCGTCGGCGGCGCCATGACTCCGAGCCGCACGGTGAGCGCCAGCGCCCCCAGAAGGATGAGCAGCACGGCGACCACGCCCGTCACCCGGCGGCTCAGGCGCGGCTTGCGTCGGATGGGGCCGGCGGCTTCGGGGGGATCCTCGGTGGTCAAAACGCCTGTCCGATACTGAGATAGACCTGCACGCCGGAGTCGCGCTTGTCGCTGTCGAGGGGGAAGGCGATGTCGGCGCGGATCGGCCCGAAGCCCAGGTCGTATCGGACCCCGACGCCCACGCCGACGCTCAGATTGTCGCCCGACGGGATCTGGTCCTCGCCGATCGAGCCGGCGTCGACGAAGGCGACCACGCCCCAGCGATCGGTGAGCTGGCGGCGGGCCTCCAGGCTGACCTCCAGCAGGGAGAGGCCCCCCTGGGGCGTGTCGTCCGCCAGTCGGGGGCCCACGGCCTGGTAGGCGTAGCCGCGCACCGAGCCGCCGCCGCCGGCATAGAAGCGCCGCGAGGCCGGCACTTCCGGCAGCTTTCCGCCCACGAGGCTGCCGATCCGCAGGCGGCCGGCGATGACCGTGCGGGCCTGTTCGTCCAGCGGCAGGTAGGCCGTCCCCTGGGTGGAGACCTCCAGGTACGGCAGGGATTCGTCGCCGACGATGTAGGTGGGCTCGAACCGGCCGTCGACCCGCCAGCCCTGTGTGGGATC
>CAYQPL010000100.1:5019-5760 GCA_964419395.1 uncultured Phenylobacterium sp. | reverse complement strand
GTCGTTGGAGCGATCGAGCGACACCGCGCCGAAGACGGCGGCGGTGACCAGCTCGCGGCCCAGGGAGGACAGGCTGCGGGCGTCCTTCTCGTCGGTCTTCGAGACGTCGAGCGACGTCCCCACCGTGACATAGGAGTTGGCGCCGTACCTGCGCCGCACGTCGGCGGCGACGCCGACCCCGGTTTCCTCATAGGCGTCGGTCTGGACGCGGTAGAGATCGGCGTCGGCGTGGAAGGTCTGGGCCGGCCGGCGCCAGTGCGGCAGGGTCAGGTCGGCCCCCAGGCGGGTGTCCATCTCCGACAGGCGGCCAACGAGGGCCAGGGTGTCGGCGCGCCCGAGCACGTTGTAGCGCGTCCATCGCGCATCGAGGCCGAAACCCTCGCTGGTGGAGTAGCTGGCGCCGAGTTCGATGGTCCGTGGCTCGCGATCGGCCAGGCTGACCACCACCGGGCGATAGCCCTCCGCCGTCAGCGCGTCGGCCGGCGCCAGGGCGACGGTCACCGAATCATAGACCCCGGTGTCGAGCAGGCGCCGCTCCATTTCGGCGATCGAGTCCGGCGCATAGACCTCGCCCGGCGCCCAGGGCTTCAGCCGCTCCAGCCAGGCGGGATTCGTCCGCCCCTCGGTCTCCAGGTCGATGCCGTCCAGGCGGACCAGGTCGCCGGCGGCGATGCGGAAGGTCGGCCGCACCGTGTCGTCCGCATGGTCGACGATCACCTCGCGGGTGTCGGCCGAGACGTC
>CAYQPL010000100.1:0-5009 GCA_964419395.1 uncultured Phenylobacterium sp. | reverse complement strand
CCCGCACCGGCGCGCCAGGCGTGATCAGCATGGCCGAGCGGGCGGCCTCCTGGGCGCGGCCGTCCGGCGCCTCGCCGCTCCAGGCGATGGCGGGGTCGGCGAAGAGGAAACGCGGCCCCGGCTCCACCTCGACCACGGCGCGGGGCGACTCGTCCTCGGTCAGGCCGGCGTCGACGCCGTAGGCGTAGTAGCCTTCCGAACGCAGCACGGCGATGGCGTCCTCGGCGGCCTCACGCGCCTGGCGGCGCATTTGGAAACGGTTCTGCGGCGGCCGGTCGGTCTCGCCCACGGCGCGTTCGATGCGGTCTCGCAGATCGTCGCTGACATCGCCCTGCACGACGGCGCGCGGCTCGGCGCGGGCCGAGCCGGCGCCGTAGACACACAGGGCAGCCGTGGCGACGGCTGCGAAGACGGTTCGTCCCACGCAATCACCCTTCCGGCCCCCCGGAATCCCCGTGTAGCGGCGACTCCGCCCGCTGTCACCCCGACCGGCGGCGGACGCCTGGGGACGAGATGCGCCATGGCGCCTGGAAATCGGGCGCAAGGCGCCCAAGGATTGCACGGACACGCCCGGCCACCGCGGGCGGGGTCGGTGCGGCTAGGCTGCCGGGCCCTCTTGCGGTTTCGAGGATGGGTGAGGTTTGGAGTTGGGCGTGGCGACAGCGCAGAGATCGGAAGAGTTCGAGAGGCCGCCTGCGGCGCCGGCGAACGGGACGCCCTATGACGAGATGTACGCGGCCGCCGGCGAAGTCCGGCCGCACTTCGCCGCCCACGCCCGGCGGCTCCAGGCCCAGGGGCCGGGGGAGCTGGACGAGCGCCAGCGGACGCTGGAGCGCTTCTTCCTGCTGCAGGGCATCACCTTCACCGTCTACGGCGCGGAAAGCTCCACCGAGCGGATCATCCCCACCGACCTGCTGCCGCGGATCATCCCGGCGCACGAGTGGGCGAAGGTGGAGTCGGGCCTGGTCCAGCGGCTGCAGGCGCTGAACCTCTTCCTGGCCGACATCTACGGGGACCGCAGCATCCTCAAGGACGGCGTCGTCCCGCGCGAACTGGTGCTCGGCGCGCCCTCCTACCGGCGGGAGATGCAAGGCCTCTACGTCCCGCACCAGGCCTACGCCAATGTCTGCGGCAGCGACCTGATCCGCCAGGAGTCCGGCGAATTCGCCGTGCTGGAGGACAATCTGCGGGTGCCCTCCGGCGGCTCCTACATGCTGGCCAACCGGGAGGCGTCCAAGCGCACCTTCCCCGGCACCTTCCGCCTGGCCGGCGTGCGCCAGATCGACCGCTATCCGGACCTGCTGCTCTCGACCCTGCGCAGCATGGCCGAGTGGCGGCCCAATCCGCAGGTCGTGGTGCTGACGCCCGGCGTCTACAACTCGGCCTATTACGAGCATGCCTATCTCGCCCGGCTCATGGGCGTGCCGCTGGTCGAGGGGCGCGACCTCGTGGTGCACGACAACATGGTCTACATGCGCACGACCACGGGACTGCGCCGCATCGACGTGATCTACCGCCGCGTCGACGACGACTTCGTCGACCCGCTCACCTTCCGGCGCGACTCCTCGCTGGGCGTGGCGGGCCTGTTCAACGCCTACCGCTCGGGCACGGTGGTGATCTGCAACGCGCCGGGCACCGGCATCGCCGACGACAAGGCGGTCTACGCCTACGTCCCGGAGATCATCCGCTACTATCTGGGCGAGGAGCCCATCCTGCCCAATATCGAGACCTATCTCTGCCGCGAGCCCGCCGAGCTTAGCCATGTCCTGGCCAATCTCGACAAGCTGGTGGTCAAGGCGGTGGGGGCCTCCGGCGGCTATGGCATGCTCGTCGGCCCCCATTCCACGGCCGCCGAGCGAGAGGCGGTCGCCCAGGCCCTGAAGGCCGATCCGGACAACTACATCGCCCAGCCCACCATCCAGCTGTCGACCGCGCCCTGTCTGATCGACGGCGAGGTCGAGGCGCGGCACGTGGACCTGCGGCCCTTCATCCTGTCGGGCGAGAAGATCACCGTCACGCCCGGGGCCCTGACGCGCGTGGCCCTGCGCAAGGGGTCGCTGGTGGTCAATTCCCGCCAGGGCGGCGGGTCGAAGGACACCTGGGTCCTCGCCGAGCCCGGGGAGGCGCAGCCATGCTGCTCGCCCGGGTCGCCGACAGCCTCTACTGGATCGGCCGCTACGTCGAACGGGCCGAGCACGTCTCGCGCCTGGCCGACGTCATGCTCACCGCCACCCTGGACCGGACCGAGACCGCCACCCAGGTCGCGCGGATCGCCCTCTGCGCCGTGGGCGCCGCCACCGACGAGCGGATCGCCGCGCCCTTCGACCGTCTGGACGGCGGCTCGGTCATCTCCTCGATCGCGCGCGCCCGCGAAAACGCGCGGCAGGTGCGCGACCAGATCACCAGCGAGACCTGGGAACGGCTGAACATGGTCCACCTGCGCCTGGCGGGCGCCCAGGCGGGCAAGGCCTTCGGCGACGGATCCTCGGCCTTCCTGCACGAGGTCATCGCCGACCTCCACCTGTTCAAGGGGGCCGCCGACGCCACCATGAGCCATGGCGAGGGCTGGCGCTTCCTGCTGCTCGGCGTGCATCTGGAACGGGCCCAGCTGATCGGCCGTCTGCTGGAGGTCTGCTTCGGCCGCGCCGGCGAGCGGCTCGACCACGCCGCCCTGACCGCGGTGCTGCG
Organism: uncultured Phenylobacterium sp.; assembly: GCA_964419395.1. Classification (GTDB taxonomy): domain Bacteria; phylum Pseudomonadota; class Alphaproteobacteria; order Caulobacterales; family Caulobacteraceae; genus Phenylobacterium. The sequence goes on along the minus strand of CAYQPL010000100.1, from coordinate 2,321 downwards.
CATGTCCTGCGCGCTGGAGCCCTATCTGCGCGTCTACACCGCCGACGTGCGGGCGGCCTCGATCCTGGAATTCCTGCTGCTGAACGCCGAGTTCCCCCGCTCCATCCGGTTCTCGACCGACCAGATCGAGGCCCATCTCTCGACCCTGGGCCGCCAGGGGACGGCCGAGCACGTCGGGCCCGACCGGCTGGCCGGCCGGCTCAAGGCGCGGCTGCAGTACGCCGACATGTCGGAGATCGAGCGCGACGGCTCCCACGCCTTCCTGGAGGCGGTGCTGGCCGAGTGCGGCGCGATCCACCGCGGCGTCTACGAGGCCTTCGTGGCCTATCCGCTCGAAATGCGTCTGCCGGCCTGAAGGACCAGAGATTTCCGTGCTGCTCGAAGTCCGCCACGTCACCCAGTACCACTACGCCGCACCGGTCCGCGAAAGCCTCATGGAGGTGTGGATGCAGCCCCAGAAGGGGGCCCGCCAGCGTCTGGTGAGCTTCGATCTGGAGATCGATCCGGCGACCCAGCTCTTCTCCTACGCCGACACGTTCGGCAACGCCGTCTACCACTTCGACGTCCCCCAGCCGCACGAGCGCCTGACCATCGTCGCGCGGTCGGCCGTGGAGACGCAGCCGGACATTCCCCTGCCCGAGGCGCTGGACATGGGCGAGTGGGACCGCCTGCGCAGCGACTTCGTCCAGGGTGAACAGTTCGACTTCCTTCGCGAGCACGGATTCGCCGTGCAGACGGACCTGCTGCGGGCCTTCGCCGCCGAACACCAGATCGACCGCCTGCGGGCGCGCGATCCGTTGAGCGCCGTGCGCGCGCTTTCGGAAATCATCTACGAGGCCTTCGCCTACGAAACCGGCGTCACCGAGGCCGACAGCCCCATCGACGAGGCCCTGCGAGAACGGCGCGGCGTGTGCCAGGACTTCAGCCACATCATGATCGCCCTGTGCCGCAGCTGGGGCGTTCCGGCCCGCTACGTGTCCGGCTATCTCTTCACCGATCTCGAGGGCGGCGACAGGTCCGACCCGGACGCCACCCACGCCTGGGTGGAGGTCTTCCTGCCGAGCCTGCGCTGGGTGGGCTTCGATCCGACCAACAACGTCATGGCCGGGGAACGGCATGTCTCCGCCGCCATCGGCCGCGACTATAGCGACGTGCCGCCTTCCCGTGGCCTCTACAAGGGCGACGCGGAGAGCCAGCTGGCCGTCGGCGTGTCGGTGCGCCGCGCCCGGGCCGCCCTGACCGAACCGGAATTCCTCAAGGTCTCGCAGCCGAACTTCAGCCGCAACGCGCGTCGCCGGCCGCCGCTGTCGGGGCCGCTGCACGACCAGCAGCAGCAGCAACAGCAACAGTAGGGGGCGGGCTCAGTCGGTCCCGCGGGCGGGCTCCGAACGGGTCAGCACGTTCACCGGCGGCAGGGCGAGGATGGCCGCCACCGTCGCCGGCGCCCTGTGGCGGACGTCGCAGCCGACGGTCAGGGTCACGCCGTCCTCCCTGGCCCGCACCTCGGCATGGACATGACGCCGCAACGGCGCCCAGACGGCGCGGTTCAGGGCCGCCAGGGCGAGACGCTCCTGTTCGACAGGGTCCTGGCCCAGGGCGGCGGCCTCTATGGCGATTTGGGCGGCCGTCCGCAGATGGGTCCTGAGCAGGGCCTGACCGCCCCACCCCGCCCCCACGAGGACGCCGAACAGCAGGGTCGGCGACACCAGCAGCGCCACGAGCGCCCTCGACCGCCGCGGGTGGGCCAGGACTTCACCGAAGAAGAGGACGAGGCGATCCATGTGCGGCTTGATGTCGCGCCTTTTGGTGAAAATCGCGTTAAGGTTGCAGCGCAACCTCCGCTCGAACGACCGCGCCGCGGTCGTTGCGGGCGCGAATGAGACTTCACAGCGCCGCCGAGTTTGACTATGGCGCCGCCATGACTCCCCGCCGATCCCAGCGAACGCCGCTTGGTCGGGCCATGCTCGTGGTCCTGGCCTTCCTGGCGCTCGCCATCAAGGTGATCGTGCCGCCGGGGTACATGGCCGCCCCGGCGAAACCGGACGGGGCGCCGTTCGCCCTGATGCTCTGCACCGCCCAGGGGCCCGTGCCGGCGGCCGCCCTGCCGGCTGCGGCCCAGCCGGACGACGGCGACGATCCCGCCGGCGAGGGCGACGGCGCCCGGCACAGCCCCTGCGTCTTCGCCGGCCACGCCAGCGCCGCCGCCGGACCGGACCATCTGACCATCCAGGCGGCGACCTTCGCCGCCTATGCGGCGCCGGCGGTCATCGCACCGCCCGCCGTCGCACCTGGGCGCGGCCTCGCCGCCCCGCCGCTCCCCG
>CAYQPL010000099.1:7988-12990 GCA_964419395.1 uncultured Phenylobacterium sp. | reverse complement strand
ACATACTGGGTGAAGGCGCCGACGGTGACCTGTTCGTAGCGCCAGGTGGCCGAGGCCGACCACTTCCACTCCGGACGGCCCTCGTCGCGGACCAGGTCGCCGCCGCCGCCGATGTTCACGCCGGGATTGATCTCGCCGGCGGCCTGGGCGTCGAGGAGCGCCTGGATCTCGGCCGAGGGCTGCCGGTAGAACTTGATCAGATGAGCGGCGTTGGCGCTGACCGAGAAGTCGCCGAAGCGCGTGCCGTTCAGCCGCCAGGTCACGCCGAAGTCGATGCCGCGGGCTTCCTGAGGCAGCAGGTTGCGGTACTGGTCGTTGACATAGAGGACCGTGCCGACGGGGGTGAGGCCCGTGCCGGCGAAGGCCGCGACGTCATCGGCGGTCGGAGCCGCCCGCACGACGTCGGGATTGCTCGCGCCCTGGGTGCGCAGCAGGTAGTCGAGGATCAGGGCGTTGCCCTCGCCGAACAGGCCGACGATGCCCTCCTGCTTCACGCGCCAGTAGTCGACCGTGAAGACGAAGTCGCCGATCTCCGGCGGCAGGAACTGCGGCGCGAAGACGACGCCGGCGCCCCAGGTCTCCGACTCCTCCGGCTGCAGGCCGGGATTGCCCGCCCGCTGGGCCGTCGTGCTGCCCGAGCGCGAGCAGTTGTCGAAGGACGAGATGCGCCCCGCGCGGAGGTCCGCCTCGCAGCGGATGTAGTCGGTGCGGGTGTTGGACCGGGTGACCAGGGTGGCGTTCACCTGCTCGAGGTTCGGCGCCTTGAAGCCCTGCGCCCAGGAGCCGCGGAAGCGCAGGCCGTCGACCACGTCCCAGGCGAAGGCGAACTTCGGCTTGGCCACCGAACCGGCGTCGCTGAAGTCCTCGTAGCGGCCGGCGATCTGCGTCTCCAGGCTGCGGACGAAGGGGATGTTCATGTCCGGCGAGACGATGGGCACGGCGAACTCGACGAAGGCCGAGGTCACGGTGCGCGAGCCCTTGGTGTCGGGCGAAGGGCTCGTGCCGATCAGGTCGCCCGTGTAGGTCGCCCCCGACACCGCGTCGGTGAAGTTGATCGTGCCGTCGACGCGGGCGTCGCGGTCGTCCTTCTGGGTCTCGCGGCGGAACTCCACCCCGGCGGCCACGCCGACATCGCCGCCCGGCAGGGCGAAGAGGTCGGGACGGGACACCTTGAAGTCGGCCAGGGCGAGCGAGCTCGTATTGCGGCGGACGGTCTTGATCTTGATCGCGTCGATGGCCGCCTGCGAGCTCGGATTGTTGTCGGCGAGGCTGGGATTGGCGAGGTTGGCGCCGTTGAAGGGGTTGTAGGCGTCCGGCGTGGACAGGCCGAGCTGCTGTTGCAGCAGGGTTGCGCTGCTGCCGTCGGAGACGTCCTCGACCTCGGCCTTGGAATAGAGCAGCGCCCCTTCCCAGTCGAAGCCGAAGCGCTGGCCGCGCAGGCCGACCAGGGCCCGCCACTGGCTGTTCTCCACGTCGACCATGTTCGGCCCCGTGTCGGAGAAGTTGTAGGTGCGCAGGATCACGTCGCGGCCGCCGGCCGGGGCGTCGATGCCCGACAGCCGGTTCGGATTGGGCCGCCCATCGGCGAAGGTCACCGGGCCGAACGGATTGTAGTAGCTGGCCGCGGGAATGGTGATCGGCATGGACGACAGGGTGCCGGTCGACGACTGCGAGGAATGCGTCGTGGCCGTGTAGTAGCCGAGTTCGCCGAAGGCGGTGACCTCGTCGGTGACGTCGTAGTTGCCGGTCAGGAACAGGTTCAGCCGCTCGACCTCGGGGATGACCGTGGTGTCGTAGGCGGCCGGGGCGTCGAAGCGCAGGTTGCGGTCGACGCCGCTGGTGGCGATGGAGCCGTCGTCGATGCAGTAGCCGCCGCCGATGTCGGTGGCGCAGCCGCTGTTGGTCGAGGGCTGGAAGTGGAAATAGCCCGCGGTCGAGGTGACCAGGGCGCCGTTGCGACGGACCGGTCCGGACGCCTGGAAGTAGCCCCAGGGCGTCACCGTGCTGCGGCCGTCGAGCGAGGTGGAGCCGTCGAAGCGCGTGCCGGCGAAGAGCGGAGTCTTGTCGGCCGAGGCGGTGTAGTCCTGGTCCGAGGCGTCGAGCGCGGTGCGGTCGGTGTAGCTGGCGAACAGGGTCAGGTTGCCGCGGTCGAAATTGCGGCCGAACAGGCCGGAAAGATCGGTCTGCCGCAGGCCGGTCCCCTCGGCGCCGCCGTACTGGGCCTCCAGGGTCATCCCGTCATAGTCGGTGCGCAGCACGGTGTTGACCACGCCGGCCACGGCGTCGGAGCCGTAGAGGGCCGCCGCGCCGTCGCGCAGCACTTCCAGCCGCTGCAGGCCGTTCACCGGAATGGCGTTGGTGTTGTAGGTCAGCACCGGGACCAGGTTCTCGTCGGCCCGGCTGGTTGGGTGCGTCACGACCCGGCGGCCGTTGAGCAGCACCAGCGTGTTGCCGACCCCGAGATTGCGCAGGTTCACCGAGCCCACGTCGCCGCGGGCGCTGTTGCTGGAGTTCGGCAGATAGGCCGAGTTGAAGCTCACATCGCCCATCTGGGGAATGGAGCGGAAGAGCTCGTCGCCGGAGGCCGCGGCCACCGCTTGGATCTCCTCCTGTCCGACGACGGTCACCGGGACCGCCTCGGTGATGTCCGCGCCGCGGATCTGCGACCCGACGACGACGAGCTCTTCGAGCGTCGTATCCTGCGCGTGGGCGGCGCCGGCGCCCAGGGCGCACAGCATGGTGGAGGCCAGCAGACCGGCCCGGCTCAACAGCTTGGTGTTCATAGTCATCCCCTAATCCGACTTCCGGTGCGGCGGGGCCTGTTTTCTTGCTCCCGCCAGCGTCGCCCCGCCGACTACGGGAATGCGTCCGGATAGCGTGGGTATACGTCCGGCGAGCACTCGGAATCAGCGCGACTGCCGCAATATTCGGCGCATTCCGGTCAAATAGAGAACACAATATTTGTAACGCCGAATCTGAACGGCGTTCGATGGACGCGGCTCGCGGGGGGCCGCAGCGCAGCCGCCCCCTATCGCGTCTTCGGCCGGTCGCCGCCGTCAGTAGAAGGCGACGTCGTCCACCTCGAGCCACAGGGTCTCGCCGGCCGGCCGGCCGCCGCCCAGCTCGACCTCGAGCAAATCCTTGCCGGTCCAGGGCCCTTCGGCGCCGCTGCGGCCCTCGGCCGGCTTCAGCCCCGCAAACGGAACGGACACTTCGGACCACTGCGGCGCGGCGGTGACCGGCGCGGTCCACCAGCCCCCGGCCGTGCGGACCCTCAGCTCGTAGTCGCCGCCGTCCCCGCGCAGGTCGAACCGGAGCCCCTTGAAACCGCTGGCGTCGACCGGCGTCACCGAGCCCCGGCTGAGCGGCAGGATGACGCCGGCCTGCGGGTCCTCCTTGATCGACATCTTCGCCGCCAGGCTGAGCACCTTGTCCCCGTCCGGCTGGGCGCGCACCTGGCTGACCAGGAGGCTGCGGTCCATGCCCCCGTCGGTGTCCTGCAGGCGCAGGGTGTCCAGGCGCGTGCGGCCGGGCTCGCCCTCGAAGTCGTCGATCAGCGCCTGCGCCGGCGCCGCCGGCAGGGTCATGCGGCTGTTGGCCGGCGGCGGCTCGGTCCCGGGGCCGGCCACCTGCCGACCGTCGATGAAGACGCGTTCGGTCTTGCGGACGTCGGCGATCCGCTTCCAGGGCGCACCGTCGACCAGGACCAGGTCGGCGCGCTTGCCGGCCTCGATCGTGCCCCGGTCGTCCAGCAGGCCCATGGCGCGGGCGCTGTTGGCTGTGCCGGCCATCAGCGCCTCGACCGGCGTGAGGCCCGCCTGCACCATCAGCTCCATCTCGTGCAGGGTCGACGCGCCGTGCGGCGTGCCCGGCATGCCCGCATCCGTCCCCAGGGCGACCAGCACGCCGGCGTCGTGCAGCGCCTTGAGGTTCTGCAGGGCGAAACCGAACTTGCGCTGCGACTGCACGAAGCGGGCGTTCTGGGGATCGGCCGGCGCCGTCTGGCCGGGTTTCACCGGCGCGTAGACCGCGAGCGTCGGGGCGTAGGCGGTCCCGGCCTGCTTGATCAGGGCGATGGTCGCCGGATCGATGGGTTCGTCCTGCAGGCTGTGGACGATGATGTCGACGCCGGCCTTGGCGGCCTCCGCGCCGCGCGCGACGGTCACGGTGTGCGTCACCACCTTCAGGCCGTTCTTGTGCGCCTCGTCCACCAGGGCCGACAGGGTCCAGGTGTCCATGCTGGTGTTCTCGGCCGACAGTCCGTAGCGCCAGCCGTCGTGGAAGGCCTTGATCAGGTCAGGCTCGTAGGGAAGCAGGTCCTGGACCGCCTTGCGGGCGGCTTCCGGCGTGTTCACCCACTTGGTGGTGGCCGTATCGGCCCAGTCGGCGCCGTGGCCGCCCGGGGTGCTGACCCGGGCCGTCAGATTGACGTGCGGCGTGGCCAGCTGGGACAGCCAGCGGCGGCGGGGCGCATAGGATTCCGGCGGCTGGTGGAAGTCGTTGACCGTGGTCACGCCGGCCTGGACATAGTCGGTGGCGATGGCCGGCGTGTCGGCGGGGTCGCCATTGGGCGTCCAGTGGGTATGGACGTCGAAGAAGCCCGGCAGGAGCGCCTTGCCGTCCGCCGCGATCACCGTGGCGCCCGCCGGGGCCGCGACCTGCGGCCCCACCGCCGCGATGCGGCCCTCGCGCAGGATCACATTGGCCTTGTGGGGCGCCGCGCCGGTGGCGTCGAACACTGTGGCGCCCATGATGGCGACCGTCCCGCCGTCCTGCGCATGAGCGCCGGAGGCGAGCAGGGACACGCCCGCGGCGAGCGCCGCGACCGCCTTGGAGATACGCTGAAGTTTCACGAGACCGTCCCAGGACCTGACCTCGCGGCCAACCGCCGCGGGCGAGTGGCTTAGCTCAGCGATCCGCCGAAATCCATCCGAAGCCGGCGCGATGCGCCGCGGCGCTCGCCGAGCGGGCGGTCACCGCGCGAGAAGGACGGGGACTGGCG
>CAYQPL010000099.1:7010-7978 GCA_964419395.1 uncultured Phenylobacterium sp. | reverse complement strand
TCGAGCATGGCGCGGGTGGCGCCGCCGAGAACGAACTCCCGCGCCCGCGAATGGCCGAAGGCGCCCATGACGAGCAGGTCCGGCCGCACCCGCTCGACCACGTGGCCGAACACCGAGCCGATGGTCGCGCCCGCCGCGTCGAACGGCTGCGCCTCGGCGGCGACGCCGTGCAGTTCCAGGTGACGCAGCAGGTCGTCGGCCAGGTGGGCGTCCACGCCGGCCTTTTCGTTCAGCACCACCAGCACCCTCACCGTCCCGGCCGCCCGCAGGAGCGGCATGGCCGCCCCCACGGCCGCCGCCGCCGGCGCGCCGCCGTCCCAGGTCACGAGGATGGTGTCGAGCTTCGGCTCCAGTGCGGCGGCCTCCGGCGCGAGAACCACCGGGCGGCCGGATCCGAAGAGCACCGCCTCGGCCACGCCCTGATGCACCCCCGTGCGAGGGCTCGACGGTACGATGCAGAGGTCGCGGGTCCGCGCCAGGATGGCCGTGCGCTCCGCGACCTCGAACATTTCCAGCTTCGGGTTGAGCCGGCCGCCATAGACTCCCAGCAGCTTGGCCTGCACCTCGAAATGATCGAGCGCCGAGTCGGCCTGCTCGGCGCCCCGCGCCTCCTCGGCCCGGGCCATGTCCCCGAGGCGCAGGGCGAAATCGGCCAGGCGGTTGGTCTTCAGCGGAATCTCGACCCGCGGGGAGACGGCCGTGAGGCTGCCGCCCAGCACGGCGCCCAGCGCGGTCGCGCCGTCGATCGCCCGGTCCGCCACGCGGTCGGGATAGGATTCCAGGTGCAGCAGTATGTCTTTGAACGGCACGTCGCGTCTCCTCTTGTCCGCCAAGCCTGCGGGCCCGCCCGCCGCGCCGCATTGACCCGGGTCAAGGCTTCGGGCGGGCCCGAATGCCCCCCGGATCCGGAAGGCGATCTCGTCGCGGTTCGGCGTCTGCGTCACGCCGTCAAACCCAAACCAGCACGT
>CAYQPL010000099.1:0-7000 GCA_964419395.1 uncultured Phenylobacterium sp. | reverse complement strand
CAGGCTGAGCAGCAGGGCCGCAGCCGTCAGAGCCGCCCCGGCCGAGACGATGGGATGTTCCTTCACCTCCCGCGCGGCCTTTTCGGCGGCCTCCTTGGCGGGCTTTCCGGCCTTTTCCGCGAGCGCGTCGGCGGCGTGACGGACCGCATGGGCGGCCTTAGCGATCGCTTCCTCGGTTTCGTCGGACAGGGTTTCGGCCGCGGCCCGGAGGGCCTTGGCGACGTCCTCGAGGGTGTCGTCGATGTCGTGGCGGATTTCCTTGGTGAGGGGCTTGGACATGGGCGCGCTCCTTGGCGTGGGTTCGCCTCCACTCCACCCCAGGCGGACGGCGCAGGCTTTGACCGGCGTCAACGGCCCGCCCCCGAAAGGCCCCGCCACGGTTGAGCCAGATCAAGGCTGAGCCGGCGGCCGCGGCGCATGCCGGCGGCACGGCCATGCCGTCAACAATGGGGATAAGAGATGAAAACCTACGCCGCCGTGCTCGCCGCCGGCCTGGCGCTCGGCCTCGCCGGCGCCGCCAGCGCCCAGGACTTCCAGCCCAAGGCCGCGGGCGTGAAGATGATCAATGTCCGCGTCACCAATGTGGACCCCGAGGCCGGTGATCCGATCACCACCCTCGCCGGCGCGCCCACCGGCCTGAACGCCGAGGTGGACTATGACGTCATGCCGACCATCGGCCTGACCTACTTCTTCACCGACAACCTCGCCGCCGAGGTGATCGCCGGCACAACCAGGCACAAGGTCAGGGCCAAGGGCGGCGGAACCGATGTCGAAATCCACGAGACCTGGGTCCTCCCCCCGGTCGTCTCGCTGCAGTACCACTTCGCCCCGGCCGCCAAGGTCAGCCCCTATGTGGGCGCGGGCGTGAACTACATGATCTTCTACAGCGGCGAGGACAAGAACGGCTTCGACCTCGACATCGACGACGGCTTCGGCCTGGCCCTGCAGGCCGGCGTGGACATCGCCACCCAAGGGCCGTGGAGCGTCAACCTGGACGTCAAGAAGGTGTTCTTCGAGACCGACGCGACGGACAACACCAATGGCGTGAAGACCAAGGTCAGCCTCGATCCGTGGGTGATCTCGGGCGGGTTCGGCTACAAGTTCTAAGCTGGAACTGACCAGCGGAAGGGCCGGAGGCGACGCCCGCCTCCGGCCTTTTCGTATGCGCGACGTCAGTCGAGAAGGCTCGCCGCCGCCCCGGCCAGGACGATCTGCTCGTCGGTGGGGATCACCTCGGCGACGCCCCCGGAGCCCGGCGCGCTGATCTCGGCTGAGCCCGCCGCATTGGCCGCCTCGTCCAGGGCGCAGCCGAGCCAGGCGCAGCGGCGCAGGACATCGGCGCGCACCGGCGCGGCGTTCTCCCCGACGCCGGCGGTGAAGACGATGCGGTCGAGGCCGCCCAGGGCCGCGGCCAGCCGGCCGACCTCCTCGGCGACGCGGTAGGCGAAGAGGTCGAGCGCCTCGCGCGCCTGTGGCCGGGCGCTGGCCAGCAGGACCTGGACGTCGCCGCTTTCGCCGGAGACGCCGAGCAGGCCCGAGCGCCGATAGAGCAGATCGGTCAGCTCATCGGCCGTCATCCCCCTCGCCGCCATCAGATAGAGCAAGACGCCGGGATCGAGGGCGCCCGAGCGCGTGCCCATGGGCGGGCCGTCCAGGGCGGAGAAGCCCATGGTGGTGGCCATGCTGCGGCCCTCGGCGAGGGCGCAGAGCGCCACGCCGCTGCCCAGGTGGGCGACGATGACGCGCCCGCCGGCGGACGGACCATGCCGCTCGCGCAGAACGCCGGCGATGTAGTCGTAGGACAGGCCGTGGAAGCCGTAGGCGAGCACGCCCTCGTCGATCAGCGCCCGCGGCAGGGCGTAGAGCCGGGCCAGCCTCGGCTGGTCGGCATGGAAGGCGGTGTCGAAGGCCCCCACCTGGAGGGCGTCCGGGAAGGCGGCGCGGGCGGCCTCGACGGCCTGGAGGTTGAAGGGCTGGTGAAGCGGCGCCAGCGGACAGAGCGCGCGGAGCTTCTGCATGGCGTCGTCGTCGAGCCGGGCCGGCGCACGGAACGCCAGGCCGCCATGGACGATGCGGTGGCCGACGGCGTCGGGCGCCTCCCCGGCCGCGGCCAGACGGCGCAGCAGACGCGGCAGGGCCCTCTCGACCGTGCCGTCGGATTCGTCCCAGGCCTCGTCGACGCGAACGGCGCCCGCCCCGTCCCTGATCTTCAGGTGCGGCGCCTGCGGCAGGCGCGACACGGCGCCGCTGAGATGGAGGTCCGAGATCCTGCCGGAAGCCGCGGAATAGACGGCGAACTTCAGGCTCGACGATCCGGCGTTGAGGACCAGGATTCGACGGCTCATCTGGCCGGCTTCGACCGTTCGGCCTGGGCCACCAGCAGGGCGACGGCGCAGGAGGCCAGCCGCGAGAGCACGCCGTCCGAGCGGCTGGTCAGCATGATGGGGACCTTGGCGCCCATGACGACGCCGGCCGACTGGGCGCGGGCCAGGTAGAAGAGCTGCTTGGCCAGCATGTTGCCGGACTCGATGTCGGGCACGATGAGGATGTCGGCGTCGCCGGCCACCTCGGAAGCGATGTGCTTGGCCTCGGCGGCCTCCCTGGAGATGGCGTTGTCGAAGGCGAGCGGGCCGTCGAGAACCCCGCCCACGATCTGCCGGCGGTCGGCCATCTTGCACAGGGCCGCGGCGTCGAGGGTGGCGGCCATCTTTGGGTTCACCGTCTCCACCGCCGCCAGGATCGCCACCTTGGGGCGCTCCACCTTCATGGCCCGGGCGCAGTCGATGGCGTTCTGGACGATGTCGGCCTTGGTGGCGAGGTCGGGGGCGATGTTGATCGCGGCGTCCGAGACCAGCAGCGGCTTGGGATAGGTGGGCACGTCGAGGATGAAGACATGGCTCATCCGCCGTTCGGTGCGCAGCCCGCACGCGGCGCTGACCGCCGCCTCGAGCAGTTCATCGGTGTGCAGCGCGCCCTTCATGATCGCCGAGACCTGTCCGTCCCGCGCCAGTTCGCAGGCCCGCGCGGCCGCCGCGTGGCTGTGCGGCGTATCGACGATCTCGAAGTCGGAAATGTCGAGCCCGGCCGACTCGGCGGCCTTGCGGATCCGCCCCTGGGGTCCGACCAGGACGGGCACGATCAGGTGGGCCGCCGCCGCCTCCACGGCGCCCGCGAGGGACAGGTCGTCCACCGGGTGGACCACCGCCGTCCGCACCGCGTCAGGAACGACGGCCAGGGCCAGGAGGCGTTCGAGCTGCGAGCCGGGCGCAGCGGATTCGGTCGGCGGTGACGGCAAGGCGGCGCCCCCTGGTCGAAGTTTCAGTGGGCCCAGCCTGTCACGCCGCGGCCTGCGCGCCCACTCCGGTCTCGCCCCTAGGCCTGCTCCTCGCCGTCGCCGTAGCCGAGATCGTCCAGATCCTGGTCGCTGACCCGGCTCGACTCGTAGCGGGCGATATCGGCGCGGTCGGTTCCGGGCGCCTCGTCCATGTCGCCGGCGTCGATCAGGGAGACCTCGTCTTCGTCCTGGGGCGCCGGCGCGCCGCGTTCGGAGGCGCGGACCATCGGATCGTCGTCGCCGGTCACGGAGAAGCCGTCCAGGCCGTCGCGTTCGAGCGCCACGATCTCGTCATCGTCCAGCTGCTCGGCGATGAGACCGGCCTCGTCGTCGGCGTCGCCCTCGGCGGCGGTCTCGGCGCGGACGTTAGGATTGTTCTCGAAGGTGCGCATCTCGGCGGGCGGGATGTCGTCGCCGGCGCCGATCACATTGTCCTCGTCCAGGACCTCGGCCTGATCCTGGCCGTCGACGTCGCTCTGTTCGGGTTGGATGGCCATCGGGCGCTCCTTTCTCAACGGTGTGCGAGAGGAACACCCATGCGAGCAGCCCCGTTCCGCGGCCGGCGCCCTGACCTGGGTCAAGGTCGGGCTCACGCGGATCTGACCTCAATCCGTGGACCCAATGGCCGGCGAAGGCGTTGGGCGGGAGAAGCCGAACAAGAGAGGTGTTGCATGGCCGGGTCATCCTTGCGCCGCGACTTTGTCACGCGGCCGATCTACCACATGGCCAAGGGCGTCCTGCCCGAGATGTCCGACACCGAGGCCGAGGCGATCGCCGCCGGCGACGTGTGGTGGGACGCGGCCCTGTTCACGGGCGACCCCGACTGGTCGGCCTTCCTCGACATCCCGCCGGCCCGGCTCACCCCGGAAGAGCGCGCCTTCCTAGACGGGCCGGTCGAGCAGCTGTGCGCCATGCTCGACGACTGGAAGATCACCTGGGAAGACCGCGACCTGCCGGCCGAGGCGTGGGACTTCATCAAGCGCGAGCGCTTCTTCGGGATGATCATTCCCAAGGAATTCGGCGGCCTGGGCTTCACGCCCTACGCCCACTCCGAAGTCGTCCGGAAAATCTCGACCCGATCGGTGACCGCCGCCGTCACCGTCATGGTTCCCAACTCCCTCGGCCCCGGCGAACTCCTGATGCAGTTCGGGACCGACGAGCAGAAGCAGCACTGGCTGCCGCGCCTGGCCGACGGACGCGAAATCCCCGCCTTCGGCCTGACCAGCCCGGAGGCCGGCTCCGACGCTGCGGCGATGACCGACACCGGCGTCGTCTGCGAAGCGGAGCGCGACGGGCGGAAGGTGCTCGGCCTGCGCCTCAACTGGCGCAAGCGCTACATCACGCTCGGCCCGATCTGCACGGTGCTTGGTCTCGCCGTGAAGGTGAAGGATCCCGACGGCCTGCTGGGCGGCGCGGAGGACCTGGGCATCACGGTGGTCCTCGTCCCCACCGACACCGAGGGCGTCGAGATCGGACGGCGGCACCTGCCCTCCATGCAGGCCTTCCAGAACGGCCCCAACGAGGGGCATGACGTATTCCTGCCGCTGGACGCCGTGCTGGGCGGGCGCGAGCAGATCGGCAAGGGCTGGATGATGCTGAACGCGGCGCTGGCCGCGGGCCGCGGCATCTCCCTGCCCTCGCTCTCGGCCGCCGGCGCGGCCATGGCGGCGCGGACCACCGGCGCCTATGCCCGGGTGCGCACCCAGTTCCGCATCCCCATCGGGGAGTTCGAGGGCGTGCAGGAGCGGCTCGCGCGCATCGCCGCCAACGCCTACCAGCTCGACGCCGCCCGACGCTTCACCTGCGCGGGCCTGGCGCTCGGCCATCATCCGTCGGTCGTCTCGGCGATCATGAAGAACAGCGCCACCGAGCGCATGCGCATCGCCGCCAACGACGCCATGGATGTTCACGCCGGCAAGGCGGTGATCGACGGGCCGAAGAACTACCTCGGCAACTTCTACCGCTCGGTGCCCGTCGGCATCACGGTGGAAGGCGCCAACATCCTGACCCGCAGCCTGATCGTCTTCGGCCAGGGCGCGATCCGCGCCCACCCCTTCATCCTGAAGGAGATGGAGGCCCTGGCGGACGAGGACACGAAGAAGGGGCTGGAGGCATTCGACGTCGCCGTCTGGGCCCACGCCGGCCACATCCTGCGGACGGCGAAGAACGCCTTCGTCCGCTCCTGGAGCGACGGCATGCTCGGCCCGGCCCCGGAGACCGGCCCCACCCGCCGCTACTACCGAAAGCTCAGCCGCTATGCGGCCAGCTTCGCGCTGGCCTCCGACGCCGCCCTGCTGACGATCGGCGGCTCGCTGAAGCGCAAGGAGATGCTGTCGGCGCGCTTCGGCGACATCCTCGCCGAGCTCTACATGCTCTGCGCCGTGCTCAAGCGGTGGGAGGAGGACGGCCGCCAGGAGGCGGACCTGCCGCTGGTCGAATGGATCATGCAGGACGGCTTCCTGACCATCGAGCGCAGGCTGAAGGAGATCCTGGACAATTTCCCCAGCCGGCCGGTCGCCTGGCTGCTGCAGATCTTCGTCCTGCCCTTCGGCGTCGTCCGCCGCGGGCCCAGCGACCGCGTCACCCGCCAGTGCGCCCGGCTGATCCTGGAGCCTTCGGCCACGCGCGACCGCCTGACCGAGGACGTCTATCTCGGCGGCGGCGACGATGCTGTGGCGGAACTCGAGCGGGCTCTAGAGCTGGTCGTCGAGACCCAGCCGATCCGCGACCGGCTCAAGAAGCTGCGCATCCGCGACCCCGAGGCCGCCTGGGAACAGGGGCTGATCAGCCAGGCCGACCACGAGCGCCTTCAGGCGGTCGACGCCGCCGTGGCCAAGGTGGTGGCGGTGGACGATTTCTCGCCCGAGGAGCTGACCGGCCGCGCCGTCCCGGCCGAGCGCGCCCACGCCGAGGCCGCCGAATGAGCCGTCCGGTCTATATCGTCGACGGCGCCCGTACGCCCTTCATCAAGGCCCGCGGCAAGCCGGGCCCCTTCACCCCCGTCGATCTCGCCGTCCAGTGCGGCCGGCCCCTCCTGTTGCGCCAGCCCTTCGCGCCGGACGCCTTCGACCAGGTGATCCTGGGCTGCGTGAACGTGGTGGCCGACGAGATGAACCCGGCGCGTGTGGCGGCCCTGCGCCTCGGCATGGGCGAGGCCATGGTCGCCTTCACGGTGCAGATCAACTGCGGCTCGGGCATGCAGTCGATCGACACCGCCTTCCGCTACATCCGAGACGGCAGCCACGAGATGATCCTGGCCGGCGGGGCCGAGGCGCTGTCGCGGGCGCCGCTTGTCTACCGGCAGGAGGCCGTCGAATGGTTCGGCGGCATGGCCCGCGCCAGGAGCCCGCTCGACAAGGCGCAGAAGATGGCCGAGGTGCGTCCCGACTTCTTCTCGCCCGTCATCGGGCTGGAGCGCGGGCTGACCGATCCGATCACCGCGCTCAACATGGGCCAGACCGCCGAGGTGCTGGCGCATCGGTTCAACATCGACCGCCAGACCGCCGACGCCTACGCGGTCTCGTCGCACAAGCGCCTCGCCGCCGCGCAGGACGAGGGGCGGCTGGACGGAGAGGTCCTGCCGGCCTTCGACCGGGACGGCAATGCCCATGTGAAGGACGACGGCGTCCGGCCCGACAGCTCGATCGAGAAGCTCGCCAAGCTGGA
>CAYQPL010000098.1:10246-13241 GCA_964419395.1 uncultured Phenylobacterium sp. | reverse complement strand
CGGCGCCGGCGCCGGCGCCGGCCGAACCGGCCGCAGCGGCGGCCGAGGAGAAGCCCAGGCGGGCGGCGCGGCCGAAGAACGACGAGGCTCCCCGGCGTCGCAGCCGGGCGAAGGACGCCGCGCCGGCGCCCGAAGCCCCGCCCGCCGCCGACGAACGTCCGGTCCGCGGCGTCCGCTCGCGCGAGGAGCCCGACGAGGGCCGCACCGGCGTTCGCGGCTTCGGCGGCGACACGCCCGCCTTCCTGCTGCGGCCCACGCCCCTGCGCGGCGACTGAGCCGCGCCAGCCGGGCGCGAGCTTAACCGGTCGTTTGGCTCTCGCCCGTAGTCTTACTATCGAGAGATTAGGGGTGGCCGGCGCTCAGGGGGAGCACGCCGGCTGTAAGGAAGGCGAACCATGTCCCAAGAAGTGGAGACGCGGCTGAGAGGCCCGGAGGCGTTCGGTCTGGCGCACACGGCCATCGAGGAGATGGAGCGCCACCGCATCTGGCCCACGGCGGTGAACTTCGAGCTGTGGATCAACTACCTGGCGGCGCCGGAAAGCGCCCTGGGCAAGGAGATCACCCGCATCCTCAAGAGCGGGCAGGCCTTCACCGAGTCGGTCAGCGAAGAGCTCGCCGCCCTCTACCTGCCCAAGGCGCGCCTCAACGATCAGATCCGCGACGCCGGGGACCAGTTGAGCCGCGAACTCGCCTCGGTCTCCGCGGCGATCAGCTCGGCCAAGCAGTCGAGCGAGGCCTACGGCCAGACCCTGGCGAGCGCCAGCCAGTCGCTCAGCGCCGGCAAGGACGTCGCCAGCCTGGAGGCCACGGTCAAGACCCTGGCCTCGGCCACCCAGCGGGTGCAGCGCGAGAACCAGACGCTGGAAAAGCAGCTCAGCGAATCGAGCAACGAGGTCGCCCGCCTGCGCGAGCACCTCGAGCAGGTCCGGCGCGAGGCGACGACCGACGGCCTCACCAATCTGGCCAACCGCAAGGCCTTCGACGAAGAACTGGCCCGCGCCTGCCAGGAGGCCGACGCCCAGGGGCACGGCATCTGCCTGGCGCTGATCGATATCGACCACTTCAAGGGCTTCAACGACACCTGGGGCCACCAGACCGGCGACCAGGTGATCCGTTATGTGGCGAGCGTGATCGGGCGGGTGGGCGCCACGCCCCGCGTGGCGGCGCGTTACGGCGGCGAGGAGTTCGCCCTCATCCTGCCCGGCGAAGCCATGATCGCGGCGCGCACCGCCCTGGAGGAGATTCGCGAGGAGATCGCCTCGCGCGTGCTGAAGCGCCGCTCCACCAACGAGGATCTCGGCAAGATCACGGTCTCGGCGGGCCTGGCCGAGCGCGCGCCGCACGAGAGCGCCCACAGCGTCATGGAGCGGGCCGACGCCGCCCTCTACGCCTCCAAGCGCGGCGGCCGCAATCAGGTGAGCCTCGCCGCCCCCCTGGCCGACGCCGCCTGAGCCTTTCGCGCTATTGGCCCTTGGCTGACGCCGGGTAGTCTCCCGCAGACTCGCCCCTTGAGGCGAAGGACGGGAGGACGCCATGGCCTATGAGAAGATCAAGACCTCCGAAAACGGGGCTGTCGCAGTCGTCACGCTTTCGGACCCCGCGACGCTGAACGCCGCGAGCCTCGACCTGATCGGCGAGCTCCAGGCGGCCCTGGAGGCCTACGCCCGGCCGGAGTCGGGAGTCCGCTGCGTGGTGATCACCGGCGAAGGCCGCGGCTTCTGCTCGGGCGCCAACCTGTCCGGCCGCGCCGATTCGCCGGGCGGGACCGACGGCGGCGCCGAGGCCCGGGACGCCGGCGGGGCGCTGGAGACGGTCTACAACCCCTTCGTCACGCGCATGCGCGACTACCCCCTGCCCATCGTCACGGCGGTGAACGGCGCCGCCGCCGGCATCGGCTGCTCCATCGCCCTGATGGGCGACCTGATCGTGGCGGGCGAGAGCGGCTATTTCCTGCAGGCCTTCCGGCGCATCGGCCTCGTGCCCGACGGCGGCGCCACCTACCTGCTGAGCCGTCTGGTCGGCAAGGCGCGGACCATGGAGCTGACCCTGCTGGGCGACAAGCTGCCGGCGAAGACCGCGCTCGAATGGGGCCTGATCAACCGCTGCGTTCCCGACGACAGGCTGATGGAGACCGCCCTGGACCTGGCGCAGGCCCTGGCCAGCGGCCCCCGGGCGCTCGGCTATATCCGCAAGCTGGTGTGGGACGGCCTGGACGCCGAATGGGCCGAACAGCTCCAGGCCGAACGGATCGTCCAGCGCGAGGCCGGCCGGACCGAGGATTCCCGCGAGGGGGTCCTCGCCTTCCTGCAGAAGCGCCCCGCCAAATTCCAGTGGCGCTGAAGGCTCAGGCCTCGTCCTGATCGGCGGCGGCCGGGGTGATCGTCACGCTCTCGCCGCAGCCGCAGGCGTCCGTCTCGTTCGGATTGCGGAAGACGAACTTCGAGGCCAACCGGGTCGTCTCGTAGTCGATGACCGTGCCGATCAGGAAGAGGACGGCCTTGGGCTCCACCAGGATGGTGACGCCCTTGTCCTCCACCGTCTCGTCGAGCGGATCGGCGGCCTCGGCGTAGTCGAGAACGTATTCCTGTCCGGCGCAGCCGCCGTTCTTCACCCCGACGCGAAGGCCGGCATAGGGCTTCTCCGCCTTGTCCATGATCTCGCGGACGCGCGCGGCGGCGGCGTCGGTCAGGGTGACCACCTTGGGCCGGGGCCGGCGGGCCCGGGGCGCTGGCGTGAGGCTGAGGTTTTCCATGTCCGGCATATGGGGTCAGAACATGTTCAGTTGAAGCTTGGCCTCGTCCGACATGCGCGACGGATCCCACGGCGGATCGAAGACCAGATCGACATTGCACGATCGGATCCCGGGAATCTCCATCACCGCGTCCTGCACCCAGCCCGGCATCTCGCCGGCCACCGGGCAGCCCGGCGCGGTCAGGGTCATGTCGATGGCCACGTCCTTGTCGAGCGTCCGCGGCACGATGCAATGGCCGTCAGG
>CAYQPL010000098.1:5934-10236 GCA_964419395.1 uncultured Phenylobacterium sp. | reverse complement strand
TCGACCTTGTAGATGAGGCCGAGCTCATAGATGTCGACCGGGATTTCGGGATCGAAGACGGTCTTGAGCTTGTCGATCAGCTGGGCGGTCAGCTGGTCGAGCTCGGCCTGCGAGAGCGGCGCGGCGGCTTCGGTCTTGGCGGGGGCGTCATCCATGGGCGTTCACGCGAAAAAGGCTTGGGTCTTGTTGAGGGCCTCGACGAAGGCGTCGACCTCGGCTTCGGTATTGTAGAGACCGAAGGAGGCCCGGGCGCTGGAGGTCACGCCGAAGCGTTTCATCAGGGGCTCGGCGCAGTGGGTCCCGGCGCGGACAGCGACGCCGTAGCGGTCCAGGAGCTGGGCCACGTCATGGGCGTGGGCGCCTTCCATCGTAAAGGAAAGGATCGCCCCCTTCCCCGGCTCGCCGATGATCCTCAGCCAGTTGGCGCCGGCCAGGCCTTCGATCGTCCGCTGGTAGAGGCGATGCTCGTGCTCGGCGACCGCGCGACGGTCGAGGCCGTTCAGCCAGCCGATGGCGGCGCCGAGGCCGATGGCCTCCAGGATCGGCGGCGTGCCGGCCTCGAAGCGGTGCGGCGGATCGGCGTAGGTGATCTTCTCCAGCGCCACCTCTCCGATCATCTCGCCGCCGCCCTGATAGGGCGGCAGGTCGGCGAGCCGCTCGGCCTTGCCATAGAGGATGCCGATGCCGGTCGGGCCATAGAGCTTGTGGCCGGAGAAGACGAAGAAGTCGCAGTCGATCGCCTTCACGTCCACGGGCTGGTGGACGATGGACTGGCAGCCGTCGATGAGGACCAGGGCGCCCGCCTCATGGGCCATGCGGGTCAGTTCCATGACCGGGTTCACCGTGCCCAGCACGTTGGACATGTGGCTGAGCGCCACCACCCGCGTTCGCGGTCCGAGCAGGTCGCGATAGGCGTCCAGGTCGAGCTCGCCTGCATCGGTCACCGGCACGAACTTCAGGACCACGCCGAAGCGCTCGCGCAGGAAGTGCCAGGGGACGATGTTGGCGTGGTGCTCCATCTCCGTGAGCACGATCTCATCGCCGGCGCCCAGACGGGCGCCCAGGCCGGCCGCAACCAGATTGATCGCCTCGGTGCCGCCCTTGGTGAAGACGACCTCCGTCTCCTCGGCGCGGAGGAAGTCCGCCACCGCGCGGCGGGCGGCTTCGTAGGCCTCGGTCGTTTCGTTGGCGAGCGTGTGCAGGCCGCGGTGAACGTTGGCGTAGGAATGCGCCATCGCCCCCGTCATAGCCTCGATCACCGCCCTCGGCTTCTGGGCCGAGGCGGCGGAGTCCAGATAGACCAGCGGCTTGCCGTTCACCTGGCGCTGCAGGATCGGGAATTCCGCCCGGACCGCCTCGACGTCGCAGGCCATCAGCCCCCCCGCCATTCGGCGGCCCAGGCGCGGACGGCCTCGCGCACGGCCTCGTCCGCGATGCGGTCGATCACCTCGCCCACGAACGCCTCGGTCAGCAGGGCCCGGGCCTGCGCCTCCGGCACGCCGCGCTGGCGGGCGTAGAAGATCGCGTCCTCGTCGAGCGCGCCGATGGTGTTGCCATGGGCGCAGGCCACGTCGTCGGCGAAGATCAGCAGTTCGGGCTTGGCGTCGATCTCGGCCCGGTCGGAGAGGATGAGCGCGTGGTGGCCCATGCGCGCGTCGGTGCGGTCGGCGCCCTCGGCGACGGTGATGCGGCCCTGGAAGACGCCGCGGGCCTGATCGGCGACCACCCCCTTGATGAGCTGTTCGGTCGTTCCGTCGAGGCCGGCGTGAGTGACGGCGCTGGTCAGGTCCGAATGGGTCCGCCCGTCGAGCAGATAGACGCCGTCCATACGCACATGGGCGCCCTCCCCCGGATGGCGCACGCGGGTCTCGATCCGCTGGCGCCTGGCGCCGGTGGTCAGGAGGGTCTGGGCCAGATGCGCGCCGGCGGCGAGGTCGACCTCGGCCGTGTTGACCGACACCGCCTCGGCCTCGTCGTCGGCCAGGACGATCCGGTCGAGCCGTGCGTCCTTGGCGAGGCGAATGTCGAGTTCGGCATCCGCCAGATAGCCGGCGGCCAGACCCTCATGGCTTTCGAGCAGGGTGAGTTGCGCGCCCTCGCCGAGTTCGATCGAAAGCCGCACGCCGTGAGACGTCTCCGCGCTGGCCGAGATCAGCCGCAGCCGCACGGTGCGGCGCGCGCCGGCCGGCAGCCGCAGCGGGGCGGCGTCGCCAAGGACACGACCGTTCACCACGACGATCTCGACCTCGCCGAGATCGCCGAACGGGCCGGCCCCTTCAGGCGCGGCCGCCTCCGGCGAGGCCGGGGGCAGCTCTCGGATCAGGGCGCGCAGGTCGGTCCAGCGCCAGTCCTCGTCCCGGCGGCTGGGCAGCTGGGCGACGTCGCGGTCGCGAAGGGCGGCGGAGAGGCTCAAGCGGCCCTCGCATACTTGTCGTAGCCCTCGCGCTCCAGCTCGAGCGCCAGGTCCGGGCCGCCGCTGGCGACGATGCGCCCGGCCGAAAGCACATGGACCTTGTCGGGCCGGATATAGTCCAGCAGCCGCTGATAGTGGGTGATGACCAGCATGGCGCGGTCGGGGCTGCGCATGGCGTTCACCCCGTCGGCGACGAGCTTCAGGGCGTCGATGTCGAGGCCGGAGTCGGTCTCGTCGAGGATCAGCAGGCGGGGCGAAAGCATCGCCATCTGAAAGATTTCCATCCGCTTCTTCTCACCGCCCGAGAAGCCGACGTTCAGCGGCCGCTTGAGCATGTCGAAATCGATGCGCAGCTGCCTGGCGGTCTCGCGGGCGAGCTTCAGGAACTCCGGCGCGGTGATTTCGGCCTCGCCGCGCGCCTTGCGCTGGGCGTTCAGCGCGGTGCGGATGAAGGTCATGGCCGGCACGCCGGGAATCTCCAGCGGGTACTGGAAGGACAGGAAGAGCCCGCGCGCCGCACGTTCCTCCGGCTCCAGCGCCAGCAGGTCCTCGCCGTCCAGGCTCGCCGACCCGTCGGTCACCTCGTAGCCGTCGCGGCCCGTGAGGACATAGGAGAGGGTCGATTTGCCGGCCCCGTTCGGGCCCATGATGGCGTGGACCTCCCCGGCGGGCAGGTCGAGGGACAGGCCCTTGAGGATCTCGGTCTCGTCGACGCGGGCGTGCAGGTTCTGGATGGAAAGCATCAGCGGGTCTCGTCGGCCAGGAACTGGGCCATCACGAGGAGGGCGTCTTCGACGCTCTCCACGAATTGTTGCTTGCGGGGCGCGGCCGAGGAGGTGGCCGTGCGCTTGTCGGCCGAGGTGACGCTGCAGCGCCCGTCCTCGAAATAGGCGGCGATCCGGTAGTCGGCATGATCGAGCGTCACGGTGTAGCGCCGGCGCGTCAGCTCCAGCCCCTTGCTCGACAGGAAGCCGGGATCTTCGGCCAGGGCCGCCTCCAGCGCCTCGGCGCGGGCGAGATCCTCGGCCTGGCGCTGCTGCTCGGCCGCCTCGCGGGCGCGCCGGGCGGCGTCGCGGCGGGCGTGTTCGGCTTCGAAGGCGGCCTTCAGGTTCATCACGTGCGTCCGGGTCTTGTCCTGGCTCATCCGACGGAGCCTTCCAGGGATATGGCGACGAGCTTCTGGGCTTCCACGGCGAACTCCATGGGCAGCTCCTGCAGCACGTCCTTGACGAAGCCGTTGACCAGCAGCTGGACGGCCTCCTCCTCGCCCAGGCCGCGCTGGCGGGCGTAGAAGAGCTGGTCCTCCGACAGGCGCGTGGTCGTCGCCGCGTGCTCGAAAATGGCCTGGCCGTTGCGCGCCTCGATATAGGGCACCGTGTGGGCGGCGCAGTCCTTGCCGATCAACAGGCTGTCGCACTGGGTGAAGTTGCGCGCGCCCTTGGCCTTGGGGTGGGCCGAGACCAGGCCGCGATAGGTGTTGGACGACTTCCCGGCCGAGATGCCCTTGGAGATGATGCGCGAGCGCGTGCCCTCGCCCAGGTGGATCATCTTGGTGCCGGTGTCGGCCTGCTGGCGGCCATTGGTGATGGCGATGGAGTAGAACTCGCCCACGCTCTCGCGGCCCCGCAGGATGCAGGACGGGTATTTCCAGGTGATGGCCGAGCCGGTCTCCACCTGCGTCCAGGACACCTTGGCGCGGTCGCCGCGGCAGTCGGCCCGCTTGGTGACGAAGTTGTAGATGCCGCCCTTCCCGGTTTCCGGATCGCCCGGATACCAGTTCTGGACGGTGGAGTACTTGATCTCCGCATCCTCCAGGGCGACCAGCTCGACCACCGCGGCGTGCAACTGGTTCTCGTCGCGCATCGGCGCGGTGCAGCCTTCCAGATAGG
>CAYQPL010000098.1:0-5924 GCA_964419395.1 uncultured Phenylobacterium sp. | reverse complement strand
GCTGCATGGAGTTGATGGGATTTGCGAGCGGGGGCCGTACAACCTTCCAGATAGGAGACGTAGGCGCCCGCATCGGCGATGATCAGGGTGCGCTCGAACTGGCCGCTCTCGGCCGCATTGATGCGGAAATAGGTCGACAGCTCCATCGGGCAGCGGACGCCCGGCGGCACATAGACGAAGCTGCCGTCGGAGAAGACGGCGCTGTTTAGGCAGGCGAAATAGTTGTCCGAGGCCGGCACCACCGAGCCCAGGTACTTCTTCACCAGTTCGGGATGCTCGCGCACCGCCTCGCTGAACGAGCAGAAGATGACGCCGGCCTCGGCCAGCTCCTTCTTGAAGGTGGTGACCACCGAGCCGCTGTCGAAGACCGCATCCACCGCATACTTCGGCGCGCCCTCGACGCCGGCCAGGACCGCCTGCTCGCGCAGCGGGATGCCGAGCTTCTCATAGGTGGCCAGCAGCTCCGGATCGACCTCGTCCAGGCTCTTGGGCCCGTCCTTCTTCTTGGGCGCGGCGTAATAGTAGGCGTCCTGATAGTCGATGCGCGGGAAGCTCACCTTGGCCCAGGTCGGCTCCTCCATCGCCTGCCAGCGCTCGAAGGCCTCCAGCCGCCAGGCGAGCATCCACTCCGGCTCCTCCTTCTTGGCGGAGATGAAGCGCACGATGTCGGCGTTCAGGCCCTTGGGCGCGAACTCCTGGTCGATGGTGGTGACGAAGCCGTGCTGGTACTTCTCCAGCGCCTCGACATGTTCGACGGTCTGCTTGACGGCGGGCATATCGGTATCCTTCAGGCCGCCGGCGCGCGTCGGCGCGCGGCATGGCGGTCATGGGCCTGCATCCAGGCCGCGACAAATCGGTTCCAGTCCTGGGCGGTGGTCGCCCAGCCGCCGCTGACGCGGATCGCGCAGCCGGCCAGGTCCCCGCGCCCCATGGCGGTGATCACGTGGCTCGGCTTCACCTTCCCCGAGGAACAGGCGGAGCCGGCGCTGACCATGACGCCGGCGAGGTCGAGGTTCATCACCTGCAGCTCGGCGGGATAGTCCGGCATGGCCACGCACAGGGTGTTGGGCAGTCGCTCGGCGCCGGCGCCGAGCACGGTCGCGCCGGCCTCGATCAGGGCCGCCTCGGCTTCATCGCGCCAGGCGGCCTGGGCTGCGGCGGCGGCCAGATCCTCCATCGCAGCCTCGGCCGCCGCGCCGAAGCCGGCGATTCCCGGTACGTTCTCGGTGCCGGCGCGCCGGCTGCGCTCCTGTCCGCCCCCATGCAGGCGACGGGTCAGGGTCGCCCGGGGGCCGAAGGTCAGCGCGCCGACGCCCTGCGGCCCGCCGATCTTGTGGGCCGAGACGGCGAGCGTGTCGGCGCCGAGCGCGCGGCTGTCGATGGCGATCTTGCCGGCGGCCTGGACGGCGTCGACATGCAGCCAACCCTCGGCGGCGCGGACGATCTGGGCGGCTTCCGCCACCGGCTCGCTCACGCCGGTCACATTGTTGGCCAGCATCAGGGCGACGACCGGCCGCCCGTCGGCCCTGTCCCAGCCGCAGCGACGCACGGCCAGCCAGCCGAGGTCGGCGACGCCGTCGACGCCCACGGGCAGGACCTCGACCTCCGCGCCGGAGGCCCGGGCGCTCTCCAGGACGGCGTCGTGCTCCACCGCGCTGACGATCAGGCGGCGGCTGCCGGTCGCCACGGCGCTCTCGATGGCCAGGACGTTCGCCTCGGTGCCGCCGGAGGTGAAAATGACGGTCGAGGCCGGCGCGGCGATCAGGGTGGCGACCTTGGCGCGCGCCTCTTCCAGCCGGGCGCGGGCGGCGCGGCCGGCGGCGTGCACGGAGGACGGATTTCCGCCCGCCGCCAGGGCCTGGGCCACGGCCGCCTGGGCCTGCGGCCGCACGGGGGCGGTCGCGTTGTAGTCGAGATAGACCCCGCTCATGCCGCCACCGAGGCCCGCGCGCCCAGCCGGCCGTCGACGACGTCGGCCAGGGAGACGGACTCCAGATAGGTGGTGATCTGCCGGCCCATCTCTTCCCACAGGTCGTGGGTCAGGCATTTCTCGCCCTTGGCCATGCAGCCCTTGCGCGCGCCCTCCCCGCCGCAGCGGGTGGCGCGCAGGGGCTCGTCCACGGCCAGGACGATCTCGGCGATGTTGGTGTCCTGGGCGCTGCGGGCCAGGCGATAGCCGCCGCCCGGTCCGCGGGCGCTGATGACCAGGCCGCGGCGGCGCAGGCGGGCGAACAGCTGCTCCAGATAGGAGAGCGAAATCTCCTGCCGCTCGGCGATCTCGGCGAGCGCCACGGCCCGGTCGCCCTCGCGACGCGCCAGGTCGGCCATGGCCATGACGGCGTATCGTCCCTTGGTGCTCAGGCGCATCTCGACCCGTCCGTCATGCAGTTTTCCCGCGCATCGCGCCGCGCCTGTGTTACAAGCCCCGGCTTCGCGCAGGCGGTTTTCCCGATTGGACGCATGGCTGCGATCTAGGAAGACCAAGCAGCGTAGTCAAGTATTCTAGGCGGCACGAGAGGATGGCATGCCAGAGGTGGTTCTGACCGGCGCAGCCGGGCGGATCGAGGGGCGATACTCCCAGGGCAAGAGCGAAAACGCGCCGGTGGCGCTGATCCTGCACCCTCACCCCAAGGCGGGCGGCCAGATGAACAATCCGGTCGCCGTGCAGCTCTTCCACCTGTTCATGAAGCGGGGCTTCTCGGTCCTGCGCTTCAACTTCCGGGGCGTGGGCCGCAGCCAGGGCGAATTCGATTCCGGCATCGGCGAGCTGGCCGACGCGGCCACCGCGCTCGACTGGCTGCAGGCGACCAATCCGGCCGCCTCCCAGTGCTGGGTCGCCGGCTATGACTTCGGCGCCTGGATCGGCATGCAGCTCCTGATGCGCCGGCCCGAAACGGACGGCTTCATCTCCGTCTCGCCGCCGACGAACATGTACGACTTCAGCTTCCTCGCCCCCTGCCCGGCCTCGGGCCTGATCCTGCAGGGCGCGTCGGACAGCGTGACGCCGCCGGTGGAGGTGGAGCGCGTGGTCTCCAAGCTGCGCACCCAGAAGGGCATCGTCATCGACTACGAGGTGGTCGACAGCGCCAACCACTTCTGGAGCGAGCACCTGTCGGAGGTCGAGACCCGGGTCGGCGGCTATCTCGACAAGCGGCTGGCGCAGTCGGCGGAGGCCAGAGCCTCCGCCATAGCCCGTTAAGTCCGCGGGCAGCGGCGCGGCCCGCGCCAGATAGTAGAGCGCGGGCAGGACCAGGGGCCGCCCGCCCACTTCCAGCGCCGCCTCGTCGATGGTGAAGAAGGGCGAGTGGTTGGTCCCCTTCGGGAAGCCGACGCCCAGACGGTAGTAAAGCCCCGGGATCACGGCCTGGAACTCCGAGAAGTCCTCGGCGCCGGTCACCAGACCCGTCTCGCCGTCGGCCGGCTTGGCCGACGCCGCCGCCAGGGTCGGCCCCATCGCCTTGGTCAGGGCTGGATCGTTGGCCGTCACCGGCACGTGGCCGCCCATGGTCAGGCCGCCGGTCGCGCCGTAGCGGGCGGCGATGCTGTCCACCGTCTTCTTCATCCGCGCGATGGTGTCCTCGCGCATCTCCGGGTCGAAGGTGCGCAGGGTGCCGGCCATCATCAGCTCGTCCGGGATGATGTTGTGGCGCACGCCGCTCTGGATCACCGCGACGGTGATGACGGTGGGCGAGCGCGAGACGTCCAGCTGGCGTGAGGCCACCTGATTGAAGGCGGTCACGATCTCCGCCGACAGGGAGGCCAGGTCGACGCCGTCCCACGGCCGCGCCCCGTGAGTCTGCTTGCCCTTCAGGTGGATCTCGTAACTGTCGGCCGCCGCCATCATCGGGCCGGAGCGATAGGCGATGGCGCCCACCTCGCCCGGGCTGACGTGCAGGCCGAAAATGGCGCCGGGCTTCGGATTGGACAGCACCCCTTCCTTGACCATCAAGGCCGCGCCGCCTTCTTCGCCGGGCGGCGGGACTTCCTCCGCGGGCTGGAAGATCAGCACAACGGTTCCGGGGATCTCGTCGCGCATGGAGGCGAGGATCTCGGCCGCGCCCATCTGGATGGCGACGTGGGCGTCATGGCCGCAGGCGTGCATGACCGGCGTCGGCTTGCCGTTGTATTCGCCGACCGCCTTGGAGGCGAAGGGCAGGCCCGTCTGCTCGGCGACCGGCAGGCCGTCCATGTCGGCGCGCAGGGCGACCACGCCGCCGGGCTTGCCGCCCTTCAGGATCGCAACCACGCCGGTGTGGGCGACGCCGGTGCGGACCTCATAGCCCAGGCGCTTCAGGTGCTCGGCGGCCAGAGCCGCGGTCCGGGTTTCGCGATTTCCCAGTTCCGGGTGCTCGTGGACGTCGCGCCGCCAGGCGACGACCTTGGGCTGCAGCGCCTTGGCCGCGGCGAAGACGGCGTCCCTGTGCGGGCTCTCCTGGGCGTGGGCGGCGAGGCCCGTGGCCATGGTGAGCGCCCCGGTGAGCAACGCCGTCCTAATCGTCCTGAGCCGCATGGTCAGCCCTCCCCCTTCGCAGTCGCCGGCCGCACGATGCGCCCGCCCTTCATCGGCGTCGGAACGCCTGTCGTCTTCGGGAACGAGATCGGCAGGTCCCGGGCCGTGCGCGCCGCGAGGTAGGCGAAGGCCTCGGCCTCGATCGAATCGCCGCGCCAGCCGACTTCCTCGGCGGTCTTGACCTCGCCCCGCAGGCGTTCGCGCAGCGCCTTCATGATCTCCGGATTGTGCCGCCCGCCGCCGCAGACGATCACTTCGCGCGGCGAGGTCTCCAGCTTCTCGAAGCCCATGCGCACGGCCTCGGCCGTGAAGGCCACCAGGGTCGCGGCCGCGTCCTCCAGCTTCAGGGGCTCCAGCGGCTCGAGCGAGAAGTCGTAGCGGTCCAGCGACTTGGGCGGCGGAGCGTCGAAATAGCGATGGGCCAGCAGCGAGCGCAGGATGCTCTCGTCCACCAGGCCGACGCTGGCGTAGTTGCCCTTGTCGTCGTACCGGCCGGCGCCGCGGGCCTGGCAGAGCAGGTCGATCATGCCGTTGCCCGGCCCGGTGTCGAAGGCGACCAACTCGCCCACATCCGGCCACAGGGTCACATTGGCCACGCCGCCGATGTTCAGCACCGCCAGCGGCGGCGTCATCTCCGAGGCCCGCGCCCGGGCCAGGTGGTAGATGGGCGCCAGCGGCGCCCCCTGCCCCCCCGCCGCCACGTCCGCCGAGCGGAAGTCGAAGGCGACCGGCACGCCGGTCTGGTCGGCCAGCCAGGCGGCGTCGCCGAGCTGAACCGTGCGACCGATCCGGCCGTCCTCGGGCCGCTCATGCAGCACGGTCTGTCCGTGCATGCCGATGAGGTCGATATCGGTCCAGGAGAGCTCGTGCTTTTCCAGAAACGCCTCGGCGGCTTCGAAATGCTCGCGCGCGATCGCCGCAGCGGCCTCGGCGAAGACCGCCGGCTCGGGCGTGTCGCGCGGCCAGGCGAGCGCCGCCTCGGTAGCGGCCAGTATGACCTTGCGGGTCGCCGACGAAAGCTTGCGTTCGCCGGCCGGACCGAAGGCCTCGATGGTCTCGCCGTCCGTCTCCAGCACCGCCATGTCGACCGCGTCGAGCGAGGTGCCGCTCATGAATCCCAGTACGCGCATGCGCATTGACTGCCATGCCCGCGCGGCGCTAGCTAGCGGCATGATCGAACGCCGTTCCGCCGTCGGCCTCTATTACCGCGCCCCTTGAGGCGCGGATCGATCTCCTGCGCCTGCCCTCTGGTCGGCGCGCTGGTTCATCTCCCTTGAGCGACAGCCTCCGGCCCCCTCTTCCGGAGACTCCTCAGATGACCCTCGAAATCGCCGAGCCCAGAGTGCTAGAGCCCGGGCCATCCCAACCGAAGCCTGCCTCCATGACCAGCGACACGTCGTACAAGTCCGAATTC
>CAYQPL010000097.1:0-13310 GCA_964419395.1 uncultured Phenylobacterium sp. | reverse complement strand
CATCCAGAAGGTCCCGAACCGCTTCAACCTGGTTCTTCTGGCCGCCCATCGCGCGCGGGGCATTTCCGCCGGCGCCCAGCTGCTGGTCGATCGCGACAACGACAAGAACCCCGTCGTCGCCCTGCGTGAGATCGCCGACGACGTGGTCGACGCCGAGGAGCTGCGCGAGAGCCTGATCTCCAGCCTGCAGCGCGTGGACGAGCACACTGAGGCCGAGGAAGAGGCCGAAACCCTGGCCCCGCTCGCCGATCCGACCCACACCCAGATGAGCGAGCTCGAACTCGTGCGGGCGCTGCAAAGCGACCGCGACGGCGGGCAGGAGGAGCGGTACTGAGCCCCGAAGGCGCAGACCCCGTCACTCTCCAGGCGGCCCAACCCGCCGCCGAACCCAAAGACGCGCCTTCTGATACGCCCGCCGCTGTGGAGACCACGGCGGCGGCGCGCCGTCCGAAGATGCTTCGCCAGTACGAGCTGATCGAAAAGGTCCGCTCCTACGACCCCACCGCCGACGAAGCCCTGCTGAACCGCGCCTATGTCTACGCCATGCGTATGCACGGGTCGCAGAAGCGCGCCTCCGGCGACCCCTATTTCGCCCACCCGATCGAGGTGGCCGGCATCCTGACGGACTATCGTCTGGACACCGCCACCATCGTCACGGCCCTGCTGCACGACGTGATCGAGGACTGCCCGGTCACCCGCGCCGACATCGACGAACTGTTCGGGCCGGAGATCGGCGAACTGGTCGAGGGCGTCACCAAGCTCTCCCAGCTGGAGTTCAGCTCCGAACACACGCGCCAGGCCGAGAACCTGCGCAAGTTCATCCTGGCCATATCCAAGGACGTCCGCGTCCTCCTGGTGAAGCTGGCCGACCGGCTGCACAACATGCGCACGCTGGAGTTCATCAAGAACCCGGCCAAGCGCGAGCGCATCTCCCGCGAGACGCTGGAGATCTATGCGCCGCTGGCCCGCTCCATCGGCTGCCACCGCATCTGCACCGAGCTGGAGGAGTTGGCCTTCATCCACCTGAACCCGGTGGCGCGCGACGCCATCGGCCGCCGGCTGGAGGCCCTGCGCCAGCAGCAGGGCGGGGCGGTTTCGGTGGTCTCGGGCGAGGTCCTGGCCAAGCTGAAGGAGGCGGGCATTCCCGCCCGCGTCTTCGGCCGCGAGAAGCACCCCTTCTCGATCTGGCGGAAGCTGCAGCGCAAGTCGATCGGCTTCTCCCAGCTGTCGGACATCTACGCCTTCCGCGTTATCGTCGACACCGAGGATGACTGCTACCGCGCGCTGGGCGTCATCCACCGCGCCTGGCCGAGCGTGCCCGAGCGGTTCAAGGACTACATCTCGACGCCGAAGCGGAACAACTACCGCTCGGTGCACACCACCGTGGTCGGCCCCCGCGGCATGCGCATCGAGATGCAGATCCGCACCGAGGCCATGGACCGCGTCGCCGAGGACGGGGTCGCCGCCCACTGGCGCTACAAGAACGAGAGCTACGGATTCGACGCCGAGGCCCAGGCCGCCGCCGGCGGGCGCGACCCGCTGGTCAATCTGCGCCACCTGGTCCAGGTGCTGGAGCACGGCGGCGACGTGGAGGAACTGGTCGAGCACGCCAAGCTCGAAATGTTCCTCGACCAGGTCTTCGTCTTCACACCCAAGGGCCGGCTGGTCAGCCTGCCGCGCGGGGCCATGCCGCTGGACTTCGCCTATGCCGTCCACACCGATGTCGGCGACACCTGCATCGGCGTGAAGATCAACGGCGAGCTGCGCCCCATGCGCACCGCGCTGCAGAACGGCGACGTGGTGGAGGTGATCCGCGGCCCCAAGCCCGTGGTGCCGCCGGACTGGCGCTCGCTCACCGTCACCGGCCGGGCCCGATCGGCCATCCGCCGCCATATCCGCCAGAGCGAGAAGGACGAGTTCATCCGGCTCGGCGTGGCGAGCATCGACCAGACCTTCGAACGCGCCGGCAAGCAGCGCTCGGACGTGTCCCTGCGCCCGGCGCTCGACCGTTTCGCCACCGCTACGGAGGACGAGCTTTTCGAAGCCGTCGGCCGTGGGCGCGTCACCCCGACTCAGGTGCTGGACGTCATCTTCCCGGGCCTCAAGGCCGCCGAGCGCGAGGCCGCGACCGCCCAGCGCCGGATCGAGGGCGGCGCCGGCGCGCGGCTCTATGTGCGCGGTTCGGGCCTGACGCCGGGGATCAGCCTGCACTTCGCCGAGTGCTGCAGCCCGGTGCCGGGCGACCGTATCGTCGGCATCCTCGATCCGGAGGGCGGCGGTCTCGCCGTCCACACCATCGACTGCGCCACCCTGGCCGAGTTCGAGGACCGGGAGGAGCTGTGGCGCGACCTGCAGTGGACGCCGGAGGCCGAGCGCAACACCATCTCGCGCGCCAGCCTGGCGGCGACGATCAAGAACGCGCCGGGGGTTCTCGGCCAGGTCTGCACGGTGATCGGCGAGGCGGGCGGCAACATCGTCAACCTGCGCATGCACCACCGCCAGCGCGACTTCTTCGACGTCGACTTCGACCTCGAGGTCAAGGACGCCAAGCACCTGACCCACATCGCCGCGGCCCTGCGCGCCAATCCCAGCGTCGAGACTGTCGACCGGGCGAAGGGCTGAGGCCCCCGCCCGGTCCGCTCCCATCGCGGCTCAGCGCTTCAGCCGGGTGACCACCAGCGCCGGATCGGCCGCGATCTGCGCCTCGGTGAAGGGCAGGGGCCGCCAGGCCTCGGCCGCGTAGAGCCGCGTCTGGTCGCCATAGTGGGGCGAGTCCGGATGGGCGCTCTGGCCGTAGGAGAGGACAGCCTCGGCCTCCGGCCCGTGGTCGGTGAAGGCCACCACCTGCACGTAACTCGTGCCGTGGACCGGCAGATAGGCCTTGGCGGCGTCGCTCCAGGCCGAGCGCTGGGCGTTCAGCACGCCGAGGTCGCCGTCGGCCCCGTGGACGGGCAGGCGCTCCTCGCCCACCAGGCGGACCTGCAGCTCGCCCCAGGGCGCGTCGAGGGCGACGCCGCGCGACTGGATCAGCCGCACCGCGTCCGCCAGGGCTTGCAGAGCGGCGGCCCGCACCTTCGGGTTGCGGCTCAGGCCGTGGGGCGTCCCCACCGGGTCGGCGGGATCATAGGCGGTGGCGTAGAGGTCCGGGATCTTCGAGGCCGGCCCCCAGAACTCCAAGAAGATGTGCGTGCCCACGCTCTGCGCGTCGGCCCGGCGGTCCCAGCGGGCCAGGACGGCGCAGGCGGGCCCGAGGTCGACCGCGGCGCCCTCGACCGACTGCCCCGGGGCCTCCTCGCAGGCGGCGACGAGGTCGTCGAGGATCAGGTCGGCGGCCAGCACCTTGTTCCGGTAGAGCATGGCCTGGACCGCCTGGCGGTCGAAGCGGTCGCCCGGGAGGCCGTCGGCGCCGGCGAGCCGGGCGGCGATCTCCTGCAGGCCCGAGCGGGTCCTCAGATTCTGCGGCACGTTCTCGTCGCCGATGACGAGCGGATAGCCGGTCAGCGGCTGGGCCGGGTTGGTCAGCCAGTAGCTGTCGTTGCTGTTGGCGACGAAGTCTTCGCGGATCAGCACGGGCATGGCCCCGCCCGGCATCAGGCCCGGGATGGGCGAAGCGGCGTCCCTGGGCCAGTCGCAGGCCGAGCGCGAGCCGTCGAGGACGAAGATGCGGGCGGCCTTCCACTTCGGCGCGGCCGGCGCTTGGGCTGCACACGCCTGCATGTGGGCGTCCGTCAGGTTCGGCGTGGCGGTGACGTCGGCATAGAGGGCGTGGCCTTCCTTGTCCGCGGCGATGGTGTTGACCCACGGGATGCCCAGGGTCTCGACGGCGGCGACGCGCAGGTCCTCCACCGAACCGGCCAGGGCGTAGCGCAGCCAGGTCTCCGAGGCCCTCAGGTTGCCGCGATTGGCGTCGCGCAGGGCGTAGGCGTGGGCCTCGTCCCACACGAAGCCGCTGGCCGGGGCGACGACGATGGGGCCATGGCGCGTCCGATAGACGGTGCGCCGCCGCGGCTCGGCCTCGCCCTTTACAGGGATTTCGACGCTCACCGCCTCGATCGGCAGCTCCTGCCCGTCGACGAGGTACGTCATCGGGTCGCCGGGCTTCAGATCGAGCTGGAAGAGGGAGAAGTGGCGGTCGGTGGAGACGGTGTGCGTCCAGGCCACGTCCTTGTTGAAGCCGATGGACACGCCCGGCAGGCCGGCCATGGTCACGCCCATCACGTCCAGCTCGCCCGGCAGGGTCAGGTGGACCTGGTAGAAGCGGTTGGTCGTCGCCCAGGGGAAATGCGGATTGGCCAGCAACAGACCGCGGCCGTTGTCGGTGGCCGCCTTGCCGAAGGCCCAGCCATTGCTGCCCAGGCCGGCGTACTGGGCCGGCTCCGGAGCGGCCAGCGCCATAGCCGCCGGAGCACCGGGCGGGCGGGCCTCGACGATGCCGGTCAGCCAGGCCCCGGCGCTGGCCTGGGTCATCTTCTCCTCGTTCAGCCGCAGCAGGTCGTCCAGCGCGATCGGACGCACCCAGTCGGCGTCGCGGCACGGCGCGGGCAGGCCGCCCGGGCCGGTGTCGGCCAGATAGCGGTTATAGCCCGCCACATAGCCCCGCAGCATGGCGGCATAGCGGGGATCGACCTGCGCATAGGCCGCCCGCAGGGCGTCCATGTCGAAGATGGTGCGGAAGTAGGCGTCGGCCTCGACATTGGGGATCGGCCGGAACGAGACGATGGCCTGGCCCTCGGGCCCGAAGACGCGCGCGCGCTCGCCGCTCAGCGTGACGACCTGATCCGCCATGAGGCAGATATTGTCCTGCGCATAGGCGTAGCCGGCGCCGTAGCCCAGGCCTTCCCGATCGAGGGCGCGGATGTGCGGAACGCCGTAGGCCGTGCGGCGGATCTCCACCTCGCGCGGGTTCAGCCCCTGCGCCTGGACAGTCGCCGACAGAGCGAGGGCGGCGAGCGGCGCGAGCAGGGCGAGGCGCCCGGCGCCCGCCCGCAGGCGGAGTCCGGATGCGGGGCGTTCGGGGATCATGGGCCGTCTCCTCGATGGCGCTGAAAGGCGCAGGCTGGCCGGCCTCTTCCGGGACGGCTCTAGATGCGACTAGATCGCAATCAGCCGCCGGAGTCCAATGCCGCCCGCCCTCAGACCGGCTCGGCGGCGCGCCAGGTCCAGGGCGTCTTGGCCCCGGTGAAGGTCTCCGGCGTGCAGCGCAGATAGAGACTGTCGGCCCAGACGTGGCCCAGCAGATAGGTCTTGGTCGCGCTGCCGGTGACGTAGAAGCCGAGCCGTTCGAGCAGGCGACGCGAGGCGGTGTTGTTGGGATCGACGTCGGCCGTGGCCTCGTTCAGGCCGCGGTCCCGGAAGGCCCGGTCGATCACCGCCGAGACCGCCTCGTGGGCGTAGCCGCGGCCCTGCGCGTTCGGGTGCAGAATGTAGCCGATCTCCGGATCGGCCCAGAAGCCGACCTTGCCGATCACCTGCCCTTCCTTGGTCTCGACGATGAAGTCGTCGGCGCGGGTGGCCATCATCCCTTCCAGCCACAGTCTCGTCTCTTCCAGCTTCACGTGCGGCAGGGTCGACCAGAACGCCATGGCCGTGGCCGAGGCGAGGATCTCGTGCATCGGCTCCAGGTCGCTCGGCCTGGCCGGACGCAGAATCAGGCGTTCGGTTGTGATGGTCCCGGGCATGGGTGGGATGTTACTCCAACGAATCTCCAGGCGCAGTCTGGAGGCCGAAGGTGACATCTAGTCCGCCCTTCGCTAATCCGCCCGCAGGGAGGCCTTCCAAATGACCACTGACGAAGTCCTTGAGGAATTCCGCGGCGCCGGCGCCCTTCGCGAGGGCCACTTCGTGCTCTCTTCGGGCCTGCATTCGGGCGTCTTCCTGCAGAAGAACCTCGTCTTCCAGTACCCGGACCGCACCGAGCGCCTGTGCAGGGCGCTGGCCGACCTGATCCGGCGCGAGGTGGGCGAGGTCGACGTCTGCGTCTCGCCCGCGGTCGGCGGCATCATTCCCGGCTACGAGACGGCGCGGCAACTGGGCGTGCCGTCCATGTATGTCGAACGCGAGGGCGGGGTGCTGAAGTTCCGCCGCGCCTTCGCCCTGAAGCCGGGCGCACGCGTCGCCATGGTGGAGGACATCGTCTCCACCGGCTTGTCCTCGCGCGAATGCGTGCAGGCGATCCGCGACGCCGGCGGCGAGGTCGTCTGCGCCGCGGCCATCGTCGACCGCTCGGGCGGCAAGGCCGATCCCGGGGCGCCCTTCCTGGCGCTCGCGCGCCTGGACGTGCCGGCCTATCCGGCCGACCAGCTGCCGCCGGAACTGGCGGCCATCCCCATAGAGGACCCCGGCAGCCGGAGGCGCTCGGCGTGAGCCGGCTGCGGCTGGGGGTCAATATCGACCACGTGGCGACCATCCGGAACGCCCGCGGCGCCAGCTATCCCGACCCGGTCCGGGCCGCGGAGATGGCCATCGCCGCCGGCGCCGACGGCATCACCGCGCACCTTCGCGAGGACCGCCGCCACATCTCCGACGCCGACATCGATGCGCTGGCCGTCATCGTCCGCCGGCGCGGCCGTCCCCTGAACCTGGAGATGGCCGTCACCGCCGAGATGGAGGCCATCGCGCTGGCCCATCGCCCGCACGCCGCCTGCCTGGTGCCCGAGCGGCGCGAGGAGGTGACCACCGAGGGCGGTCTCGACATGGTCAAGGGGCACAACACCATCGCGCCGGTGATCGGCCGGCTGCGCGAGGCGGGCATCCGCGTCTCCTGCTTCGTCGACGCCGACGCCGCGCAGGTCGCCGCGGCCAAGTCGGCCGGCGCCCATGTGGTGGAGCTGCATACGGGCGCCTATTGCGACGCCGTGCGCGAACGCTCGCCGGAGGCGGACCGCCTGCTCGCGGGCCTGGTCGAGGCCGCCGCCGAGGCCGACCGTCTGGGCCTGGAGGTCCATGCCGGCCACGGCATCGACTACGAGACGGTCAAGGCGATCGCCGCCATCCCGCAGGTGATGGAGCTGAACATCGGCCATTTCCTGATCGGGGAGGCGATCTTCATCGGCCTGCCGGCGGCCATCGCGCGCATGCGGGCGCTGATGGACGAGGCGCGGGCGGAGAAGGCGGCGTGATCATCGGCCTGGGCTCGGACCTCGCCGACATCCGGCGCGTCGAGAAGACGCTGGAGCGCTACGGGACGCGGTTCACGAACCGCATCTTCACCGAGATCGCGCGCACCCGCTCGGAGCGCAAGCCGGACGCAGCCGCCAGCTACGCCAAGCGGTTCGCGGCCAAGGAGGCCTGCTCCAAGGCGCTGGGCACCGGATTCCGCCGCGGGGTCTTCTGGCGCGACATGGGCGTGGTCAACATGCGCTCGGGCGCGCCCACCATGGCGCTGACCAACGGCGCGCTCGACCGGCTGAAGGAGATCACGCCGGAGGGCCATCGGGCGGTGATCCACGTGACGCTGACCGACGACCACCCCTACGCCCAGGCCTTCGTGATCATCGAGGCCGTGCCCGAATAGCCGCAGGGGCCGCGGCGAATGGGCCGATTACGGCGAGTTCACGGGCCCTGAGCTTGCTCAGGCCCGGTGCAGGGGCTAGCTAACGCTCTTCCAGCGCGCTGCGTCCGCGCCCCAGGACTCCGACATGAGCGAGAACGTGCAGAGCGTGCAGGCCACCGAGAAGCCCGACACCGTCAAGGAGATCGTGGAGATCGTGAAGACGGTCGTCTACGCCCTGCTGATCGCGCTCGTCCTGCGGGTCCTGCTCTTCCAGCCCTTCACCATCCCCTCGGCCTCGATGGAGCCGAACCTGCTGGAAGGCGACTACATCATCGTCTCCAAGTACTCGTACGGCTATTCGCGCCACTCCATCCCGTTCAGCCCGCCGCTGTTCGAAGGCCGGGTGATGGACCGCGCGCCGACGCCGGGCGACATCATCGTCTTCAAGCTGCCGCGCGACGGCCGGACCGACTACATCAAGCGCCTGATCGGCACGCCGGGCGACCGGATCGAGGTGCGCGGCGGCCAGATCATCCTGAACGGCCAGCCCGTGCCCCGCGAACCGCTGTCGCCGGGCATCGTCGACACCGGCTACGGCTTCACCCGCGAGGTCATGCGCTTCCGCGAGACCCTGCCCAACGGCCGCAGCTACATCACCTACGACCTCGGCCCCGACGGCGAGATGGACGATGTGGGCCCGTTCATTGTCCCCGAAGGCCACTACTTCTTCATGGGCGACAACCGCGACAACTCGCTGGACAGCCGCGCGCCCCAGGAGATCGGCGTAGGCTACGTCCCGGCCGAGAACCTGGTCGGCAAGGCCCAGCTGATCCTGCTGTCGTGGGAGCGGGGCGCCTCGCTCTTCAAGCCCTGGACCTGGGTGCTGGACGCGCGGCCCGGCCGGTTCTTCAACATCCTTCAGTGACCTGGGACCGATGAACCGGCGACAGGCGGCGGTCGCCCGGCTCGAGGAGCGGATCGGCCACAGCTTCACCGACCGCGAACTGCTCGAGCGCGCGCTCACCCACGCCAGCGTCGGCGAAGGCGCGGCCAAGGTGCGCCATTACGAGCGGCTGGAGTTCCTGGGCGACCGGGTGCTGAACCTGATGGCCGCCGAGCGGCTGATGAGCCTCGATCCCGACGCCCGCGAGGGCGAGCTGTCGCGCAAGCTCTCCAACCTCGTGAACTACCGCGCCTGCGCCGAGGTGGCCCGCGACATCGGCCTGGGCGAGGCGCTGCGGCTGTCGCCCAGCGCCACCAAGGTCGGCGCGCGGGAATCCGAGGCCGTGCTGGGCGACGCGTGCGAGGCGCTGATCGGCGCCCTCTATGTGGACGCCGGCCTGGACGCCGCGCGAGCCTTCTTCCTGCGCTTCTGGAAGGACGCCTTCGCCGAGCTCACCGGCGTGCGGCCCAAGGATCCCAAGACGCAACTCCAGGAATGGGCGCAGGGGCGGGGGCTTCCGCTGCCCGCCTATGAGATTGTCGAGCGCGAGGGTCCGGCCCATGCGCCGGTTTTCACCGTCCGCGTGACGCTTCAGGGCTATGATCCCGAAGACGCCCGCGGACGTTCCAGGCAGGAGGCCGAGAAGGCCGCCGCCCAGGTGATGCTTTTGAAACGCGAAGGACCCCTATGACCCGCGCCGGCTTCGTCGCCATCATCGGCGCCCCCAATGCGGGCAAGTCGACCCTGACCAACCGCCTGGTGGGGGCCAAGGTCTCCATCGTCACCCAGAAGGTGCAGACGACGCGCTTCCCCGTGCGCGGGGTCGCCATGGCCGGCGAGAGCCAGATCGTGCTGGTGGACACGCCCGGCATCTTCGCGCCGCGCCGGCGCCTCGACCGGGCCATGGTCCGTTCGGCCTGGGGCGGAGCCGAGGAGGCCGACGCCGTGGTTCATCTAGTCGACGCCCACGCCGAACTGGCCGCCGCCGAGCCCGGCGCAAAGTCGGCCGACCGCCGCTCGGCCGCCGATGTCGCCTCGATCATCGAGGGGCTGAAGGGGGCGGGCAAGCAGGCCATCCTGGCGATCAACAAGATCGACGGGCTCAAGCGTGACCGGCTGCTGGGTCTGGCCCAGAAGCTGTTCGACACCGGTGTCTATACCGAGGTCTTCATGATCTCGGCCGCCGACGGCTCGGGCGTTGACGACCTGAAGGCCCGGCTGGCCGAGCTGGTGCCGGAAAGCGCCTGGCTCTATCCGGAGGAGCAGACCGCCGACCTGCCGGCCCGCCTGCTGGCCGCCGAGATCACGCGGGAGAAGCTCTATCTGCGGGTCCACGAGGAGCTGCCCTATGCGGCGGCCGTCGACACCACCGCGTTTGAGGAGCGCAAGGACGGCTCGGTGCGGATCGAGCAGACCATCTACGTCCAGCGCGAGAGCCAGAAGCCCATCGTGCTCGGAAAGAACGGCCAGACCCTGAAGTGGATCGGCCAGAAGGCCCGCGAGGAGCTGAAGGAGCTGTTCGATCGCGAGGTCCACCTCTTCCTGCATGTGAAGGTGGATGAGACCTGGGCCGACAAGCGCGAGTTCTACGGCGACGTGGGACTCGATTTCGACGCCTGATGGAGTTCGAAGACGACGCCTTCGTCCTGTCGGCCCGCGCCCATGGCGAGACGGGGGCGATCGTCGATCTCCTGACCGAAAGCCACGGCCGCTACGCCGCCCATGTGGCCGGCGGCGCCTCGCGGCGGCTGAAACCCTTCCTGCAGCCTGGCGCGGCGGTGCTTGCACGGTTCCGGGCGCGGACCAGCGAACAGCTCGGCTCGGCGACGCTTGAGCCGATGGGGGAGGGGCCGGCGGCCCTGTTCGACGATCCGCTGGCCCTGCACGGCCTTTCAGCCGCCGCGGCGGTGGCCGCCGGCGCCCTGCCGGAGCGTGAGGCCCATCCGGGCGCCTATCACGCCTTCGCCGCCCTGATCCCGGCGCTCAGCCTGCCCGACATCTGGCCGGCCGTCTTCGTCCGCTTCGAGGCGGGCCTGCTTCAGGACCTGGGCTTCGGTCTCGACCTCTCCAAGTGCGCCGCCACGGGCGCGGTCGATGACCTGGTCTATGTCAGCCCCCGCACGGGCCGGGCGGTGAGCCGCGAGGCCGGCGAGCCGTACAAGGACCGCCTGCTGGCCCTGCCGCCCTTCCTGCTGTCGGCGCAGGGCGGGCTGGAGCCCGGCGATGTGCGCGCGGGCCTTGACCTCACAGGCCACTTCCTGGAGGCCTTCGTCTTCAACCCGATGAACCGGCCCCTGCCGCCGGCCCGGCTGTGGATGATCGATCGTCTGTCGGAGGCGCAGCGCCTTTAGCGAGGGCGGCTTTGCGTCGCGCCCCGGCGACGCGCAGTCCCGCAGGCGCTAGATTCGGGCCAAGGAGAATCAATGGGCAAGCACACCCCACCGCCGTCCGATGGCGACGGCGACCGCATCATCGACGAGCCTCTGTCCGAAGCGCTGTCGCGGCGCTACCTGGCCTATGCGCTCTCGACCATTACGGGCCGGGCCCTGCCGGACGTGCGCGACGGGCTGAAGCCCGTCCACCGCCGGCTGCTCTACGCCATGCGCCAGCTTCGCCTGGACCCCAACTCCTCGGCCAAGAAGTCGGCGCGCGTGGTCGGCGACGTCATCGGTAAGTACCACCCGCACGGCGACACCGCCGTCTATGAGGCCCTGGTCCGCCTGGCCCAGGACTTCGCCCAGCGCTACCAGCTGATCGACGGTCAGGGGAACTTCGGCAATATCGACGGCGATAACGCCGCGGCCATGCGCTACACCGAGTGCAAGCTGACCGACGCCGCCCAGCTGCTGCTGGACGGCATCGACGAGGACGCCGTCGACTTCCGCCCGACCTACGACGGCGAGGACGAGGAGCCGGTGGTCCTGCCGGCCGGCTTCCCCAATCTGCTCGCCAACGGCTCCAGCGGCATCGCGGTGGGCATGGCGACCTCGATCCCGCCGCACAACGCCGCCGAACTGATCGACGCCTGCCTGCTGCTGCTGGACAACCGCGACGCCTCCACCGCCGACCTGATGGTCCATGTGAAGGGGCCGGACTTTCCGACCGGCGGGGTCATCGTCGAATCCCACGCCTCGCTCATCGAAACCTATGAGACGGGCCGCGGCGGCGTGCGCACGCGCGCCAGGTGGGAGCGTGAGGAGACCGGGCGCGGGACCTGGCAGATCGTCGTCACCGAGATTCCCTATCAGGTGAAGAAGGCCGACCTGGTCGAGCAGCTCGCTGGCCTGATCGAGAACAAGCGCGCGCCCCTGCTGGGCGACGTTCGCGACGAGTCGGCCGAGGACGTGCGCCTCGTGCTCGAGCCGAAGAGCCGCAACATCGAGCCGGAAGTCCTGATGGAGAGCCTGTTCAAGCTCTCCGATCTGGAAAGCCGCTTCTCGGTGAACCTGAACGTCCTTGACGCCCGCGGCACGCCGGGCGTCATGAGCCTGAAGCAGGCGCTCCTGGCCTTCCTCGATCACCGGCGCGAGGTGCTGGTGCGCCGGGCCCGGCATCGGCTGGGCAAGATCGAGGCGCGCCTGCACATCCTCGACGGCCTGCTCATCGCCTACCTGAACCTCGACGAGGTGATCCGCATCGTCCGCTATGAGGACGAGCCCAAGGCCAAGCTGATCGCGGCCTTCGACCTGACCGAGATCCAGGCCGACGCCATCCTCAACACCCGCCTGCGTCAGCTGGCGCGGCTGGAGGAGATGGAGATCAAGCGCGAGCACGGCGAACTGTCCGAGGAACGCGACGGCATGCTGAAGCTGCTGGAGTCCGACGCCCGCCAGTGGAAGCTGGTCGGGGTAGGCCTGAAGGAGGTTCGCAAGGTGCTGGGCCCCGACACGGCCGTCGGCAAGCGCCGCTCGGTGTTCGCCGACGCGCCGGAAGTGGACGCCGAGGCGGCCATCGAGGCGATGATCCCGCGCGAGCCGATCACCGTCATCCTCTCCGAGCGCGGCTGGATCCGCGCGGCCAAGGGCAAGGTGGAGGACCCGTCGGAACTGAAGTTCAAGGAGGGCGACAAGCTGGGCTTCGTCGTTCCGGCCGAGACGACGGACAAGCTGCTGATCCTCGCCTCCGACGGGCGCTTCTTCACCGTCGGGTGCGACAAGCTCCCCTCGGCGCGGGGGCATGGCGAACCCCTGCGCCTGATGATCGACCTGGAGGACCAGGTGGAGATCGTCGACGTCTTCGCCCACAAGCCCGGGACGAAGCGGATCGTGGCCTCGCACGCGGGTTATGGCTTCATCCTGGCCGAGGACGAGGCGATCTCGGCGCGCAAGGCGGGCAAGCAGGTGCTGACCGTGGACAAGAAGGGCGCGGCCCCGACGGCGGTGCTGTCGGGCGACCACATGGCCGTCGTCGGCGACAACGGAAAGATCCTGATCTTCCCGGTGGCCGAACTGCCGGAGATGCCCCGTGGCAAGGGGGTGAAGCTGCAGTCCTACCGCGAGGGGGGCTTGCGCGACTTCACCGTCTTCGACGCCGAAGCCGGCGCGACCTGGATCGATCCGGCCGGCCGCACCCGGGTCTGGGCCGAATGGCGCGACTGGCTGGGCCGCCGCGCCGGCGCCGGCAAGCTGGCGCCCAAGGGCTTTCCGACCAGCAAGCGGTTCAAGCCGAAATAGGGGGCGTCGCCCCCTCCAGGCTGCGCTAGGGTGTGCCCCATAGAGGTTCGGGGGAGGCCCAGCATGTTCCAGTTCCGTCACCTGGCCGCGGCGGCCAGCGCCGCGGCTCTCGCCGTCGCGCCCGCGTACGGCCAGGCGCCGCGCGCGCCGGCGGCGCATCCGTCGGCCGCCCGCCCCGGAAGCCAGGGCGGCGACCCAAAGC
>CAYQPL010000096.1:12807-13419 GCA_964419395.1 uncultured Phenylobacterium sp. | reverse complement strand
GGCCCTGAACGCCGGGGTCGAGGCCGCCCGCGCCGGCGAGGCCGGCCGCGGCTTCGCCGTCGTCGCCTCGGAAGTGCGGGCGCTGGCCCAGCGCTCGGCCGACGCGGCCAAGGAGATCAAGGCCCTGATCGGCGCCTCGGCCGGCCACGTGGCCAGCGGCGTGAAGCTGGTCGGCGAGACCGGCGAGGCGCTGGAGCGGATCGTCACCCAGGTCGGCGAGATCAACGGCCTGATCGTCGAGATCGCCGCCTCGGCCGAGGAGCAGTCGCTCGGTCTCGGCGAGGTGAACAGCGCCGTTAATCAGATGGATCAGATTACGCAGCAGAATGCGGCCATGGTCGAGGAATCAACCGCCGCCAGCCACGCGCTCGCCCAGGAGACCGCCGAGCTGAACCGCCTGATGGGCGCGTTCCAGTTCGCCACGGACATCCGCCCGCGCGTCGTGGCCGCGGCCAAGCCCGCCCGGCCCGCCGTCCCGATCCGCGCCATGCGTCCCATGACCCGCGGCTCGGCGGCCCTGAAACTGGCGCCCGTGGCCCAAGAGGCCGGCTGGGAGGAATTCTGAACATGAACGGTCGACCCAACATCGCCGCCGGCGCGGAGCTGATCACC
>CAYQPL010000096.1:4225-12797 GCA_964419395.1 uncultured Phenylobacterium sp. | reverse complement strand
CGACCTCCACCCCCCTGCCCAAGGCGCCGGACTACGTGCTGGGCATGATCAACCTGCGCGGCGCCGTCCTGCCGGTGCTGAACCTGGCGACCCGCCTGGGCCTGCCGGCGAGCGAGGCCAAGGCCTCGTCCGTCGTCATCGTCGTCGATCTGGGCGGCCGTACGGTCGGCCTGCTGGTCGATGCGGTCTGCGACATCCTCGCCGTCACCGAGGGCCAGGTGCAGCCGGCGCCGTCGATCGGCGGCGAGGCGGCGCAAACCCTGGCCTACGGCATGATCACCACCGAGGAGGGCATCACCACCCTCATCGACCTCGCCGGCGTGCTGCCGCCGGAGTCGGAGCTGGCCGCGGCCTGATCGCGGCCGCTCAGCATTCCACCACATTGACCGCCAGGCCGCCGAGCGAGGTCTCCTTGTAGATCTCGTTCATGTCCTCGCCCGTGCGCTTCATCGTGGCGATGACCTTGTCCAGGCTGACCGAATGCTGGCCGTCGCCCAGCAGGGCCAGGCGCGAGGCGTCGATGGCCTTCACCGCCCCCATGGCGTTGCGCTCGATGCACGGGATTTGGACCAGGCCGCCGATGGGATCGCAGGTCAGGCCCAGATTGTGCTCCATGGCGATCTCGGCGGCGTTCTCGATCTGGGCGTTGTTCCCGCCCAGCGCCGCCGTCAGCCCGGCCGCCGCCATCGAGCAGGCGACGCCCACCTCGCCCTGGCAGCCCACCTCCGCGCCGGAAATCGAGGCGTTCTTCTTGTAGAGGGCCCCGATGGCCGCCGCCGTCAGCAGGAAGGTGCGCCGCCCTTCCGGCCCGCCGCGGTGGAAGCGGTCGTAGAAGCGCAGCACCGCCGGCAAGAGGCCCGCCGCGCCATTGGTCGGCGCGGTGACCACGCGCCCGCCCGCGGCGTTCTCCTCGTTCACCGCCAGGGCCCAAAGATTGACCCAGTCCAGGGCGGCCAGGGGATCGCCGATGTTGCGCTCCATCTTCGCGGTCAGGCCGTTGAACACCTGGCGGGCGCGACGGCGCACCTTCAGGCCGCCGGGCAGGCAGCCATCCTGGCGCAGGCCGCGCTCGATGCACGCCTCCATGGCCTCGAAGATGGCGTCCAGCCCGGCGTCGACCTCGGCCGCCGGCCGCAGGGCCGTCTCGTTGCGCCACATGAGCTGGGCGATGGTCAGTCCGTCGCGCGCGGCCATGGCCAGCAGTTCGTCGCCCGAGCCGAAATCGTAGGGCGCCGGCGCGGCCGCCGGCGAGCGCGCGGCCCCGAACTCCGCCGCATCGACCACGAAGCCGCCGCCGACGGAGAAGAAGACCTGTTCGGCCAGGATCGCGTCGGCCGCGTCCAGCGCCCGGAAACGCAGGGCGTTGGGATGCTGCGGCAGGCGGGTGCGGCCCTGCCACAGGATGTCGCCTTCGGCCGCGAAGGCGATGTCCGGGCCCGCCCCGCCCAGGCGCATGCGGCCGGCTTCGATGATCTCCGCCAGCCGCGCCTCGGCCGCGTCGGGATCGATGGTCGCCGGCTCGAAGCCGGCCAGGCCCAGGATCACCGCCCGGTCGGTCGCGTGGCCCTTACCGGTCATGGCCAGGGAGCCGTAGAGGGTCGTCTCCACCCGGACGGTCTGCGCCAGGACGCCGTCTTCCCCCAGCCGGGTCACGAAGCGGGCGGCCGCCGTCATCGGGCCCATGGTGTGGGAGCTGGAGGGGCCGACCCCGAGCTTGAAGAGGTCGAACACGCCGGCGGACATGGGTCTTGATCTCTCGTCTGTGAAAAAGGGGCGGCCGGACCTTAGCCGTGCGCGGGCGCATGGCGAGGCTTCGCCTAGCCGGTGCCGCGAAGTCCCGCCGAAATGCCTGCGACAGTGAACTCCACCGCCCGTTTCAGGCGCGGATCGCCGTCGCCGCGCCGTCGGCGGGCGAGCAGCTCGAGCTGCAGGCGGTTCAGCGGGGCGATGGAGTCGGAGGCCACCGCCACCCATTCGGCCAGCGCCGGCCGGTCGTCCAGAAGGCGGCTGCCGCGGCGCGCGCCGATGGCCAGCTCGCAGGCCTTCTCGTACTCGGCCTTGATGACGTCCATGATCGCGCGGGCGGCGTCCCGGTCGGGCGACAGCGCGGCATAGGCCGCCGCCAGCTCCATGTCGGCCTGGGCCAGCGCCAGCTCCATGTCCGACAGCAGGGCCGGGAAGATGCGCCCCACATGGGCCATCTCCGCCAGCTCGCTCCGGGAAAGCCCCGCCCGTTCCACACCGCCGGCGAAGCCGAACCACCCCGGCAGCATGAAG
Organism: uncultured Phenylobacterium sp.; assembly: GCA_964419395.1. Taxonomy (GTDB): domain Bacteria; phylum Pseudomonadota; class Alphaproteobacteria; order Caulobacterales; family Caulobacteraceae; genus Phenylobacterium. The sequence continues at coordinate 10,520 of CAYQPL010000096.1, read as the reverse complement.
CGCGACTGGGTCCAGCTGAACACCCAGGGGATGGCCCGCAGGTCCTCGATCCGCCGGCTCTTCGTCCGTGAGGCCGGCCGGCTGCCGATGTTCAGCTCGGCGATCTCGGCGATGGGCGTCGCCGACCAGAAGAAGTCCTCGAAGGCGGGATTGTCGTAGACCAGCGCCCGGTAGGCGGCGAACGCGCCGTCGCGCAGCCGGGCCAGGCGGTCGGCGTGCGCCTCGCCGGGCGAGATCTGCTGGCGGGCGCCGGCGGCCAGCACCGCGCCGACCAGTTCGTCCATGCGTCGGCGCGCGGACTCCTCGTCGCCATAACGGCGGGCGATCATCTCCCCCTGCTCGGTCCAGCGCATGCGGCTGGGGATCACCTCGAAGGGCTGGGCCATGACCGAGGCCGCCGCCGGTCCGCCGCCGCGGCCGATGGAGCCGCCCCGGCCGTGGAAGATCTGCAGGGCCGCGCCGTTCTCCAGGCAGGCGACGGACAGCTCGCTGGCGGCGCGGGCCACGTGCAGGCGCGAGGCGATGTAGCCGCCGTCCTTGTTGGAGTCCGAATAGCCGAGCATCACCTCCTGGAAGCCCGCCGCGCCGACGATGGCGCGGGCCGCCGGCGTGGCCAGCCAGCGGCGGACGACGTCCGGGGCGTGCTCCAGGTCGGAGATGGTCTCGAACAGCGGCGCGATGCGGATGCGGGTCTCGATGCGCCCCCCGCCCCGGGCCAGGCCCGCCTGCTTCATCAGCACCAGCAGGGCCATGATGTCGGAGAGATCCGCCGCCTTGGAGATCACATAGGCGCCCAGGGCCTTGGGCCCGAACACCGCCAGGGCGCGGGCCGCGGCGTCCAGTATGGCGAGTTCGCGGTCGGTCTCGGCCGTGTAGTCGATATAGGGCGAGCGCAGGAGGCGCTCGTGCTCCAGTTCGCGGCTAAGGACGGCCACCCGGGCGGCTTCGTCCAGGGCCTCGTAGTCGGACTCCACCCCGGCGCGGGCGAGCAGTTCGCCGATCACCCGGGCGTGCACGTCGGCGTTCTGGCGCAGGTCGATGCTCAGCAGATGAAAGCCGAAGGCCTCCACCGCCAGGATCAGGCGGCGCAGGCGGCGGCCCACCAGGCGTTCGCCGCCATGGCGCACGAGCGAGTCCACGACTTCGCGCAGGTCGTCGGCGAAGGCCTTGGGATCGGCATAGGGCTCGGCTTCCGACGGGCCCAGGGCGAAGGCCACGGGCTGGCCGGTCAGCTTCTGGGAGACCGCGTTGAGCCGGTCGTAGATCTCCTCCAGGGCCAGCCGGTAGGGCTCGTCGCGCCGGTGCGGCGAGGGATCGGGCATGGCCTCGCCCAACTCGGCCAGGCCCGGCGAGACCTCCGAGAAGGAGGAGGAGATGGCCAGGTCCCGCCAGAGCGCCCGCAACTCGCCGGCATAGAAGTCGCAGATCACGCGGGCCTGGGATTCCAGGGCCCGGTTCAGCGCCGCGGCGTCGACGCCCGGGTGGCCGTCGCGGTCGCCGCCCAGCCAGGAGCCGAGGCTCAGCACCGGCGGCGTCTCGGCCTCGCCCGCCAGGCCCTGCCAGTCGGCGTAGAGGGAGGCCACAGCTGGCAGCACCGACTGGCGGACCACCGACAGCACGTTGCGGATCTCGTCGGCGACGGAGATCTTCTCCGGCCGGTTCAGGCGCGTGCGCCAGAGCAGCGCCACCTCGCGGAACAGCGCCTCGCGCGCCTCGGCCTCCAGGGCCGGCGGCAGCCGGTGGCGGCGCAGGGCCATCAGGCGGGTGATCTCGGCCTCGCGGTCGACGACGGCGCGACGGCGGACCTCGGTGGGGTGGGCGGTGAAGACCGGGGCGACGCGCAGCCGCGACAGGGCCTCGGCGATCTCCTTCTCGCTGCGGCCGGCCCGCGCCAGGCTCTCCACCGCCCCGCGCAGGGTGACGCTGCGGGCGCCGCCCGTGGCCTGGGCCTCGGCCAGCATCCGCCGGCCAGCCACCTCCTCGGCGAGGTTCTCCAGAAGGGCGTCGCAGGCGAAGGCGCGGGCCAGGAACTCCGCCTCGCCCGCGTCGAGGTCGACATAGGGGCGGGGGCCTTGCGCGGCGCGGGCGGCCTGCACCCGCCGGGCGGCCGCCTCGCCGTCAAGATAGGCGATGGCCTCCCCCAGGAGCTGGGAGAGCAGCTGCGCCTGCCGGCGGACTTCGCGGCCGGCCTCGGCGGCGTCGGCGGCGAGGTTCAGCGGGTCGGGGCGGGAGGCTTCCATGGCGTCATCCTGACTCGTTCGCGGCCGCAGCGACAGGGCGGCGAGGATCGCCGGCCGGCCAAATCCGCCGGCGCCCGGGCCTTAGTCGCCGAGCAGGTGCAGGACGACCTCGCGCCGGTGCGGCGCCCGCCGATGCTCGAAGAGATAGACGCCCTGCCAGGTTCCGAGCGCCAGCCGCCCGTCGATCAGAGGGACCGACAGCTGCGTCTGGGTCAACGCGGCGCGGATGTGGGCCGGCATGTCGTCGGGACCCTCGGCCTCGTGCACGTAAAGCCCCCGCCCCTCCGGCGCCACGCGCGCGAAGAAGCTCATCAGGTCGGCCTGGACGTCGGGATCGGCGTTCTCCTGGATCAGGAGCGAGGCCGAGGTGTGGCGGCAGAACACCGTCAGCAGCCCCTGGCGAAGCCCCTCACCCTCGGCGAAGGCGCGGACCTCCGGCGTCACCTCGTAGAGGCCCTGGCCGGCGGTCGGGAGGGTGAGACGGCGATGGGCCTGGCGCATGGCCCACCCTCTCCCGCCCCGCCCGCCTGACACAAGGGCGCCTTTGACAGGGCGCGCAGGCGCGGCTCAACCTTGCGCCATGAGCGACCTTCCCGAGCTTCCGTCCCAGCCCGCCGACGTGCCGTGGCCCACCGTCGAATGGCCGACCGTCGCCCTGCCGCCGGGCGACGCCGCGGGCCTCTCCGCCCTGGTGGAGGCGGCCTTCGCCGCGCCGGACACCGAGGAACTGGGCGAAACGCACGCCCTGGTCGTCGTCCAGGGCGGCCAGATCGTGCTGGAGCGCTACAACCAGGGCTACGGGCCCGACCAGACCTATCCGTCCTGGTCCAAGGCCAAGAGCATCACCCATGCCCTGGTCGGGCTGCTGGTCGACGACGGCCGGATCGACATCCACGCGCCGGCCGACGTGCCCGAATGGCGGGTCGAGTCCGGCGACCCGCGCGCGGCCATCACCCTCGACCAGCTCCTGCGCATGTCCAGCGGGCTGTCCTTCGTCGAGGACTATGTGCCGGGGCACGTCTCCGACGTGATCGAGATGCTGTTCGGCGCCGGCAAGGCCGATGTGGCCCACTATGCGGCGAGCCAGCCGCTGGCCCACCCGCCCGGGACCTTCTGGTCCTACGCCAGCGGGACCACCAACATCGTCGCCCGCTGCGCGGCCCGGGCGCTCGGCGCGGACGCCAAGGGGTTCGAGGCCTTCATGCGCGAGCGTCTGTTCGACCCCCTGGGCATGCGCAGCCCGATCCCCAAGTTCGACGCGGCCGGAACCTTCATCGGCTCGTCCTTCTGTTTCGCCACGGCCCGCGACTTCGCCCGCTTCGGCCTGCTCTATCTGCGCGGCGGGCGCTGGGACGAGCGCCAGATCCTGCCGCGGGACTGGATCGACTACGCCCGCACGCCGACGCCGCAGCCGGCGGAGCGCGAGGGCGACTACGGCGCCCACTGGTGGCTGAACCTCGCCGGCCCCGGCTCCTTCAGCGCCAACGGCTACGAGGGTCAGTACACGGTGGCCGTCCCCGACCTCGACCTGATCCTCGTCCGCCACGGCAAGACGCCGCTGGAGAAGAAGGACGCGGTGAAGGCCTGGATCGCCGCCGTGGTCGACACCTTCCGCTGATCCTTCAGTTCACGCGCCGCTCGCGGCCTTCCCAATAAGGGTCGCGGAGCTGCCGGCGCAGGATCTTGCCCGAGGCGTTGCGCGGCAGGGCGTCGATGAAGTCGACGCTGCGCGGCGCCTTGTAGTGGGCGATCCGGGTGCGGGCGAAGGCGATGATGTCGGCCGGGTCCGGCGTCGACCCGGGCTTCGGCGCCACGATGGCCTTCACCGCCTCGCCCCAGGTTTCGTCGGGCACGCCGATCACCGCCACCTCGGCCACGTCCGGATGACCGTAGATCGCGTTCTCCACCTCGGCCGGATAGATGTTCTCCGCGCCGGAGATGATCATGTCCTTCACCCGGTCGTGGATGAACAGATAACCGTCCTCGTCGAGATAGCCGGCGTCGCCGGTGCGCAGCCAGCCGTCCTCGCCGAGGGACGCGGCGGTGGCCTCGGCCAAGTTCCCGAAGCCGGCCATGTTGGCGCCCGAACGGGTCGCGCCCTCACCCACCGTATGGGGCGGCAGGCTGTCGCCGGCCTCGTCGACGATCTTGATCTCGACGCCCGGCATGGGCCGTCCGGCCGAGCGCATCCGCGGATTGCCGGCCGGATCGTGATCCTCCGGCGGCAGGTAGACGATGGTGCCGCAGGTCTCGGTCATGCCGTACTGCTGGACGAAGCCGCAGCCGAACACCTCCATGCACTCGCGCAGCAGGTCGAGCGGGATGGGCGAGGCGCCGTAGAGGATGTGCTTCAGCCGGCTGTAGTCTACCTCCCGCGCGCGGGGCTGGCGGACGACGATCTGCAGGGCGGCCGGCACCATGAACATCTTCGAAACGCCGTCGCCTTCGATGAAGTCCAGCACCTTGAAGGGGTCGAACTCCCGGGCGACGACGCCCTTGGCCCCGTTGTAGAGGCCCACGATCCCCCAGCCCGTGCCGCCGATGTGGGCCACCGGCATGGCCACCAGGCTGACATCCTCGGGGCCCCAGCTGTTCCAGTCCATCTGGGCCTCGGCCGCTCGCCGCCGGCCGCCCAGGATGTTGTCGTGGGTCAGCATCACGCCCTTGGGCCGTCCCGTCGTGCCCGAGGTGTAGAGCTGGACCACCACGTCGGAGGTCGCGATCGGCGGCTTCGGATCGGACGGCTCGGCGGCGTCGCGCCAGGTCTCGAAGGCCTGATGGGCGCCGCCCCTGGCCTCCATGGCGATCAGACGCGGGGGGCGGGGGAGCCCGGACGCCGCTTCCGCGGCGACCTCGGCGCATTCGGGGCCGAAGAACAGGATCTTCGCCTGCGCGTCGGAGACGATGCCGGCCACCTCCGGAGGCGCCAGGCGCCAGCCCACCGGGGTCATGACCGCGCCCAGCTTCGCCGCGCCGAACAGCAGCTCGAAATAGTGGTCGCTGTTCTTGCCGAGATAGGCGAGGCGGTCGCCCGGGCCGACGCCCGACGCCATCAGGGCGCGGGCGACCTGGCTGGTGTGGCGATCGAACGCGCCATAGGTCGTCTCGCGCCCCTCGAAGGTGAGCGCGACGGCGTCGGGCCGCGCCTGGGCGTGATGACGGGGAATGTCGCCCAGCGTCGGCATGGCGTCGAAATCGACGCCGGATGCTGCGCCGGGCGGACGGGCGTCCTGGGTCTGCATGAGCACCTCCCGGATTTTCGTGTTCTGCGAACAGAAGACCGGGGCGCCGCAGCGTCCGTCAACGCGGTGTGTGCCCGCCGCCTCAGTCGTCGATCGTGCGGCGCAGGGGCGCGAGGGCGACCAGGCTGACCAGGGCCGCCCCGCCGAGATAGAGCCCCACCGGGACCAGTCCGCCGCGGTCGGCGAGGATCTGGGCCAGCATGGGGGCCAGGCCGCCGCCGATGATGCCGCCGACATTGAAGGCCATGGAGGCGCCGGTATAGCGCACCCGCGCAGGGAAGAGGCTCGGCAGGAAGGCGCCCAGCGGCCCGTAGACGAAGCCCATGAACAGCAGGCAGAGCGACAGGAAGGCGAAGACCAGCAGCAGCGAGCCCGAGCCGAGCATGGGGGCCAGCAGCAGGCCGGCGCCGATGACCATGGCGCAGCCCCACATCAGCACCACCCGCGGGGTCTTGGCGTCCGACCAGTAGCCGGCGAGCACGATGCCGAGCGCCATGAAGAGGATGGCGCCCAGCTGAATGCCTAGGAAGGTCTCGCGCTCGTAGCCCAGCGTCGTGACGCCGTAGCCCAGGGCGAAGGCGGTCGACAGGTAGTAGGTGGCGAAGCAGGCGACGACGGCGAAGGTGCCGCCCAGCGTCTGCAGCGGATAGCGGGCGATCAGTTCGAACAGCGGCACCTGCGGCGGCGGGCCTTCCTCCATGGCCTTGGCGAAGGCGGAGTCACCCGCTCACCTGATAGGAGTCGGGGAAGGAGCAGGATATGAGTCCAGAATTCGTCGTCAATCTCGGGAAGGAAGCGATCTTTCTAATGCTC
>CAYQPL010000096.1:2138-4215 GCA_964419395.1 uncultured Phenylobacterium sp. | reverse complement strand
GCCGCACCCAGAGGCCGACGATGACCAGGACGGCCGACAGCAGGAAGGGCAGGCGCCAGCCCCAGGCCTGGAACTGTTCCGGCGTCAGCAGCAGGCCGAGGATCAGGAAGAGGCCGTTGGCGAGAATGAAGCCGACCGGCGCGCCCAACTGCGGGAACATGCCGAAGCGCGCCTTCCAGCCGGGCGGCGCATTCTCCACCGCCAGCAGGGCCGCGCCGCCCCATTCGCCGCCGAGCCCGAGCCCCTGGCCGAAGCGCAGCAGGCACAGAAGCGCCGGCGCGATCCAGCCGGCGGTGGCGTAGCCGGGCAGGAAGGCGATCAGGAAGGTCGAGCCGCCCATCAGCATGAGCGAGGCCACGAGCGTCGACTTGCGCCCGATCCGGTCGCCGAAGTGGCCGAAGATGCTGGCCCCCAGCGGGCGGGCGAAGAAGGCGATGGCGAAGGTGGCGTAGGAGGACAGCAGCTGCGCCGAGGGCGAGGCCGCCGGGAAGAACAGCGGCCCGAACACCAGCGAGGCGGCCGTGGCGTAGATGTAGAAGTCGTAGAACTCCACCGCCGTGCCCACCAGGCTGGCGCCCAGCACCCGGCGGGTCGACGGCGCCTTCAGCGCCTCGGATCCTTGCGACATGGTTTCCCCCTCCCGTCGTGGCGCACGGGCTTGGCCTCCGCTCGCCCCAAGGTCAAGTCCCGCGGGGTTTGCACGCGCCTGCGCGAGGCGCCAACTTGGTGGGCCATCAAGAGCCGCGGAACAGCGGCCAGCGCCTTGGGGAGGGGCGAGCGGACATGACAGCACTGCCCAAGACCGGCGCCGCCTGGGCCGAGGTTTCCGACCGCATGCGCCAGATGGCGCAGGGCGACGTGAAGTGGCGCGACGGCAAGGCCGCCGTCTACGTCTTCAACGCCGGTCCGGAGATCGAGCAGGTCCAGAAGGAGGCCTACGCCCTCTTCGCCTCGGAGAACGGGCTGGGGCCCGCCGCCTTTCCGAGCCTGAAGCAGATGGAGGCCGAGGTGGTGGGCTTCGGCCTCTCCCTCCTCCACGGCCCCGAGGGCGCCGTCGGCAATATGACGAGCGGCGGCACCGACTCCATTCTGATGGCGGTGAAGGCGGCCCGCGACTACGCCCGCAAGGACCGGGGCCTCGACGGGCCGCTCAACCTCGTCCTGCCGCGTTCGGCGCATCCGGCCTTCGACAAGGCCTGCGCGGTGATGGAGATCGCGGTCCGCCGCACGCCGCTGAAGGACCTGCTGGCCGATCCGGCAGCCATCGAGGCGGCCTGCGACGACCACACCATCATGATCGTCGGCTCGGCGCCCTGCTTCCCCTTCGGCCTCATCGACCCCATCGCGGCGTTGGGCGAACTGGCGCAGCGCAGGGACCTGTGGCTGCACGTGGACGCCTGCGTCGGCGGCTATATCGCGCCCTTCGTGCGGATGAACGGCGCACCCGTGCCGGCCTTCGACTTCGAAGTCCCGGGCGTCTCGTCCATGTCGGCGGACCTGCACAAGTACGGCTACTGCGCCAAGGGCGCCTCGACCGTCTTCTTCCGCAGCGAGGCCCTGCGCCAGCGCATGATCTTCGAGGTCGGCGACTGGCCGGCGGGCAGGATGGTGACGCCGACGCTCGCCGGCACGCGGCCGGGCGGCGCCATCGCCGCGGCCTGGGCGGTGATGAACGTCCTGGGCGAAGACGGCTACCGCGCCAAGCATGCCGAGGTGACCGCCGCCCGCGAGGCCATCGAGGCCGGCGTCCGCGACCAGGGCTGGCAGGTGCTGGGCGAACCGATGCTGGGCATCGCCGCCTTCACCCGCGAGGACCTGAACCCGTTCGCGGTGCTGAAGAAGCTCTTCGAACGGGGCTGGGTGACCAGCGCGGTGACCGAGCCGCGCGGGCTTCACCTGATGCTGTCGCCGGTTCACCTGAGCGTGGCGGACCGCTATCTGGAGGACCTGGCCTGGGCGAGCGACGCGGCGCGGGCCGATGGGGGCAGACCGGCGGAGGCGAGATATGGCGGATAGGCGCAGGTTCCCCTGGTGGTCGACGCTGGCGCTCGCCGCGCCCCTGGCCGGCGCCGCCGGC
>CAYQPL010000096.1:426-2128 GCA_964419395.1 uncultured Phenylobacterium sp. | reverse complement strand
GATAGGCGCAGGTTCCCCTGGTGGTCGCTGGCCCTGGCCGCGCCGCTCGCCGGCGCCGCCGGCTTCCTCTTCGCCCGCTCGCGGCTGAACGACGAGCAGGTGCCCCAAAGCGTCTTCCTGCCCGGCGTCGGTCCCGGCGTGACCGTGCTGGCCATCTGGGCCCATCCGGACGACGAGATCACCTGCGCCGGCACCCTGGCGCGGCTGGCCAGGTCCGGCGCGCGCATCGTCCTTCTCTATCTGACCCGCGGCGAGGCCGCCCAGGACACGGGCTACGAGCGGGACGAACTGGCGCGCATCCGCATCGCGGAGGCCAAGGCCGCCGGCCGCCTGCTGGGCGCCGTGGAGACCGAGGTGCTGGACTTCCCCGATGGCGGCCTGTGGACCCTGAAGCCCGAGGAGGCCAAGGCCGCCATCCGCGAGGCCATCGGCCGCCACCGGCCGCAGGTGCTGATCTCCTTCGACGAGAAGGTCGGCTTCTACGGCCATCCCGACCATGTGAAGACCGGCGTCTGGGTGCGCGAGGTGTTCGAGGACGCGCCGGAAGACGGCGCCTGGCCGCGCCTGCTCTATCAGGTCACCCTGCCCCGCGCCCTGGTGCGCCTGGCCCTGAAGCTGGTCAGCGCCTTCCGCGAGCACTATCCGCGCGACCCCGCCCGCGGCCTGCCGCCGCCGGAACTGGCGGTGAATATCGCGTCACAGGCGGCCACCAAGCGGGCCCTGCTGGATGTCCACGCGTCCCAGCGGGCGATCATCGCCGACGTCCAGCCCGGCTACGACAAGGTCCCGGCCTGGCTCTACTACCGCCTGTTCGACCGCGAGTACTTCGTCAGCCACAAACGACGCTAGGCCGCCTCGGCCCACAGGGGCGAGGAGGCCTTCAGGAACCGCAGGCAGAAGGTGACGCGGGCCTGGTCACGGCCGCTTGCGGGGTCGGCGATCAGCACGTCGTACCAGACGTTCTCCGTCTTCGGGCTCTCGGTCAGGGCGTGGATCCGCGTGCGGCCCAGGTAGTCGACGCCGGCCCTCAAGGGGCCATGCAGGAACTGGATTTCCAGCGCGCCGAAGAGGCCGACGCCCTGAGCACCGCCGACCACCGCAGAGCGGGCGCCATGGGCCAGGTGCGTCACCAGGGACGGCGGCAGGACGGCGCGGTCGTCGCCATAGCAGTCGAGGCTTTCGGTGATCGTCTCGAGCCGGGCCTTCAGCGTGTCTGGCGTGGCGTTCAGCGGGATGTCGTGCGCCTCGTCCCCGACATTCAGGTGCGACAGGATGCGGATGGCGCTGCGCGCCGCCGGCTCCTGAGCCTGGATCCGGCGGGCGAGTTCGGAGCCCGCATCGGCGTGGTCGGCCGCCGTGCCCTCGCAGATCAGGTCCAGCTGTTCGTTGAACATGCACAGGCTGGCCCGTTCGCGGCCCGGGCGCAGTTCGGCGCGCACCGCCTCACCGTCGACGGTGGCCGTCTTGAACTGCAGGGAGAGATTGCCGCCCTCGAACCACCGCTCGCCATAGGTCTGAAGGATCAGCGGGACGAACTGGTCCATGTGGATGGAGCCGGCGACCGTGCCGCCCCGGAAGCCGAGCCTGGTGGCCGTGGCGTCCTCGTGGATGGAGCCGTGAACTCCGCTGGCCATGTTGCGGGGTGAGCGGAACGGCCCCTGAAGCCCGTCCCGCGCGCCCGCCTGTTCTGCGACGCGCATCT
>CAYQPL010000096.1:0-416 GCA_964419395.1 uncultured Phenylobacterium sp. | reverse complement strand
CGCCGGGCTCTTGTTGGGTTTCTTGCGAGGAAAACGGCGGGCCTTCCGCCGAAATCCCCGGCCGGAAGCTTGCGCGGCGTCTTGGCCGCACGGCTCCGACGGCGCTATCCTGACACGGCCCCGTCAGAGGGTCACGGCGCGAAATGACGCCGATATATGAGGTGGAGGAAACGATGGACGCACCCGTGGCGGAGCGCGATCTCTCGCGCCGAATTTCCGACGAGGCCCCCTTCCGCGCCACGGCCCGGGACTGGCTGGCGCAGAACTTCCCGACATCCCTCGCCGGGCGGGGGCCCACCGGCCCCGGCGACGAAGGCCCCGACACCGACGACGCCAGGCTCTGGAAGCAGCGCATGGGCGAGAAGGGCTGGGGCGTCCCCACCTGGCCGGTCCAGTACGGCGGGGGCGGCCTCTCG
>CAYQPL010000095.1:0-13494 GCA_964419395.1 uncultured Phenylobacterium sp. | reverse complement strand
GCAGCCGCGCCGCGTCGGCCGAAGAGTTGTGCAGCCCGAGGATGGCGAGCGCGGCCGAACAGGTCCGTTTGCTGGAGTGCAGCAGCCCGCACCTCCCCGCGCCGGGCGCTCGCAGCGCCTGCTGGAGGGCCTCCCGGATCCTGGCCTCGTCCCCGGCCGCGCGGACAGCCGCGCCGAGCACCGCATGGGAGATGCCGGAATGAGCGAAGCTGAATACACCCCGCCCAAGGTCTGGACCTGGAACAAGGAAAGCGGCGGCCGCTTCGCCAACATCAACCGGCCCATCGCCGGACCCACGCACGACAAGGACCTGCCCGTCGGCAAGCACCCGATGCAGCTCTATTCGCTGGGCACGCCCAACGGCCAGAAGGTGACCATCATGCTCGAGGAGCTGCTGGCGCTGGGCCATTCGGGCGCCGAGTACGACGCCTGGCTGGTCAACATCGGCCAGGGGGACCAGTTCTCCTCCGGCTTCGTCGACGTGAACCCCAACTCCAAGATCCCGGCGCTCATGGACCGCAGCGGGCCCGAGCCGATCCGGGTCTTTGAGTCCGGCGCCATCCTGATCCACCTGGCCGAGAAGTTCGGCGCCTTCCTGCCGACCGATCCGGCCAAGCGCGCCGAATGCCTCTCCTGGCTCTTCTGGCAGGTGGGCAGCGCGCCCTATCTGGGCGGCGGCTTCGGGCACTTCTACGCCTATGCGCCGATCAAGATCGAATACGCCATCGACCGCTTCGCCATGGAGGTGAAGCGCCAGATGGACGTGCTGGACCGCCGCCTGGCGGAGAGCGCCTTCCTGGGCGGCGACGACTACACCATCGCCGACATGGCGGTCTGGCCCTGGTACGGCGGCATGGCCAAGGGCCTGCTCTACGAGGGCGGCGAGTTCCTGCAGGTCCACGAGTACAAGAACGTCATCCGCTGGGCCGACCAGATCGGCGAGCGACCGGCCGTCAAGCGCGGCCGGATGGTCAACCGCGCCAACGGCGATCCCGCCAGCCAGCTGCGCGAACGCCACGACGCCAGCGATTTCGAGACCAGGACCCAGGACAAGGTCGAGGCGGCCAAGGGCTGAGAGCCTTGTCCGCCGACTTCGCCTTCGGACCCGATCTGCGGCAGGCGCTCGCCGAGCGCTGCCGCGCCTTTCCGCGCATCGTCCATCCGGCGCAGGGCCTGAAGGCGGCGGCGGTGGCGATCACCCTGGTGGAGGCCGACGACGGCTCCGGTCAGGCGGCCTTCCTGCTGACCCGGCGGGCGACGTCCCTGCGGGCCCATGCCGGCCAGTGGGCCCTGCCTGGCGGCCGTTGCGATCCGGGCGAGACCCTGGAGGTCGCCGCCCTGCGCGAATTGGAGGAGGAACTGGGCCTCGCCCTGCCGCCGGCCAATATCCTGGGCATGCTCGACGACTATCCGACCCGCTCGGGCTATGCGATCGCCCCGGTGGTCGCCTGGCTGGACGATCCCGGCGAGCTGCGCCCGAACCCCGACGAGGTCGCCTCGGTCCATCGCATCCGCCTGGACGAACTGATGGACCCCGGCGCCGTCACCTTCGAAACCATTCCCGAGACGCCGCGGCCCGTCATCCGCCTGCGCATCGGCGACCAGCACCTGCATGCGCCCACCGCCGCCGTCGTCTACCAGCTGCGCGAACTGGCCGCCGGACGCATCACGCGGGTGAGCGAGCTTGATCAGCCGGTCTTCGCCTGGCGGTGAGGCGTCGGCCGCCGCTACTCGTCCGTCCCCAGTGTCTGGCTCACATAGCTCGACCACTGGCGGGTGGAGATCCGGCGCAGCAGCGCCTCGTTGACCGCCTCGCGCAGGTCCGAGCCCTGGGGCAGGATCAGGGCGTAGTCCTGCCGTCCGAAGGTCCCGGAGACGAGCTGCAGGTCTTCGTCATAGGCCGCATGGACTACGTGGCGCAGCAGCGGCCGGTCATAGACGAAGGCGTCGAGCCGATGCGCGGCCACGGCGTCGAGCCCCTCCTCGATGGTCTCGAAGTCGCGGAAGCCGACGCCCCGGCGATCCAGCCACTCCTGCGCCGCGGTGCCGCGGATGGAGCCGACGCGGGCGGTCTGCAGGTCGTCGGCGTTGCGGATCGCGCCGCTTAGGCGGTTGGCGGTCAGCGACGAGGCGATCATGCCGGTGAAGGTGGAGATGATGATGATGGCGGCGAACATCCACACCGTAGCGATCAGCTTGCCGGCCGGCGTCCGTGGGGATTTGTCGCCGTAGCCGACCGTCGTCATGGTCACCGCCGAGAACCAGAAGCCCGAGGCGACGCCCTTCCAGCCCGGTTCGAACTGGTCGTCGTTGGCCCGCCGCTCCACCCACCAGAACAGCGCCCCGACCGCCAGCAGGATGGCGGCGAGCAGCAGCACGGCCTGCAGGAACTGCCAGGTGAAGAAGTTGCGCAGAAGCGCCAGCCAGCTGGGCGGGGCGCGGCTCGTCGCGATGCCGAAGCCGGTGGTGTAGTAGGGATGGGTGAAGTCGATCCGCGTCTCGCGCTGAGGCGTGACGGTCATGGCCCCGACCGCGGCGTCGAAGCGGCGCTCGGCGACCCCGTCGACCATCTCGGCCAGGGGAACCTCGGTGAACTCGTAGGTCAGGCCGAGATCGGCGGCGATGTCCCGCCAGAGGCCGATGGCCGGCCCCGACCACACGCCGTCCGGCCCCTTCATGGCGAAGGGCGCGGCCTCGTGGGTGGCGACGCGCAGGGTCTGATCGGCGGTTTTCTGCGCCGCCGCCGGGGACGCGACGAGGGTGAGGAACAGGGCGAGCGCGGCCCAGCGTGTCCGGAGCAACCTGGTCATGAGCGGATGCAAGCCGGATTCGGCGGCCGGCGCACCCGTCCTATCGCATCGGCCGGGGCGCCTGACGCGGCCGGTTCCTGGCGTTCAGGATGAAGCCGATGATCTTGGCCACCGCCTCGTAGTGCTTCGGCGGAATGGTCTGGTCGACCTCCACCGCCGCATAGAGGGCGCGGGCCAGGGGCGGGTCCTCGACGACCGGCACCCCGTTCTCCTCGGCGATGGCGCGGATCTTCAGCGCCACGGCGTCCAGCCCCTTGGCGACGCATTCCGGCGCGGCGGCGGCCCCGGCCTCGTACTTCAGCGCGACGGCGTAGTGGGTCGGGTTCATGACCACCACGGTCGCCTCGGGCACGGCCTGCATCATCCGCCGGCGGGACTTCTCGTGGCGCAGCTGGCGCAGCTTGGCCTTGATCATCGGGTCGCCGTCGGTCTGCTTGAACTCCTCCTTCACCTCCTCGCGGCTCATGCGCATCTTCTTGAGGAAGCGCTGGCGCTGCCACAGCCAGTCGCCGCCGGCGATGGCCAGCATCAGGGCCAGGACCGCGAAGACCAGCCGGCGCAGGATGTCGGCGGTGAAGGGCAGCATGGCGGCGGGATCCAGCGCCGACAGTCCCTTGAACTCGTGCATGTGGGGCTTCAGCACCCACCAGGCCACGGCGGCCACCGCCAGGATCTTGGAGATCGACTTGGCGAACTGGAAGAGCCCGTCCGGCCCGGCGATCCGCTTCAGGCCCTCCAGGGGCGACAGCTTGCTCCACTTGGGCGCCAGCTTCTCCGGCGAGAACATCAGCCCGTGCTGCACGAGGTTGCCGGCCACGCCGCCGAGCGCGGCGGTGACCAGCACGGCGCCCAGGACCGGCGCCGCCGCCGTCATGGCCTGGCGCGCCACCCAGACGCCGCCGGCGCCTTCCAGCGGGATCTGCTCGGGATGGGCGATGAAGGGCAGAAGCGCGGCGGCGAGGTTCTTGGCCAGCCAGCCGCCCAGAAGGGCGATGACGCCGGCCGAGCAGGCCAGGGCGGCCAGGGGCGCCAGGTCGGGCGACTTGGCGACGTCGCCCTTCTGCTTGGCCTGTTCAAGCTTTCGCGGGGTGGCCTCTTCTGTCTTCGAGGCTTCGTCCTTCTGCTCGGCCATGGGCTAGAGGAACACGCTGAGGAGTTCGCGATAGCGCTCCACCCAGACCATGCCCAGCACGCCGAGGCCGAGGGCGAAGATCGACAGCGAGGTCAGCACCAGGAGCGGCGTGGCCACGAAGAAGATCTGGAACTGCGGCATGACCCGGCCGACCAGGCCGGTCGCCACGTTGAAGATGAGGGCGAAGACCACCACCGGCGCGGCCAGCTGCAGACCCATGGCGAAGGACTGGGCCACCGTCTGGACGGCGAGCTGGCCGGCGTCGGCGACCGGCGCGCCGCCGCCGAAGGGGAAGAGCCGGTAGGAGGACACGACCGCCGCCAGGAACATGTGGTGCAGGTCGGTCGTCATGATCAGCGTCACGCCGAGCACGGTCAGGAAGGTCGAGAGCGAGGTGGACGGCTGGGCCTGGCCGGGATTGGCCGTCTGCGAAAAGGCCAGGGTGGACTGGATCGACATGATCTCGCCGGCGGTCCCGAGCGCGCCCAGGAACATGCGCAGCACCGCCCCGATCATCAGTCCGATCAGGATTTCGCGGAAGATATGGCCGAAGACGGCGCCGGTGCTCGCGGGGACCGCGCCCACCTGGGCGCCGAGCACCGGAAACAGCATGAGCGTGAAGAGAAAGGCGAAGGCCAGCCGGATGCGGGCCGGCACCGATCCGTCGCCGACGCCGGGCATCAGCATCAACAGCGCCCCGAGCCGGGCGAAGACCAGCCCGGCGGCGTAGACCTGGGAGGCTGAGGCGTAGGATTCCACGGCGGCCGGCCTTGCCGCCTACATCGCCGCGATGCGCGCGGCGATCTGGTTCATGAAGCCGCTCATCAGGGCGCCCATGAGGGGCAGGAAGAGCAGCAGCGAGATGAAGATGGCGACGATCTTGGGCGCATAGACCAGGGTCGCCTCCTGGATCTGGGTCAGGGCCTGCATCAGGCCGATGGCCACGCCGACCACCAGGCCGACGATCAGCACCGGCGCCGACAGCTGGATGGTGAGCCAGATGGCGTCGCGCCCGACGTCCAGAACCTCGGCGCCGTTCATCTCACGCCCTTTCGCTAAGCGGTGGATACTCCGGCCGGAACGTGCGCCAATCGTGGTTAACGAAGGGCTACCTTTCTTAACGGACGAAGCTCGCCCCGTTCACGTCGAGCACCGCGCCGGTCATGGAGCCCGGCGCATCGAGCGCCAGATAGGCCGCCACGCTGGCCACCTCCTCCGGCTGGGCCACGCGGCCGAGCGGGATGTCGGCGAGCAGCTTGTCGCCGCCGCGGCTGGCCAGGTACTCGTCGGCCATGCCGGTCATGACGAAGCCCGGGCAGATGGCGAAGGCCAGCACGCCGAGGTTCGCATAGCCCCGGGCGATGGACTTGGTCATCGCCACCATGCCGGCCTTGGACGCCGCATAGTGCCAGTGGGCCGGCGAGTCCCCGCGATAGCCCGCCCGGCTCGCCACATTGACGATGCGCCCCTCCCCGCCCCGCTCGCGCAGGTGCAGCACCATGCGGCGGCAGAGGTCGGAGGCCGACTGCAGATTGATCTGCAGGGTGCGGCTCCAGCTGTCGCGCCATTCCTGATCGGGCGCATCGTCGGCGATGGCCTCGAAGACCCCGGCATTGTTGATCAGCACGTCGATGCGGCCGTCGAGCCGCTCCAGCGCCTGCGCCCAGAGCGCATCGGCCGCCCCGGTCTGCGAGAGGTCGGCGGCGAGGATGTCGGTCCCCGGCCGCGTGCCGTGGCCGACGACGCGCGCGCCGCGGCCCTTCAGGGTTTCGACGATGGCCGCGCCGATGCCGCGCGTGCTGCCGGTGACGAGGATGTGGGGCGTTAGGTCGGACATGGGCTTCACCTAGCCTGCGTCGCCGCAGGGGCGCCAGCCGGTCAGTCGAGCCCGATCTCCGCGGCCAGGGCGCGGGCCGCCTCGGCGGGGCGCACCTTGTCCTCATCCCGATCGACGCTGAGATTGGCCTTCTGCATCGTCTCCACGGGGATCGCGCCGATCAGGGGCTGCAGGGCCGCCAGCAGGCGCGCGTCGTCGCGGCGCTTCGGCGAGACCAGCACCACGGCGTCATACGGCGGCAGGGCGCCGCGGGGGTCCTCCAGCAGCACCAGGTTGTCGGCGGCGATCCGGCCGTCGCTGGAGAAGGCCGAGATCACGTCGACGTCGCCGGAGCTCACCGCCCGGAACATGAAGGTGGGCTGGAAGGAGCGGCGGTTGCGGAACGCCAGGTCGTAGGTCTCCACCACCGAGCGCCATTCCGGCCGGGCGAAGAACTCCAGGTCGCCGCCCATGACGAGCTGCGGCGCCAGGCGGGAGAGGGCGGCGAGGTCGGCGACGCCCAGGGCCTGGGCGCGGTCGGCCTTCATGGCCAGCGCATAGGCGTTCTCGAAGCCGAGCGAGCCCAGGACCAGCACCCCGTCGCGGGCGTCCAGCTCGGTGGTGAGCTCGTCCAGCACCGCCTGCCGGCCGGGATTGTCCTGCCGGTTCAGCACGTTGGCCCAGAGGGTGCCGGAATAGTCGACATAGACGTCGATCTCGCCCGAGGCCAGGGCGCGATAGGCGATGGCCGAGCCGAGGTCCTCCTTCAGCCGCGCCTCGCCCCCGCGGTCGTCGATCCGTTCGGCGATCAGTTCGGCCAGGATGTACTGCTCGGAGAAGTTCTTGGCGCCGACCACGTAGCTGGCCGGCTGGCCGAAGCTGGCGAGCGGCAGCAGGGCCAGGACGACGCCCGCCAGCAGGCCGGCGGCGCCGGCGCCGATCCGCTTCAGGCCGCGCCGCGCCGCGCCCGTCTCGATCAGTCCGAGCAGCTGGTCGGTGACCAGGGCCAGCAGGGCCGAGGCGCCGCAGCCGAACAGCACCAGCACCCAGTTCTCCGTCTGCAGGCCGGAGAAGATGTAGTTGCCCAGGCTCGTCTGGCCGACCGGCGTCGACAGCGTCGCCGCCCCGATGGTCCAGACCGCGGCGGTGCGCACGCCGGCCATGATGACCGGCGCGGCCAGGGGCAGCTCCACCTGGAAGAGGCGCTGGCGCGGCGTCATGCCGACGCCCTCGGCCGCCTGGATGATGGCCGGATCGAGGGACAGGATGCCGGTGGCCCCGTTCCGCACGATGGGCAGCATCGAATAGAGGGTGAGCGCCAAGAGCGCCGGCAGGAAGCCCAGCGCCGAGAAGCCGTGGCCGATCACGTCCTCGCTGAGCGCCGAGACCACCAGCAGCAGCGGGAAGAACAGCGCCAGCAGGGCGAGGCTGGGAATGGTCTGGATCAGGCTGGCGCCGGCCAGGACCGGCCAGCGGATATGCCGGTTGCGCGCCGCCGCCACGGCCAGCGGCAGGCTGATCAAGAGGCCGAGCGCCAGGGCCGAGGCGCTGAGCAGGACGTGCCAGGCGAGGTATTCCGGCAGGCGGGAGAAGGCCGCGGCGAGGTCGGCGTTCATGCCGCCCCTCCCAGCCGCTCGGCCAGGCGCGCCGCCTGGCGGCGCGGGGCGGCCAGCAGGTCGGCGACGCGCGGATCTTCCGACCGGGCCAGAGCCTGGGGCGGTCCCTCGGCGATCAGCCGCCCGCCGGCCAGGACGGCGATGCGGTCGGCCAGCAGCAGGGCCTCGGTCATGTCGTGGGTGACCATGACGGTCGACAGGCCCAGGCGTTCGTGCAGGGCGCGGTAGTCTTCGCCGAGCGCGTCACGGGTCAGCGGATCCAGCGCGCCGAAGGGCTCGTCCATCAGCACGATGTGCGGCTCGGCGGCGAGCGCCCGCGCCACGCCGATCCTCTGCCTCTGCCCGCCGGAGAGCGCAGCGGGAAAGCGGGCGCCCCAGTCGCGCGGCAGGGCCACGAGGTCCAGCAGCTCGTCCACGCGCGCGGCCATGCGCGCCCTGTCCCAGCCCAGCAGCTTCGGCGTGATGGCGATATTCTCGGCGAGCGTCAGATGGGGAAAGAGGCCGATGTCCTGGAAGACGTAGCCGATCTTCCGGCGCAGCAGGTGCGGCGCCTGCGCCGACGCGTCCTCGCCCTCGATGCGCACGGCGCCGGCGTCCGGCGCGATCAGGCGATTGATGGTCTTGAGAAGCGTCGTCTTGCCCGAGCCCGAGGCGCCGACCAGGGCGACGAACTCGCCGGCCCCGATGGTGAGACTCACATCGTCCAGCGCCTTCTGGGCGCCGTAGGACTTCGAAACGTGGTCGATCGCGATCCGGGGCTCGGCCATGGCCAAGGCGTAACACGCCTGAGGCGCGGAGGCTCCCCTCTCGCGCGCGCCGCAGCCGTCAGATCGGCATCCGCATGATTTCCTGATAGGCGGAGATCACCTGGTCGCGGACGGCCATGACGGTTTCGAGGCTGGTCTCGGCCGCCGAGATGGCGGTGACCACGTCGACCAGCTGGGCCTTGCCCTGGACGTGGGCGGCCATCTGCGTCTCGGCCACGCGGGAGGTCTGCACCGCGTCCTGCATGGCGTCCTTCAGCATGGCGCCGAAGTCGCTGGCCGGCGCGGCCGCGCCGCTGGAGGCGGCCGGAAGGGCGGAACCCTGCGCGGCGGCATAGGCCTTGGCGGCGGCGAGCGGCGTCATCATGGCTTATTCGCCCCTAGCGCTTCAGGAGGTCGAGCACGCGCATCTCCATGGAGCGGGCGGTCTCGATGACGTTGAGGTTGGCTTCGTAGGCCCGCTGCGCCTCGCGCATGTCCATGGCCGCGACCAGGGTGTTGACGTTGGGCAGCTTCACATAGCCCTCGGCGTCGGCCGACGGGTGGCCCGGCTCGTACTCGGTGCGGAACTCCGACGGATCGGCTTCCACCCGGCTCATGCGCACGCCCTGGCCGGCGTCGATCTTGGCCGGCTCGAAGATGGCCACCTGGCGGCGGTAGGGGTCGCCGCCCGCCTCGCGCGCGGTGGAGTTGGCGTTGGCCAGGTTCTCGGCGATGACCCGCATGCGGGCCTGCTGGGCGCGCAGCGCAGACGCCGCGATGGCCTGGGCGGCGCCTTGGGTGGTCTTGATGTCGGGCATGGGCGGTCAGCTCCCTTCCGTCAGCGGCCCGGCGGGCGGGCGGCGGTGCGCAGGAGGTTGAGGGACTTCTGGTAGAAGCCGCCGGCGGCGTCGTAGGCCATGCGGGCCTACGACATCTTCATCATAACTTCAGACAGCACGACGGAATTGCCGTCGAGCGTGGTCTCCGAATCCTTGGTGCGGATCGCCTTGATCCCGGCGGACGAGGCGCTGCGGCTGACCGTGCCGGCCATGTGGGCCGCCTGGGTGCGCGCCGGCGCGCCGGCGGCCGTCAGCTGCACGCTCTTGAGCTGGGCGTCGAAGCTGTAGGGCTTCAGATCCTGGGGCTTGTAGCCGGGGGTCTCGGAGTTGGCGACGTTCTGGGCGATCAGCTTCTGGCGCTCGCCCAGATAGCCCAGGCGGCCGCGCAGCATCGAGAACAGGGGGATGTCGGCCAGGTTCATCGCCAACATGGTGAATAAACAGGGTTAATCGCTCCTTAAGGGTCCTGCGGCACTAGAAGGACGACCCGGCGACCGAACGCGCCGGCCAGGTGCGCCATGGATTTCGCCAGTTTCGCCCGCGCGGTCTTCGCGCTCGCCATCACCGTCGGCCTGATCGGCCTGGCGGCGGTCGCCCTGCGCCGCTTCGGCCCCGACCTGATGGCTCGCTTCGCCCCGACCCAGGCGCAGCGGCGGCTGGCGGTGGTGGAGACCCTGGTGCTCGATCCGACCCGCCGCCTGGTCCTCGTCGCCTGCGACGGCGAGGAACGCCTGCTGCTGCTGGGCGAGGGCCAGATGCTCAGCCCGCCCGCGGCGGCGAAACGCCCCGCCAGGGCCGTCAAAGCCGCTGCGGAGACGGCCTGATGCGCAAGCTGCTTCGCCGCGCCTCCACGGTCTCCGCCCTCGACCTGCGCCGCGCCGCCGGCCTCTCGGCCCTGGTGACGTTGGCCAGCCTCGCCTGGCCGGCCGTGGCGCTCGCCCAGGCGGTGAACATCGACCTCGGGACCGGCGCTGGCCTGACCGAGCGGGGCGTCCAGCTCGTCGGCCTGCTGACCGTCCTGTCGCTGGCGCCCTCCATCGTCATCATGACCACCTCCTTCGTGCGGATCGTGGTCGTGCTCTCCCTGCTGCGCACCGCCCTTGGCCTGCAGCAGAGCCCGCCCAATGCGGTGATCATCAGCCTGGCCCTGTTCCTCAGCGCCATCGTCATGGCGCCGACCTTCGAGCGGGCCTACGAGGACGGCATCCGCCCCCTGCTCGACCAGGAGATGGAGCTGCCCCAGGCCTTCGAAGCCGCCGCCGACCCGGTGAAGACCTTCATGCTGTCCCAGGTGGACCGCGAAGACCTCGCCCTCTTCGTGCGCCTGTCGCGGGTGGAGCAGCCGCAGACCCTGCAGGAACTGCCGCTGCGCGTCGTCACCCCGGCCTTCATGATCTCGGAGCTGAAGCGCGCCTTCGAGATCGGCTTTCTGCTCTTCGTGCCCTTCCTGGTCATCGACCTGGTCGTCGCCAGCGTGCTGATGAGCATGGGCATGATGATGCTGCCGCCGGTGGTCGTCTCCCTGCCCTTCAAGCTGATCTTCTTCGTCCTGGTGGACGGCTGGCGCCTGGTCGCCGGCAGCCTCGTCGAAAGCTTCCAGCGCGGCGCCGGCGGGGGCTAGGCGCCTACATCTCCGGGTCAGCGGCCGTCGCCGCCGCGTCGTCGTCCATGGCGGCCTCGGCGGTCATGGAGCCGATGTCGTCTCGCCAGCTGGGATCCGCAGGCGTGCGATCGAGGCCCCCCGGCCAGGGGGCTTGGACCGGCCCCGGCGCAATCTCGACAGGCTCGGCTTCGGGCGCCGCCGGCGGGTCCCGCCTTGGTATGCTGAGGACGGCGGCCACCGCGCTGATCAGGGCGACGATCAGTCCGGCGACCGTGATCGGGAAGGCCCACCGGCGCTCAAGCGACTTCTCGGTCATGGCGACCCCCTGCCCTTCGCTCGTGGCCAAGGATTTCACAGGGGCCGCAACCCAGGCAAGTGTCGGGCGGCGCCTTCGCCTACAGCCGCCGCACTCCTTCGCGCCGCAGGTCGGCCAGGGTCGGCATGCCGTTGACCGCCATGAAGAGGTCGGCCTCGGCGAGGATGCACTTCAGCACGTGGGCCGCGCCGGCGGCGCCGTCCAGCGCCAGGCCGTAGACGAAGGGCCGGCCGACGCCGACGGCGGCTGCGCCCATGGCCAGGGCCTTGACCACGTCGGAGCCTGACCGGATTCCGGAGTCGAACCAGACGGGGACCTTGCCGCTCGCCTTGACCACGTCAGGCAGCATGTCGATGGCCGCGATGCCGCCATTGGCCTGCCGGCCGCCGTGGTTGGAGCAGTAGATCCCGTCGGCGCCGAGATCGACGGCCTTCTTCGCATCGTCCGGATGGCAGATGCCCTTGAGGATGATGGGCAGCTTGGTCACCGACTTCAGCCAGGCGATGTCCTCCCACAGCATGGGCCGGCCGAAGAGCGCGCCCCACAGGGCCACGGCCTCGGCCGGCGCGTCCGAGGCGTCCTTGCCGAGCAGCTTCTGGAAGACGGGGTCGGCCGTGTAGTTCTGCAGCACGTGGCCGCGCAGTTGCGGGAAGTTGCCGGCGTTCAGGTCCCGCGGGCGGAAGCCGGTGACCCAGGTGTCCAGCGTCACGATGATGCCGCGATAGCCGGCCGCCTCGGCCCGGGCGATCAGGCTCTCGGCCAGCTCCTTGTTCCGCGGCGTGTAGAGCTGGAAGAAGCCGGGCGTGTCGCCCAGGTGCGGCGCCACCTCTTCCAGGGTGTCGTTGCCGAGCGTCGAGACGACCATCGGCACGCCGGTCATGGCCGAAGCTTGCGCAGCGGCGATATCGCCGTGCTGGTCCTGGGTGCACATGCCGGTGACGCCGATGGGCGCCATGAAGAGCGGCGAGTGATAGGTGTGGCCGAAGAGGTCGGTCGACAGATCCCGCGTGCCCGTCTCCACCATCATGCGCGGGACCATGCCCCAGTGATGGAAGGCTTCGGCGTTCTGATCCTGGGTGAACTCGTCGCCGCAGCCGCCCTGGACATAGTTCAGCACGTGGCTCGGCATGGCGGCCGTGGCGCGCTTCACCAAGGTCGCATAGTCCACCGGCACGCCCGGCAGGACTCCGCGCAGGCCCAGGCCGTAGATCTCGTTCTGATAGCTGCCGAACTGCGGCATGGCGCATCTCCCCGTCTTGTCCTCTTGGTGGCGCGACGAAGCCACGGCGTCCGGGGAGAGGTCAAAGGATTCGTGCGCCGGTCCGCCCGCCTATTCCGCCCGCCGGGGCGGACGGCGGATGGCGCGCAGGACGCCGCTGCCGCCGCCGCCGCAGAAGAACCGCTCGCCCCCGTCCCACTCCAGGCCGGACACCCCCTCGCCCTCGGCCATCTCCAGCCGCTCGAACACCTCGCCGGTCACGGGATCGATCCGCCGCACCTCGCTCGCCTCGTCCTGCCAGACGCCGTGCCAGAGCTCCCCCTCGACCCAGGTGACGCCGGTCACGAACCGGTCGCTGGTCAGGGTGTGCAGGATCTTGCCCGTCAGAGGGTCGATCTTGTGGATCTGGCCGCTGCGGTGCTGGCCGACCCATAGGGCGCCCTCGGCCCAGGCGAGACCGGAATCGCCGCCCCCGCCGGGCGCCGGCAGGGTCTGCACCACCTCGCCCGTGGCCGGGTCGATCTTGCGGATCACGGCCTCGGCGATCTGATAGAGGTGGACGCCGTCGAAGGCGGTTCCGGCGTCGGCGGGAACGTCGAGGGCGGCGACGATCTCGCCCGACTCCGGGTCGAGGGCCTTGAGCTGGGAGCCCGCCGCGAACCAGACGCGGCGACCGTCGAAGGTGACCCCTCCGACCTGGTCGACGCCCGGGAACGGGCCGTACTGGCGAAGAGGTTCGGATTTCTGGCGTTTCATGGCTCGACCCTAGGGATCTGCGGGGCGGGCCGGGAGTAACAAGCCTGTCGGGAAACCCGGCAGGCTTGTGGCGCGCCACCGTCGCGAGCGGCCGGCGCCGAACGCCTCGACCTCGCCCTCGGCCGCCAGCGCCTCAAGGGCCCGCTGGACGGTGCGGGCGCTCACCCCCAGCGCCACGGCCAGGGCCGAGCTCGACCACGCTTCCCCGTCGGCGAGCAGGGCCGAAAGTTCGGGATGCGCCCGCTCGACCGGGGGCGCCAGGACGACCACCTCGACCCCTTCCGGCGTCTCCAGCCGGTATCCGCCGGGCGTCGCCGTCGGCCAGGCCGTGCGCGCCAGCGCCTGGCGCAGACGTCCGATCTCCACGCGCAGCCGGGCGCGGTGGGACTCGTCGGCTTCCCGCCCGCCGAAGGCCTGCGCCACCAGCACCTCGCGGGAGACGTCCGCCGGCCACGCCTCGGCCAGGCGCCGCAGGAGGGCGAAGAGCACCGGCCGCGCCGCGAGCGCGACGCGCCGCTCCCCGAGCGCCGCCGCGCTGCGCAGGGCATCGACGACGAAGGCCTGCGAGGCGAAGACGGCCTCGGTGGCCGCCAGATCGAGCATCTGCTCGCCGCCGCGCCCGACCCGACGCGCGGCGGGCG
>CAYQPL010000094.1:0-13573 GCA_964419395.1 uncultured Phenylobacterium sp. | reverse complement strand
AATGTGTCTGCTATCTCTCCGAACACCTGTCAGCCATGTCTCCGGGCTGAACACTTGTCCCGAGCGTCCCTGTCGAGGGCAGGCGCAGGCGTCGACAGGGATTCCCGGCACAAGGCCGGGAATGACGGGTTTGAGAGGCGTGCTTCACGCGGTCCGCAGGCTGTCGACCAGCTGGCGGGCGACGGGGCGCAGGTCGTCCAGGCTGCGGGCGCAGATCTTCAGCTCGCGCACCGCCCAGTCGTCGCTCAGCGCGACGATGGCGAGCTTCATGGTGCAGACCGCGCGGGCCGCTGTCGTCTCGGGCACCACGCCCACGCCGACGCCGCACTCCACCAGCCGGCACACGGCGTCGAAGCTGCGCAGCTGCACCCGCAGGCGCAGGCGCTTGCCCTCCCGGGCGGCCCGGGCGCCGAGGAAGCGCTGCAGCGAACTGGCGCGGTCCAGCCCCACCAGGTCGTAGTCCAGCACCTCGCCGAAGCTCGCCGACAGGCTCCGCGCCAGCGGATGGTCGGGCGCGGTCACCACCACGAAACGGTCGGTGCGGAAGGGATAGGTCTCCAGGGCGCCCACATCCACCGTGCCGGCGACGATGCCGAGGTCGGCCGCGCCCTCGGCGACCAGGCCGACGATCTCGTCCGACAGCCGCTCCTCCAGGTCGACGCTGACCTGCGGATGGTCGGCCAGGAAGGAGGACAGGGCCTCGGGCAGGAATTCGGTCAGCGCATTGGTGTTGGCCAGGACCCGCACCTCGCCCGCGCCGCTCTCGGCGATGGCCGACAGCTCGTCCTGCAGGCGGGCGCTCTGCTCCAGCAGGCTTCGCGCATGCTTAAGGAGAAGCTGGCCCGCCGGGGTCGGCGACACCCCCTGGCGCGAGCGGGTCAGCAGGGCCGCGCCCAGGGACTGCTCCATGGCGCGGATGCGCGTGGAGGCGGCCGCGAGCGCCAGCGCGCTACGCTCGGCGCCGCGGGTGATGGAGCCCGCCTCCACCACGTCGCAGAACAGCCGCAAGTCGGTCAGGTCGAACCGCATCCTTCGTCTCCCGCGAAGGAAGGCTACAGGAAAGACGGATTGTCAGGGAGGTGGTTTCGGCCGAACTTCCGCCTTTGCGAAGGTGCGCGCGCCGTCAGGGCTGCGGGCGGCGCCTTCGTTTGACACCCCAGGTCGGCGGCGTAAAAGCGGCCGCACACGCACGCAGGGCAAGAGGGAGCAGCTGCGAACCATGTCGGACGCCACGCGGACCATCCGGGAACGACCTACCTCGCCGCACCTTCAGGTCTGGCGCTGGCACATCACCATGGCGACCTCCATCCTGCACCGGATGACCGGCGTGGCCCTCTATGTGGGCGCGCTGATCCTGGCCGTCTGGGCCATGTGCCTGGCCGCCGGGCCGGAGGCCTACGGGACCTTCATGGGCCTGATGGGGTCGCCGCTGGGCAAGCTGGTGATGTTCGGCCTGTCCTTCGCCGTCTTCTTCCACCTGGCCAAGGGCGTCCAGCACCTGATCTGGGACACCGGCCTGGCGCTGAAGGTGCCCGCGGCCAACGCCGGGGCGGTGGCCACCATCGCCTTCGCCGTCGTCGCCACCGCCGTGGTCTGGATCCTCGCCGCCATGACGGGAGCGCTCTGATGCCCGACTTCCGCACCCCTCTCTCGCGCGCCCGGGGCCTGGGCGCCTCGCACCACGGCGTCAGCCACTGGATCGCCGAGCGGGTGACCTCCGTCGCCCTCGTTCCGCTGGTGCTGTGGGGCGTCTTCGCCGTCCTGCGCCTGGCGCGCAGTGACTACGAAATGGCTGCGGCCTGGCTGTCCTCGCCGCTCAACGCCGTGCTGCTCGCCCTGCTGACGGTGATCAGCTTCCATCACATGCATGCGGGCATGCGGGTCGTGGTCGAGGACTACATCCACAAGCGCGTCTCCAAGGCGGGCCTGCTGCTCCTCAACCTTTTCGTCTGCGCGCTGTTCGGCGCGCTCGCCCTCTTCTCCATCCTGAAGGTCGCCCTCACGGGCGGAGCTTACTGAGCATGGCCGCTTACGAATTCATCGACCACAAGTTCGACGTCGTCGTCGTGGGCGCCGGCGGGTCGGGCCTGCGCGCGGCGCGCGGCTGCGCCCAGGCCGGCCGCAAGACCGCCTGCGTGACCAAGGTCTTCCCGACCCGCTCGCACACGGTCGCGGCCCAGGGCGGCATCTCCGCCAGCCTCGGCAATATGGGCGAGGACGACTGGCGCTGGCACATGTACGACACCGTCAAGGGGTCGGACTGGCTGGGCGACCAGGACGCCATCGAATATCTCTGCCGCAACGCGCCGGCGGCGGTCTACGAGCTCGAGCACTGGGGCGTGCCCTTCTCGCGCACCGAGGACGGCAAGATCTACCAGCGCGCCTTCGGCGGCATGACCAAGAACTATGGCGAGGCCCCGATCCAGCGCACCTGCGCGGCGGCCGACCGCACCGGCCACGCCATGCTGCACACCATGTATGGCCAGTCCCTGGCCAACGACACCGAGTTCTTCATCGAGTACTTCGCCCTCGACCTGATCATGGACGAGGGCGTCTGCCGCGGCGTGACCGCGTGGAAGCTCGACGACGGCACCCTGCACCGCTTCCAGGCCCAGATGGTCATCCTGGCGACGGGCGGCTATGGCCGCGCCTACTTCTCCTGCACCAGCGCCCACACCTGCACCGGCGACGGCAACGCCATGGTGCTGCGCGCCGGCCTGCCCCTGCAGGACATGGAGTTCGTCCAGTTCCACCCCACCGGCATCTACGGCGCCGGCTGCCTGATCACCGAAGGCGCCCGGGGCGAAGGGGGCTACCTGACCAATTCCGAGGGCGAGCGCTTCATGGAGCGTTATGCGCCGTCGGTGAAGGACCTGGCGCCGCGGGACATGGTCAGCCGGGCCATGACCATCGAGATCCGCGAAGGCCGCGGGGTGGGTCCGAACAAGGACCACATCTTCCTGCACCTCGATCACCTCGATCCCAAGGTGCTGCACCAGCGCCTGCCGGGCATTTCCGAGAGCGCCCGCATCTTCTCGGGCGTGGACGTGACCAAGGCGCCGATCCCGGTGCTGCCGACCGTCCACTACAACATGGGCGGCATCCCCACGAACTTCTTCTCCGAGGTCGTCACCCGCGACGGCGACGATCCGGACAAGGTGATCCCCGGCCTGATGGCCGTGGGCGAGGCGGCCTGCGTCTCGGTGCACGGCGCCAACCGCCTGGGCTCCAACTCGCTGATCGACCTGGTGGTGTTCGGCCGCTCGGCCGCCCTGCGCGCCGCCGACATCCTGACGCCCGGCGCCAAGCAGCCGGAGCTGAAGAACAGCCACACCGACGCCCACCTGGAACGCCTCGACCGCCTGCGCAACGCCAAGGGCGGCACGCCGACGGCGCAGCTGCGCCTCGACATGCAGCGGGCCATGCAGGAGGACGCCGCGGTGTTCCGCACCGGCGAGAGCCTCGCCTCGGGCGTGGCGCGCCTGCAGAAGATCCAGGACCAGCGCGGCGACATCCAGGTCACCGACCGCGGCATGATCTGGAACACCGACCTCGTCGAGACCCTGGAGTTCGACAACCTGATCGGCCAGGCGGCGGTGACGGTGAACGGGGCCCTGAACCGGACCGAGAGCCGCGGGGCCCACGCCCGCGAGGACTATCCGGACCGCGACGACGACAACTGGATGAAGCACACGCTCGCCTGGTTCGACGACGCCACCGGCAAGGTCCGCCTGGACGACCGTCCGGTGCACAGCTTCACCATGACCAACGACATCGCCTACATCCCGCCCAAGGCGCGGGTGTACTGATGCGCGCGCCGATGGCCGTCTCCGTCCTTTCGTCCTCGTCCCGGACCGGCGCCGCCCCGCGCGCGCCGTCCGCCATCGCCTAGGGATCGCCTCCGATGGTCCAGCTCACCCTGCCGAAGAACTCCCAGGTCCAGAAGGGCCGGCACTTCCCGGCCCCGGCCGGCGCCAAGACGGTCAAGACCTTCAAGGTCTACCGCTACGATCCCGAGGGGACCGAGAATCCCCGCTGGGACACCTATGACGTGGACGTGGACGCCTGCGGCCCGATGGTCCTGGACGTGCTGATCCACATCAAGAACACCATGGATCCGACGCTCGCCTTCCGGCGCTCGTGCCGGGAAGGGGTCTGCGGCTCCTGCGCCATGAACATCGGCGGCCGCAACACGCTGGCCTGCACCCATGGCTGGGACGAGGTTCCGGGCAAGGAGCGCCAGATCAGCCCGCTGCCGCAGATGCCGGTGGTCAAGGACCTGGTCCCCGACCTGACCATGTTCTACGCCCAGTACGCCTCCATCGAGCCGTGGCTGCACACCACCACGCCCGAGCCGCAGACCGAGTGGCGCCAGACGCCCGAGGACCGCGAGAAGCTGGACGGCCTCTACGAGTGCATCCTCTGCGCCTGCTGCACCACCTCGTGCCCGAGCTACTGGTGGAACGGCGAGAAGTATCTCGGCCCGGCCACCCTGCTCCACGCCTACCGGTGGATCATCGACAGCCGCGACGAGGCGACCGGCGACCGGCTTGACGCGCTCGAAGACCCGTTCAAGCTCTATCGCTGCCATACGATCATGAACTGCGCGCAGGTTTGCCCGAAGGGGCTGAACCCGGCCAAGGCGATCGCCGAGGTCAAGAAGATGCTGGCCGATCGCGTGGTCTAAAGACGGGCGCCCTGCTTTTCCCAAGTTGACGCAGGCGTCATTTTTCTGCATCGGGGGAGGAGCATGAGTGATTTGGGCGCACACGTGGTGATCCTGGGGGCGGGCCACGCCGGCGGCACGGCCGCGGCCCTGCTGCGCCAGTATGGGCATACCGGCAGGATCACCCTGGTGGGCGAGGAGCCGATCCCGCCCTATCAGCGGCCGCCGCTGTCCAAGGCCTGGCTCAAGGGCGAGGCCGACGCCGACTCCCTGGCGCTCAAGCCGCTGGAATTCTACGCCGAGCACGACATCGACTTTCGGCCCAACACCCGGGCGGTGAAGATCGCCCGGGCCGACAAGGTCGTTACGCTGCAGGGCGGCGAGACGCTCGCCTACGACATCCTGATCCTGGCCACCGGCGCGCGGGCCATCAAGCTGCCCGTGGAGGGCGCCGACCTTGCGGGCCTGCTGGAGCTGCGCACCGCCGCCGACGCCGAGACCCTGAAGGCGACCGTCGGGCCCGGCAAGCGCCTGGCCGTGGTCGGCGGCGGCTATATCGGGCTCGAAGTCGCCGCCTCCGGCCGCGCCCTCGGCGCCGAGGTGGTGGTGATCGAGCGTGAGCCGCGCCTGCTGGCCCGCGTCGCCTGCGAGGCCCTGTCGGACTTCTTCCGCGGTTATCACGAAAAGAACGGCGTGACCTTCGAGCTGGGCGCCACCGTGGCCGGCTTCGACGGCCGGGACGGCCATGTCACCGGCGTGAAGCTGCAGGATGGGCGCACCATCGCCTGCGACGCCGCGGTGATCGGCGTCGGCGCCACGCCCAATGACGAGATCGCCGCCGAGGCCGGGCTCGACACCGCCCGCGGGATCGTCGTGGACCTGGAGGCGCGGACCTCCGATCCCGCCGTCTTCGCCATCGGCGACGTCACCCACCGCCCGATGCCGATCTACGACCGCATGTTCCGCATGGAGAGCGTGCCCAACGCCCTGGAACAGGCCAAGCAGGCCGCCTGCGCCATCACCGGCCGCGCCGCCCCGGCGGGCGAGGTGCCCTGGCAGTGGTCGGACCAGTACGACCTGAAGCTCCAGATCGCCGGCTACGCCTTCGATGTGGACGAAGTGCTGCTGCGGGGGGACCCGGCCAGCGGGAAGTTCGCCGTCTTCCACCTGAAGGGCGATCAGATCCAGTCCGTGGAGGCGATCAACTCGCCCCCGGAATTCATGATGGGCAAGCAGCTGATCGGGAACCGCAAAGCGGTCTCGAAGGCGAAGCTCGCCGATCCGACAGTCTCAATGAAAGAGGTCGTCGCCTGAGGCGGCGCGAAAGGGAGTCATGGCCAAGATCACCTATATCGAGCACGACGGCGCCGAGCACGTCGTGGACGTGAAGACCGGGCTCACGGTGATGGAAGGCGCGGTCAAGAACAACATTCCGGGCATCGACGCCGACTGCGGCGGCGCCTGCGCCTGCGCCACCTGCCACGTCTATGTGGACGAGGCCTGGCGCGACAAGACCGGCTCCACCTCGGCCATGGAAGAGTCGATGCTCGACTTCGCCGAGAACGTCGAGCCCAACAGCCGGCTGTCCTGCCAGATCAAGGTGACCGACGAGCTGGACGGCCTGGTCGTCCGCATGCCGGAGAGCCAGCACTGAGGCGGCGCCCGGCCGTTCAGGCCGGGATCAGCACCACCAGCTTGAAGTCGGGGCGCTCGGCGGGCGCATAGGTGTGCTGGTCGTAGGCCAGCGGCCCGCGCCGCGGGTGCAGGAAGCGCCGGACGCCCCCTTCGCGATCCATCACCGACTGGTCGGCCCAGGCCCGGGCGAAGAGGGGACTCTGCGCCCGCAGATGCGCCACCAGGGCGCGCGCCTGAGGATCGGCCAGCTGGCGGCCGAAGTCGGCGCGAAACTCGGCCAGCAGGCGCCGCGCGCGGTCCTCCCAGCCGGGGATCAGGTCGCGGGCCGCCGGCTCCAGGAAGACATAGGCGAGAAGGCTGGCCGGCGGACTGCGCTCCAGCCAGCCCACGAACAGCTCGGCGGCCGCGGCGTTCCAGCAGCAGGGCGCCCACAGCCGGTCCAGGCCGTAGGCCGGATGGGGCAGGGCCGCCACGGTCGCCGCCAGTCCCGCCGGCGCCGCCTCGGCGGTGGCCGCCTCGGCCGCGTCCGGATCGCGGCGGCCGGCCAGTTCGAACAGATAGGCCCGCTCGGCGCGGGTCAGCTCCAGGGCGCGGGCCAGCCGCGCCAGCGCCTCGGGCGAGGCGCGCACCTCGCGGCCCTGCTCGATCCACGCGCACCAGGTGGCGCTGATGCCGGCCCGGTCGGCCAGCTCCTCGCGGCGCAGGCCCGGCGTGCGCCGCCGTCCGCCGGCCTGGGGCGGACGCAGCCGTTCGCGATGGACGCGGATGAAGGCGCCCAGCTGCCGCCGGGCCTCAGAGCTCTGCATGGCGCCTCTTATAACAGGATAATCGCCCCTCTTTTACCAGGCTAAACCTCCGCCATGCTGACCGCCGTTCAACCAAGGAGCGCCCCATGACCCGCGCACACGACGCCCATGTCGACGGCCAGTTCGGCCCCCAGGCCCAGGCCTATGTCCAAAGCCCCGTCCACGCCGGTGGCGCCGATCTCGACGCCCTGAGCGAGATCGCCGCCCGGGTGCGGCCGGCCGTCGCCCTGGACCTGGGCTGCGGCGGCGGCCACGTGGCCTATCGCCTTTCGCCTCATGCGGGCCGCGTCGTCGCCTGCGACCTGTCAGCCGACATGCTGGCGGCGGTGGCCGCGACAGCCACGGCGCGCGACCTGCAAAACATCGACACCGAACGCGCCGCGGCCGAAGCCCTGCCGTTCGAGGCGGCGAGCTTCGACCTGCTGGCCTGCCGCTTCTCGGCCCACCACTGGCGCGACTTCGAGGCCGGCCTGCGCGAGGCCCGCCGCGTCCTGCGTCCGGGCGCGCCGGCTGTCTTCATCGACGGCTGCTCGCCCGGCGACCCGCTGCTCGACACCCACCTGCAGGCGGTCGAGGTGCTGCGCGACACCTCGCACGTGCGCGACTATTCGGCGGGGGAATGGACCGCCGCCCTGGCCCGCTGCGGCTTCGTGGCGGAGACGGTCTCCACCTGGCGGCTGCGCATGGATTTCGACAGCTGGACGGCGCGGATGCGGACGCCGCCGCACATGGCCGCGGCCATCCGCGCTCTGCAGGCCAGCGTCTCGGCCGAGGTCCGCGCGGCCTTCGAGATCGAGGCCGACGGCTCCTTCCAGCTGGACGTGCTCATGATCGAGGCCCGCGCCGGCCGGGCGGCGTCCGCGGCGGCCTAGAACTCCAGCTCGCGGTGGCTGGCGGCCTCGGCCTGGGCCAGTTCGGGCAGGTGGCAGGTGAAGGTGGCGCCGGCGCCCGGTTCGCTCTCCAGGGCCACCCAGCCGCCGTGCAGCTCGGTCAGCGCCTTGACCAGGGCCAGGCCCAGGCCCGGCCCGCCGCGCTCGCGTCCGACGAAGCGGTCGAAGATGTGGGCCTGGACGTGGAAGGGGATGCCCCGCCCGGTGTCGCTGACCTGCAGCTTGACCTCGCCCAGCGCCCGGCGGGCCGAGACGGTGACGCGGCCGTCCGGCGGGGTCTGGCGGATGGCGTTCTCGATCAGGTGGTCCATGATCTGGCCCAGCCGGTGGGCGTCGGCGCGGATCACGCCGATGTTCTCGGCGTGCTCCACCGAGAGGGCGATCCGCCCCGCCTCGGCCTCGCGGGCCCAGCGTGCGGCCGACTGGGACAACAGGTCGCCCACATGGACGTCCTCCAGGTCCAGCGCCATCTCGTCGGCGTCGATCTGCGCCATGTCGAGCACGTCGTCGATGGAGCGGGCCAGCTGGGTGGCCGCCAGGCGCACGGCCGCGGCATGGCCTCGCCCGCGCTCGGACAGGTTCTCCCCCGAGCGTTCCAGCAGTTCCGAATAGCCGATGATGGTGGTGAGCGGCGTACGCAGCTCGTAGGAGACATTGCCCACGAAATCGCGCTTCAGCCGCTCGGCGTCGGCCAGGGCGGCCGAGCGGTCGGCCAGCGCGCTCTCCAGCTTGCGCGCATCGGTCACGTCGGTGAAGGCGATCAGGGTGGCGCCGTCGGGCAGGGGCCGCGACTGGTAGTTCACGATCCGCGAGTCCGAGGTCTTCACCTCGCCCGACATGGGCGCGCGGGCGGTGGGATCGGGGTCGGCGACGCGGCCCTTCAGCTCGCGCCAGAAGCCGAGGTCGTGCAGCCGCGGCACGCAGAGCTCGACCACGCCTTCGAAGTCGCCGGCCAGGTCGAGCTGTGTGGGCGTCACGTTCCAGAAGCGCTCGAAGGCCTCGTTGTGCAGGCGCAGCCGCCCGTCGGAGCCGAACACCGCGACGGCGTCGTTCAGCTTGTCGAGCGTGGCCTGCTGCACCTGGATCAGGGCGTTGTACTGCGCCTTCAGCTTCAGCTCGTCGGTGATGTCGGAGAAGAGCAGCAGCACCCCGCCCATGGGGTGGGGCTGGCGCACCACCCGCAGGGTGCGGCCGTCGGGCAGGCTCCACAGGTCGTCGGGACTGGCGTCGAGCGCCTCGTAGCGGCCGAGCTCGGCGGCCTTCCAGCGGCCGTAGTCGGCGGTCTCGGGCAGGCGGCGGCGCTGGCGCAGGCGGTCGAGCAGCTCCCCGTGCGAGGGCTGCTCGGCCAGCCAGGCGGGCTCCAGGCCCCACAGCTCGGCGAAGGCCGTGTTGTGGAAGATCATCTTCTTGCTGGGCCCGAAGATGGCCACCGCGTCGGCGATGTGGTTCAGCGTCTCGTCGTGGGCGGCCACGTGGCGCTTGAGCGCCTCGCGCATCTCCTCGGTCTCGGTGACGTCCTCGGCCCACACGCCGACCCCGCCGCCTTCCAGAGGGCGGGCGGTGATGTGGAAGGCGCGCCGGCGTCCGCCGACGGTCAGCCAGCGGGTCGTCTCGCGCACCTGGGCCAGGTTGGCCGCCTCGCTGGCCAGTTCGTCGGCGGCCTTGTCGAAGGTCAGGCGGCGGCCGGCGGCCTCGTCCAGGCTGGCGGCGTCGACGGCGGCGAGCCAGGCGGCGTTGGCCCCCACCGGCGAGCCGTCGGCCGAGGCGATCCAGGCCGGCGTCGGCCGGGCGTCCAGGAAGGCGGCGAACCGGGGGGCCGTGGGCAGGCCCGCATCCTCGCCGATGATCGCCGACAGCCGCAGCCAGGCGAGCGCGCCGGCCGCGCGGCCCTCGACCGCCACCACTCCGCCCGCGCCGCGGGCCTCGAAGGCGCAGGCCTCGCCCCGCTCGAACAGGGCGCGCAGGCGCCGCGCATGGTCGGGGTCGGCGCGCATCAGGGCGTTGACCAGGCCCTGCGGATCGGCGCTCTCCAGCGCCAGGGCGGTGGCGCAGACCGCCAGGCTCTCCTCGCCCGAGGCCAGGATGGCGCGGCCGTCCTCCACGGCCAGCAGCGCCGAATCGAAAGCCTCGACCGAGGACTGGGCGACCTCGGCCTGGGTCTCCAGCACCGCCACCCGGGCGCGCAGCGCGGCTAGGCGCGCGCGGCCGACCCGCTGCTGGGCGAGCGCCCACAGGGTGGCGCAGATGGCCAGGCAGACCGCGCCGGCGGCCGCGGCCAGGATCAGTTCGTGCGCGTTCATCACCACTCCATCGGCGTCCGTCCACGCCGATGCGAATCACCCGATATCAACCATAGGACCCAAAATCGCCCGCCGCACGCGCGCTCCGTTCACAGAGCGCCGCGATTGCGCGAGAATGGCGCCATGACCGCCATCCTCTATCCCGTCGCGCCCGACGCTGCGGCGGCCCTGGCCGCCCCGCTCGGCCGGGCGGCCAGGGCGCGCGAGGCGAGCCGGCTGGCCGGGGGCGAGCGCGTCGGCTTCGTCACCCAGGGTGTCGGTCCGGAATACGCCACCCGCGAGGCGGCGCTCGACGCCCATGCCGGCCGCGTCGAGGACGACCGGCCCGGCCGCGGCCTGACCCTGCCGCCGGAGGACCGCTTCTGCCGTCTGGTCGAGCTGGCGGCGCCCGCCCGCCGCCGCCTGCCGGCCCCGCTCGCGCCGAGCTTCGAGAACGGCCGCCGCTGGCCCGACGCGCCGCCGGGCGCCGTCGCCACGGTCTGGCGGCTGCAGGTCTCCTACTGGCGTGTGGGCGAGGGGCCCGACCTGTCCGACGCGCCGCAGGCCCGCCAGCAGCGCAGGGCCGGCGAGGCCGACCGCGAGACGCTGAACGCCCTGACGCGCCAGCCCCTGCGCGGGGTGCGGCCGCAGCAGCCGCTCGACATCGGCCTGTTCGAGGTCCGCCGGCCCGAGGCGCCCCACTCGGTCATGCCCGACGAATGAGCCGCGCCCCCAGCCTCGACGACATCGCGGCCCTGGCCGAGGCCGCCTTCGCCCGCCTGCCCGAGGAATTCCGGCGCATGACCGGCCACGTCATCTTCCGGGTCGACGACTTTCCCGACGAGGCGGTGCTGGAGGAGCTCGGGATCGAGGATCCCTTCGAGCTCACCGGCCTCTATCACGGCGTCGATCTGGCCCGGCGCTCGGTGCTCGATCCGGCGACCCAGCCCTCGATGATCTTCCTCTATCGCCGGCCCATCCTCGACGAGTGGGCGGCCCGCGGCGACGTGACGCTGGAGGAGCTGGTCTCCCACGTCCTGGTGCACGAGATCGGCCACCATTTCGGCCTGTCGGACGATCAGATCGACGCCATCGAGGCGGCGGCCGACTGACCCGGGCCAGGCGCGCCAGGGCGCCGTAACGTCAGGATGAACAATCGGTTACGAAAGGTGACGCCCCCGTCATCTTTATTGACTGAACGGCGTTCATCTGCGATCCTCCGGGCGATCCAAGGGCCAGCCCCCCCCGCCGCGGGCCACGCCACCAGAGCCCATCGATCTTCAGGAGGACGAAGCCATGGCCGCCGACGGCAACATCACCAAGGACATCATCTACGACGCCGTCGCGCCCGACGACTTCGAGTCGATGCTCGAACTCGACCGCTACAACGCGCGCTCGACCGCCTTCGACAAGATCATCTCGGCGACCCACGACCACTTCTGGGATCCGCTCGACAAGAAGTACATCGACTTCGACGAACCCTTCGACATGGAAAACGAGATGATCCTCCCCGAGGACATGATCATCTCCATGTCCACGGACTACGTCTCCAACCTCCTGTCGGACTGGAAGACGCGCGTCCGCTTCGTCAACCAGTCGGCCCTGCGCTCCTTCTCCTCGATCCTGCATGGCGAGCAGGGGGCGCTGAACCTGTCGGCCAGCCTCTGCCACGTTCTGAAGGACCAGGGGGCGCAGGAATACGCCGCCAACCAGACCCGCGAGGAGGCCCGCCACGTCACGGCCTTCGCCCGGTACATCAAGGCCCGCTGGGGCCGGCCCACCGAGTGCGGGGCGGCGCTGAAGTCCCTGCTGATCGAGATCATCGAGGCGCCGGAGGTCTACAAGAAGGTCGTCGGCATGCAGATGCTGGTGGAAGGCCTGGCCATGGGCGCCTTCGCCAACGGCTACAAGAACAACCGCGACCCCCTGGCGAAGAAGCTGTTCCAGCTGGTGATGACCGACGAGGCCTTCCACCACAAGTTCGGGAAGATCTGGGCCGATCGCACCATTCCGCACCTGAACGCCGAGGAGCACGCCATCATCGAGGACTGGGCGGCCCACTGCTTCCAGACCCTGCTCTTCAACCTCGTCTCCCCCAGCCAGCAGCGCGACCTCTACGAGGAGTTCGGCCTGGATCCGGACAAGGTGATCGCCGAGATGGCCGAGATGGTCACCGACGAGACCCGCCGGGAGAACATGAAGGAGCAGACCAACATCTTCCGGGTGCTGGTGAAGACCCTGCTCAACGCCGGCATCATCACCGACCGCACGCGGGCCTTCTATGCGACCTATGTCGACATGGACGAACTCAAGGCCGAAGGCGACCGCATGGTCGGCGACGACATCGCCGAGGAGGGCATCAAGTACCTCCAGGAAGTGAACTTCAAGGGCCGCGCCGCCGCCCCGGTGACCATCGCGGCCGAATAGGCCGACGACCCTTTCCACCTCGATCTCCTGGCCCGCCGGATCGCTCCGGCGGGCCTTTTTTCGGCGTTCGGGGTCGCCGCGGAAAAAACTGACGCCGGCGTCACGGATTCCTTTGACGAACGCGGGTCAACGAGTCAGGCTGCGGGCCAAGCACAGAGCCGCCCATCCGTCGCGACAGCGGGGTCCGCCCCGACAGCGGAGCAAGGGCGCCGGCAATCCCACATCATTCCTGGAGGAACGCATGGCCGCCGACGGCAACATCACCAAGGACCTCATCTACGAGGCCGTCGCCCCCGACGACTTCGAGTCCATGCTCGACCTGGACCGCTACAACTCGCGCTCCACGGCTTTCGACAAGATCATCTCGGCGACCCACGACCACTTCTGGGATCCCCTCGACAAGAAGTACATCGACTTCGACGAGCCCTGGGACATGGACAACCAGCCCCTGGTGCCCGAGGAACTGAACGTCGCCCTGCAGACCGACTATGTCCGCAACCACCTCAGCGACCCGAGCCTGCGGGCCCAGTTCATCAACAAGTCGCTGCTGCGCTCCTTCTCCTCGATCCTGCATGGCGAGCAAGGGGCGTTGAACCTGTCGGCCAGCCTCTGCCACGTCCTGCTCGACCAGGGGGCCCAGGAATACGCGGCCAACCAGACCCGGGAGGAGGCGCGCCACGTCACCGCCTTCGCCAAGTACGTCAAGGCCCGCTGGGGCCGGCCGCGTCCGTGCGGCGCGACCCTGCAGCAGCTCCTGGTCGACATCATTGCCGCGCCGGAGGTCTACAAGAAGGTCGTCGGCATGCAGATGCTGGTGGAAGGCTTGGCCATGGGCGCCTTCGCCGCGGGCTTCCAGTACAACCGCGCCCC
>CAYQPL010000093.1:8220-13853 GCA_964419395.1 uncultured Phenylobacterium sp. | reverse complement strand
GGCCGGCGACGCAGCAGCCGCCGGACGGGTTTGAGGACCTTCGGATGGGCGCGCTGGATGCGCACGAAGCTCCGCCGGGCCTTGTAGGAATTCCGCAGCACCACGATCAGCCCGACGGCGACCACCGGCAGTCCCATGGGGCCGGGCAGCGGCGCGATCAGCACCCCCGCCACCATGATCAGCAGGCCCAGCCCCACGCGCGCAGCGCGGATCAGCCGGCCGATGCGCCGCTGGAGGGCGTCTGAGGGCGCGCGGCGGCCAAGGGGCCGCATGGAGAGGGCGAGGGACACGCTGGACTACCTGGGGTCGCGCGCGATCCGGCCCGTTCGGGGAGGCGGGGCCCCCGCGCGCTCGCCTCATATGTGAAGCGGCCGGCGTGGCGTAAAGGCGGCCGAAGCCGCCTTTTTCCCGTCCAACTTCGCTATTCGGCGGCGAGCGGCGCCGGCGCCACACCTTCCGCGGGCTTCCAGGTCAGGCGCGGCTTGCGCGCCGCCAGCGTCTCGTCCAGCCGGCGCATGGGGGCCAGATAGGGCGCGCCCTTGAACCGCTCGGCCTCGCCCGCCTTGGCGGCTCGCGCCAGCGCCTCCAGCGCGTCGCAGAAGCGGTCGAGCTCCTGCTTGGACTCCGTCTCCGTCGGCTCGATCAGCATGGCCCCGTGGACGACCAGCGGGAAGTACATGGTCATGGGATGGAAGCCCTCGTCGATCATCGCCTTGGCGAAGTCGAGCGTGGTCACGCCGGTGCCCTCCAGCCATTCGTCGTCGAACAGGGCCTCGTGCATGCACGGGCCGTCCGGAAAGGCGGCGGTCATGACGCCGGAAAGCCTCGCCTTGACGTAGTTGGCGTTCAGCACCGCGTCCTCTGCCACCTGCTTGAGGCCATCCGACCCGTGGCTGCGCATATAGGCGTAGGCGCGGACGAACATGCCCATCTGGCCGTGGAAGGCGCTCATCCGGCCGAAGCCCTGCGCGGCTTCCGCCACCGTCTCCTCGACGAGGTGCAGGCCGTCTGAGCCGTGGACCACCCAGGGGGCGGGCGCGAACGGCGCCAGCGCCTCGGACAGCACCACCGGCCCCGCGCCCGGCCCGCCCCCGCCGTGCGGCGTGGAGAAGGTCTTGTGCAGGTTGATGTGCATGGCGTCGACGCCCAGGTCGCCCGGGCGCACCCGGCCGACGATGGCGTTGAAGTTGGCGCCGTCGCAGTAGAAGTAGGCCCCGGCCTCGTGGGTCAGGCGGGCGATCTCGATGATGTCGCGCTCGAAAAGGCCGCAGGTGTTGGGGTTGGTGACCATGATGGCCGCCACGTCCGGCCCCAGCTTGGCGGCTAGGTCGGCCAGGTCGACGCGGCCGTCGTCGGTCTGGGCGATCTCGGTCACCGAATAGCCGACGAAGGCGGCCGTCGCCGGGTTGGTGCCGTGCGCCGAGGTCGGCACCAGCACGCGCCGGCGGGCCGCGTCGCCGCGCGATTCGTGGGCCGCGCGGATGGCCAGCAGACCGCAGAGCTCGCCGTGCG
This sequence comes from uncultured Phenylobacterium sp., assembly GCA_964419395.1. Taxonomy (GTDB): domain Bacteria; phylum Pseudomonadota; class Alphaproteobacteria; order Caulobacterales; family Caulobacteraceae; genus Phenylobacterium. The sequence continues at coordinate 12,341 of CAYQPL010000093.1, read as the reverse complement.
CCCCGGCCTTGGGCGACAGGGCCACGGCGGGCATGCCGGTCAGCGTCTTCAGCCAGTGGGCCAGCCGGTCCATCAGCGCCAGCGCCCCCTGCACGGTCGCGGCCGGCGCCAGGGGATGGAGGTCGGCGAAGCCCGGCAGGCGCGCCATCTTCTCGTTCAGGCGCGGGTAGTGCTTCATCGTGCACGAGCCCAGCGGAAAGAGGGCCAGGTCGATGGCGTGGTTCTTCTGAGACAGGCGCACATAGTGGCGCATGGCCTCGGGCTCGGAGAGGCCCGGCAGGCCGATCGGGGCCGTCCGGACCAGATCGCCCAGGTCCGAGGCGTCGAACTCCGCCTCGGGCAGGTCCACGCCCGTCTTGGTCCAGCCGTCGCGCTCGAAGATCAGGGCCTCGTCCTGCAGCAGCCCGCGCCCGCCGGTCAGGGCGGCGAAGCCCGCGTCCAGAGGCTGGGCGTCCTCGGGCCGGGTGGGCCGACCGACATTCTGCATGGTCATTGGCCGATCCTCCGGGCCAGGGCCTGGGCGAAGGCGGTGATGTCCGCATCCAGGGTCGTTTCGGTGGCGGCGCAGAGCAGCACATCGTCGAGGCCGGCGGACGGGTCCAGCCGGCCGAAGGGCACGCCGGCGACGATCCCGTCGTCCAGCAGGCCTTCGACGACCCGGGCGGCGTCACCCGGCAGGCGCACGGCGATCTCGTTGAAGAAGCGCGGGGTCAGGACCTCCACGCCCTTCACGGCCGCCAGGGCGTCGCGCAGCTTGCGGGCCTTGGCGTGGTTGATCGCCGCCAGCTGGCGCAGGCCCACCTCGCCCAGCAGGGACAGGTGGATGGCGCCTTCTCCCGGCGGATGTGCTGCTCGCGGGTGGAGAGCGTCAGCACGAAGCCGCGGCGGCCCTCGGCGTCCACCGTCTCGCCGCACAGGCGGCCGGGCATCTGGCGCACCAGCTTTTCGCGGCAGGCGAAGAGGCCGACATAGGGGCCGCCGAAGTTCAGCGCATTGCCGATGGACTGGCCCTCGGCCACGGCGATGTCGGCGCCCATCTCGCCGGGCGACTTGAGCAGGCCATAGCTGACGGCCTCGGTCGTCACGACGATCAGCAGGGCGCCGGCCGCATGGGCCGCCTCGGCGATCTTGGTCACGTCGGTGACCACGCCGAAGACGTTGGGCGTCTGGACCACCACGCAGGCGGTCTCCGAGTCGATGGCCTCGATGACCGCGGCCTCGGCGTCGACGGCGCAGGCCTGGCGGACGATCTCCATGCCCTCGGCATGGGCGATGGTCTGGGTCGTGGCCGCATAGTGCGGATGCAGCCCGCCCGACAGAATGGCCTTCTCCCGCTTGGTGACCCGCTGGGCCATCATCACGGCCTCGGCGCAGGCGGTGGAGCCGTCGTACATCGACGCATTGGCCACATCGAGGCCGGTGAGCGCGGCCACCTGGGTCTGGAATTCGAACAGGACCTGCAGGGTGCCCTGCGCGATCTCCGGCTGATAGGGCGTGTAGCTGGTCAGGAATTCCGAGCGCTGGATGATGTGGTCCACCGTCGCCGGGACATGGTGGCGATAGGCGCCTGCGCCGCAGAAGAAGGGCCCCGCCCCGGCCGGCCGGTTCATCGCCGCCAGGCCCGACAGCTCGCGTTCGACCTCCAGTTCGCCGGCGTGGGCGGGCAGGTCGACCGGGCCGGCCAGGCGCGCGGCCTGGGGCACGTCGGCGAAGAGGGTGTCGATGGAGTCCGCGCCGATCACGCCCAGCATCTGGGCGCGGTCGTCGGGCGTGAGCGGCAGGTAGCGCATGGGACTTACAGGGTCTCCAGGAAGGCGTCGTAGGCGGCGCGGTCCATCAGCGCCTCATACTCGGCGGCGTCGGCCACCTTGATCTTGGCGAACCAGCCGCCGGCCTCGGGCGCCTCGTTCACCGTCTCGGGCGCGCCGGAAAGCTCGCCATTGGCCTCGACCACCTCGCCCGACAGGGGGGCGTAGACGTCGGAGGCGGCCTTGACGCTCTCGACCACGGCTAGGCCGTCGCCGGCCTTGACGGTCTTGCCCACGTCCGGGGTCTCGACGAAGACGACGTCGCCCAGTTGCTCGGCGGCGTAGGCGGTGATGCCGACGGTGGCCACGTCGCCGTCCAGGGCGACCCACTCGTGGTCCTTGGTGAAGCGCATGCTCCGGAAATCCTTCTCTTAGACCTTGCGCACGTAGCGATGGGGAACGAACGGGGTGGCGACCACCGTGGCGGCCTGGGAACGACCGCGGACGATGACCTTCAGTTCCGTGCCGGCCGCAGCCAGGGCTGGCGGCACGAAGCCGAGCGCGATCGGATGGCCCAGGGTGGGGGAAAAACCGCCGGAGGTCACCACGCCCACCACTTCGCCTGCGGCGTCGGCGATCTCGGCGCCTTCGCGGGCCGGCGCGCCCTCGACCTTCAGGCCGACCGCCTTGCGCGACAGCTCGCCGGCCAGTTCCTCGGCGATGCGGGCCGCGCCGGGGAAGTCGCGGGCGTCGCGGCGCTTCTTGGAGACGGCGAAGGCCAGCCCCGCCTCGATCGGCGAGACCGTCTCGTCGAGGTCGTGGCCGTAGAGCGGCAGGCCCGCCTCGAGCCGCAGGCTGTCGCGCGCGCCCAGGCCCACCGGGCGCACCCGATCGTCGGCCAGCAGCGTGTTCCAGACCCGCACGGCCTGCGCGGCCGGCACGGAGATCTCGTAGCCGTCCTCGCCGGTGTAGCCGGAGCGGGAGACGATGGCGTCCGTTCCGAAGGCGGTCATGGCGGCCGTCTCCATGAAGGCGAGCCTGGCGGCGTCCGGCGCATGTTCGGCCAGCGCCGCAGCGGCCTTGGGGCCCTGCAGGGCTAGCAGGGCGCGATCCTCCAGGCGTTCGATGACCACCTGCCCGGCCAGTTCGTCGTCGATGACCTTGAAGTCGTTGTCCTTGCAGGCGCCGTTCACCACCACGAACAGGCCGTCGTCGTCGGGACGGCCAGCCATCAGGTCGTCGATGATGCCCCCCTTCTTGTTCAGGAGGACGGAGTAGCGCTGCTTGCCGGGCTTCAGACCGATGAAATCGCCGGGCGTCACCTCCTCGAAGGCCGACAGGGGCGAAACCCCGCGCAGCCGCGCCTGGCCCATATGGGAGACATCGAACAGGCCCGCGCTCTCGCGGGTCCACAGGTGCTCCTTGAGCACGCCGTCCCTGTACTGAACCGGCATGGAATAGCCGGCGAAGGGGACCATTTTTGCGCCCGCATCCAGGTGGGCCTGGTGCAGCGGGGTGGTTTTCAACGACTCGTCCGACAAGGCGGGCCTCCGGCTGATGACGCGACGCGCCGGGAGGAATCGCCCCCTTCGACACGCGCCCCCGCTGTCTCTGAGCCTGAGAGATTTAGGGACGGCCTGGCAAGACCGCGCCACTGCTCCTTCGGCGAGCCCGACCTTGCGGCGGGCTACTTTCCAGCGTTCATCAGCCCTTCGCGGTCCTTTTGCCTGAGCGTTTCCGGGGCGGTTGCGCCTTCGGCGCCGGGTCCAGATGGCCCCGGTCTCTCCCGCGAGGAGTGGTCGGAAACTCCGCGATCCCCGCCCTTTCGTCAATGCGCAAAGTCGGCGCAGGGGCCGGCGGGGCGCCGCCGCCTATTCCCGCGCCGCCGCCACGTCCGACGCGCCGCGGCGCACCGCAGCCCCGCGCTCGTACCAGCCGCGGCTGCGGTTCACGATGGCCACCACCGAGAGCATCACCGGCACCTCGATCAGGACGCCGACCACGGTGGCCAGGGCCGCGCCCGAGGGCAGGCCGAACAGGCTGATGGCCGCCGCCACGGCCAGCTCGAAGAAGTTGCTGGCGCCGATGAGCGCCGAGGGGCCGGCCACGGCATGGGCCTCTCCCGCCCAGCGATTGAGCAGGTAGGCGAGACCCGAGTTGAAATAGACCTGGATCAGGATCGGGACCGCCAGCATGGCGATCACGGCGGGCTGCGCCAGGATCTGCTCGCCCTGGAAGCCGAAGAGCAGGACGAGCGTGGCCAGCAGCGCAGCGAGCGACAGGGGCTGGATGCGGGCCAGCGCCGAGTCCAGCGCCGGCGCTCCACCCCGGGCGACGAGGGCGGAGCGGGCGAGCTGGGCCAGGGCCACGGGC
>CAYQPL010000093.1:4822-8210 GCA_964419395.1 uncultured Phenylobacterium sp. | reverse complement strand
CGCCAAGGTGTTCCCGTCCTACCTCGCCAGCTCGCGCATGCTCCGCCGGCGCGTGGCCCGTGGCCGCCCATTGGGTCTCGATCTTTCCGGCCGCCTTCGCGGAGGAGGCGACCGTGAAGCCCATGCCGGTCAGCGCCTTGCTGGCGGCGCCCCAGACGGCATCGCCATAGGCGGCGTGGAAGCGGCCCATCCAGCCCCACATCTCGACGTGTGCCTCGCGGGTGTCACCCCGGGCGACGAGGGCGGAGCGGGCGAGCTGGGCCAGGACCACGGGCGCGAGGATGTAGAGGGCCACCGACAGCAGCAGGGTCTCCCAGGGCACGACGATGGCGGAGATGCCGAGCAGCAGGCCGACGATGGGGGCGAAGGCCACGATCATGATGACGTCGTTCAGCGCCACCTGGCTCAGGGTGAAGTTGGCGTCGCCGCGGGAGAGGTTGCTCCAGACGAAGACCATGGCCGTGCAGGGCGCGGCGGCGAGAAGGATGAGGCCGGCGATGTAGCCGCCGATCTCGCCCTGCGGCAGGTAGGGCCGGAAGACGACGCCCAGGAAGAGGGCGGCGAGCAGGGCCATGGAGAAGGGCTTCACGGCCCAGTTCACGAACAGGGTGACGCCGATGCCGCGCCAGTGGCGGCCCACCTGGCCCAGCGCCCGGAAGTCCACCTTCATCAGCATGGGCGTGATCATCAGCCAGATCAGCCCGGCCACCGGCAGGTTGACCTGGGCGAGCTCGGCCGAGGCGATCAGCCGGAAGACCGGGGGAAAGGCCTGGCCGAGGGCGATCCCGACGACGATGCAGAGCGCCACCCAGAGCGTGAGGTAGCGCTCGAACACCGGCATGCGCGGAGTTGGCGCGGCGTCGGCGGTCATGGCCGCGTCTCCTCATGAATCTCCGCCAGGCGCGCCTTCAGCGCGTGGGGCGAATAGGCGTCAAGCTCGAGCGACGCCAGGGCGGCGATCCGACGTTCGAGTTGCTCATAGGCGCGCGCGAAGGCCGCCGGAGCATCCCCCGGCGCAGCGGCGGCCGGGTCGGGCAGGCCCCAGTGGGCGGCGGCCGGACGGCCGGGCCAGATCGGGCAGACCTCGCCGGCGGCGTTGTCGCAGACGGTGATGATCAGATCGAGCGGCGGCGCGTCCGCCGCAGCGAACTCGTCCCAGCTCTTCGAGCGCAGGCCCGTGACGTCATAGCCCTTCGCCGCGAGCAGGCGCAGGCTCTCCGGATGAACCGCGCCCCTGGGCATGGAGCCGGCCGAACATCCGACGAACCGGCCCGCGCCGAGCCGCGTCATCAGCGCCTCGGCCAGGATCGACCTGGCCGAGTTGCCCGTGCAGAGGAAGAGCACCCGCCACGGCGCCCGCATTGCGTCCGCCATGCCCGCCTCAGCAGCAGGCCGGAGCCGGCTCGGCCTTGGGCGCGGCCCCGCAGCAGGCGGTCGCGGCCGGGGCGACGGCGATGGCGGGGTCCTCGCCGTAGGTCACCGCCTCGCCGAAGGTGTGGAAGGTTTCCCACCGCACGCCCGACGGGTCGCTGACCCAGGACTTGTCCGAGCGGGCGTAGCAGCAGGTGGTCGCCGCCTGGTCGAAGGTGGTCTCGCCCGCCGCCTTGAGGCGTTCGGCCAGGTCGGCCAGTTCGGGCCCCTCGTCCACCTGGATGCCCAGATGGTCCACGCCGACCTTGGCGCCGCGGGCGGAGATGGCGAAGTTCACCCTCGGATCGTCCAGCATCCACTTGGCGTAGTCGGCCTTCACCACCGCCGGCTGGGCGCCGAACAGGGCGGCGTAGAAGCCGATGGAGCGGTCGAGGTCCTCGACCGAGACATGGACATGCAGGCGCTTCATTGGAGCCTTCCCTCGTTCTGATCGCAGCAGGATTGGGCGGCTGCGGCCGCCAGCGGCGCGCAGACCTCGGGACGGCCCTGGCAGCAGTCCTGCATCAGGTAGAGGAGCAGGTCGCCCATGCCGTCATAGTCGGCGCTGTAGATGATCGAGCGCCCCTCGCGCCGCGAGCGGGCCAGCCCGGCATTGGTCAGGATGGCGAGCTGGGCCGACAGAGTGTTGGCGGGCGCGCCCGCCGCCCGGGCGAGCTCGCCGGCAGGCAGGCCCTCGCGCCCGGCCTGGACCAGCAGACGAAAGACCTCCAGCCGGCCCTGCTGGGCCAGGGCGGACAGGCGTTTGAGGGCGGCCTCGATTTCCATATTTCCATAATTGTGGAATCATGGACTTGTTGTCAAGCTCGCTCATCCGGCGCCGGCGCGCGGTCCGAAGAGGATGAGGGCGGCGCCAGCGAGGCAGACGGCCGCACCGATCAGGTCCCAGCGGTCGGGGCGGGCGCCCTCCACGGCCCACAGCCAGACGAGCGCCGAGGCGATGTACACCCCGCCATAGGCCGCATAGGCGCGGCCGGCGTGGCTCGTGTCGACGAGGGTCAGCAGCCAGGCGAAGACGAGGAGCGAGGCCGTGCCCGGCAGGACCCAGAGCGCGCTCCTGCCCAGCCGCAGCCAGGCCCAGAAGGCGAAGCAGCCGGCGATCTCGGCGACCGCCGCGCCGGCATAGGCCAGAACCCAGAGCTTCACGCGGCGCGCCTCCCCTGCCCGGTTCGGCGGCCAGACTACATGCGTTCGGGCGTGGCGACGCCGAGAAGGTCCAGCGCCAGTTCGAGCTGGCGCAGGGTGGTCGAGGCCAGCGTCAGGCGCGATTCCTTCACCGCCGGCTCGGCGATCAGGATCGGGCAGGCGGCGTAGAAGCGCGAGAAGGCCTGGGCGAGCTTGTAGGCGTGGTCGGCGATGAAGTTGGGCGCCTTGCGCTCATAGGCTTCCGAGAGGGCCTGATCGAAGGCGTCGAGCAGCAGGACGAGTTCCCGCTCGGCCGGCTCGCCGATGGTCACCGGCCCGCCCTCGGCCCCCTCCTCGGCGGCCTTGCGCAGCAGGGATTTCACCCGCACCGCCTGGTACAGCAGATAGGGGCCGGTCTTGCCCTCGAAGCTGGTGAAGCGGTCGAGATCGAAGACGTAGGAGGTGCCGCGGAAGTTCTGCAGGTCGGCGAACTTCAGGGCCGCGACGGCGACCTTCTGGGCCACCGCCTCGAAGGCTTCCGCGCTGAAGCCGGCCCCGAGGTCGGCCTCGCGCAGGCGCTCGCGCGCCTTGGCCTTGGTCATCTCGATCAGGTCGTGCAGCTTCAGGACGCCGCCCTCGCGGGTCTTGAAGGGCTTGCCGTCCGTGCCGTTCATCGTGCCGAAGCCGATGTGCTCGAGCGAACCTTCCTCGGCGTAGCCGGCCAGGTAGGCGGCGCGGAAGACGACCTCGAAATGGTCGGCCTGGCGCTGGTCGACGACGTAGAGGACGTGCTCGGGATCGAAGCTCTGCTTGCGGTCCAGGATGGTCGCCAGAT
>CAYQPL010000093.1:0-4812 GCA_964419395.1 uncultured Phenylobacterium sp. | reverse complement strand
GTGGTGCCGTACATGGCCGAGCCCTCGGAGGACACCACCAGCAGGGGCGGCAGCTCGCGCTTGTCGCCCTCGCGGTTGACCCGGACGATGCGGGCGCCCTGGTCGTCGACCAGCAGGCCCTTGGCCTCCAGATCCTCGACCATGCCGGGAATCAGATGGTCGACGTCGCTCTCGCCCTTCCACAGGTCGAAGTCGACGCCGATGGCGTGGAAGTCGCGCTCCAGCGCCACCTGCGTCACCCGGGCGAAGTGCCGCCACAGCAGGTGGTGGCCCGGCCTGCGCGCCTGCAGCTCGGCGGTCAGCTTCCGCGCCCGGTCGCGGTAGTCGGCGTCTTCCTTGCCGCGGGCGGCGGCCTGCGGATAGAGGCGGTCGAGATCGGCCAGGCTGACGTGCTCGGCCAGGGCGGCGAAGGCGGTGGCCTCCTCCTCCGGCGTCAGCGGCGTGGCGCGGCCGTTGACCCGCTCGACCAGGCTGGCGACGAAGGCGTCCTCGTCGCAGACGGCGCCGATCAGCAGGCCCATCTGGTAGCCCCAGTCGCCGAAGTGGGCGTCGCCCACCACGGTGTCGCCCCGGAACCGGTAGAGCCGCTTGATCGCCTCGCCGATGATCGACGAGCGCAGGTGGCCCACATGCATGGGCTTGGCGACATTGGGGCCGCCATAATCGACCAGGACGCGCCGCGGGGTCTCGACCGCCGCCGCGCCCAGGCGCAGGTCGCCGGCGATCTCCGTCGCCCGCTCGGCCAGCGCCTCGGAACTGACGCGGATATTGATGAAGCCGAGGCCGGCGATCTCCACCGAGGCGATGCGCGGGTCGGTCTTCAGGCGCTCGACCACGCCCGCGGCGATCTCGCGCGGATCGCGGCGCGCCTGCTTGGCGGCGGCAAGCGCGCCGTTGCACTGGAAGTCGGCCAGGTCGGGCCGGTCGGACGGCGTCACCCGGCCAAGTTCGGCCGGAAGACCCGCGGCGGCGAAGGCGGCCGAAACCGCTTCGCCGAGGCCCCGCTTGAGGTCGGTCATGGGGTGTCTTGGGCGGCCCCGGCGGCCTGGTCGGCGCCCACGTCCACGCGGAAGCGCTTTCCGGCGCGGTTGAACTCCGCCATCTCCGGCGTCACGTCGAAGCCGACGAGAACCTCGAAATTGGCGCCGCTGGTGGTCAGGCTGGCGCGCGGAATGACGATGCCCTCCACCGTCTGGCGACGGTAGACGCGGTCCTCGCCCGGACCGAAGGTGACGGGCAGGTCGAAATATTCCTTGGCGATGACCGCGTCGTTGCGCTTCGTCACCGCCACCCAGTAGCGGTAGGTCTTCTGCGAGCTTTGCGCGGTCGGTCCGCGGCCCAGTTCGAACAGGACCTCCATCTGCACCTTGATCGGATCGTCGTCCTCATAGGCGCAGCCGGCCGAGATGCCCTGGATCTCGCCGGTGTAGCCGACGGCGGCCGAGGCCTCGCGCCCGCCCTGGAATTCCACATAGCGGCCGGCGTCGTAGAGCACCTTCACGAACGGGCACGGGCCGGCGTTGCGCAGTTGCGGCAGCGGCGCCTGGCGGTCGCCCCACTCGCTCTGGCGGCGGCGGCGATCGGCGGCCTGTTCGGCGCGGTCGTCCTGGTTCTGGCCTCGCGACTGCGCCCAGCCCTGCGCCGGAGCGAAGGTGGTGGCGGTCACGCCCGCGGCGAGGGCGAGAAGGAGTATGCGGCGCATCAAACGTCCAGGTCTGGCGGCGCGGCGCCCCGGCGGGGAAGCTGCGCATGGAGGGCCTCTACTAATGGTTCTCGATTGAGGCCGCAACGCGGCTGGCGGCGGCCGGCCGGAGCGCCTACCTTCCGGCCCATGACCGAGAGCCCCGCGCGCCGTCCGCTGAAAGTCCTGCTCGCCGCGCCGCGCGGCTTCTGCGCCGGCGTGGACCGGGCGATCCAGATCGTCGAGCGGGCCATCGAGAAATACGGCGCGCCGGTCTATGTGCGGCACGAGATCGTCCACAACCGCCATGTGGTGGAACGCCTGCGCGGCCTGGGCGCCGTCTTCGTCGAGGAACTGGACGAGTGCCCCGACGACCGGCCGGTGGTCTTCTCCGCCCACGGGGTCCCCAAGTCGGTGCCGGCCGAGGCGAGCCGGCGGGAGATGATCTATCTCGACGCCACCTGCCCGCTGGTCTCCAAGGTCCACGTCGAGGCCCAGCGCCACTTTGACGCGGGCAAGGAGATCGTGCTGATCGGCCATGCCGGTCATCCGGAGGTGGTGGGCACCATGGGCCAGCTGCCCGACGGCGCGGTGACCCTGATCGAGACGGTGGAGGACGCCGGCGCCTACCAGCCGAGGGATCCGTCCCGCGTCGCCTTCGCCACCCAGACCACCCTGTCGGTGGACGACACGGCCGACATCGTCGCGGCGCTGCGCGCCCGCTTCCCCGACATGGCCGCGCCGCACAAGGAAGACATCTGCTACGCCACCACCAACCGCCAGGAGGCGGTGAAATGGGTGGCCGAGAAGGCCGACCTGCTGCTGGTCATCGGCTCGGCCAACTCCTCCAATTCCGTGCGCCTGGCCGAGGTCGGCCGCCGCGCCGGCTGCCCCGCCCACCTGATCGACGATGCGGGCGCGCTCGACCTGGCCTGGCTCGAGACCGCCCAGGTGGTCGGCGTCACCGCCGGAGCCTCCGCGCCCGAGGACCTGGTGCAGGGGGTGATCGACCGGATGGCCGAGCGGTTCGAGGTCACCGTCGAGGTCGCCGAGGCGGCCCGCGAGACGGTGAGCTTCAAGCTGCCTAGGGCGCTCGCCGAGACCGTCTGAGGCCGGCGCCGGGCGGCAAATCCGGGGACGAAGCAGCCCCGCCGCTTGACCGCGCCTGCGCCCTCCCCCATGCGCTGCGCATGGCCGTCTATACCGACATCTCCGACGAAGAGCTGGAAGCCCTGCTCGCCCGCTACGACCTCGGCGCGCCGCTCGCCTTCAAGGGCATCGCCGAGGGGGTGGAGAACTCCAACTTCCTGCTGGAGACCGAGGGCGGGCGCTTCATCCTGACGGTCTATGAGAAGCGGGTGAACGCCGCCGACCTGCCCTTCTTCCTGGGCCTGATGCGCTGGCTGGCCGATCACGACTACCCTTGCGCCACGCCCATGGCGGGCCGCGACGGCGAACTGATCCAGAGCGTGCGCGGCAAGCCCGCGGCCATCGTCGGCTTCATGCCGGGGCTGTCGGTGCGCCGTCCCAACGCCCGCCACTGCCGCGAGGCCGGCGAGGGGCTCGCGCGGCTGCATCTGGCGGCCCAGGGCTTCCCGATGAGCCGGGAGAACGACCTCGGCCAGAACGCCTGGGGGCCGATGTTCCAGGGGCTGAAGGCCGCCGCAGAGGACCTGAAGCCCGGCCTGGCGGCGACGATCGCCGCGGACCTCACCGAGCTCGCCGCCCGCTGGCCCAAGGGCCTGCCGACGGGGGTCATCCATGCCGACTACTTCCCCGACAACGTCTTCTTCCAGGGCGAGACGTTTGCGGCGACCATCGACTTCTACTTCGCCTGCGTGGATGCGCTGGCCTACGACATCGCCGTGGCGCTCAACGCCTGGTGCTTCGAGGCCGACGGCAGCTTCAACATCACCAGCGCCCGCGCCCTGGTGGCCGGCTACGAGGCGGTCCGCCCCTTGAGCGCCGCCGAGCGCGACGCCCTGCCGGTCCTGGCCCACGGCGCGGCCATGCGCTTCTTCCTGACGCGGCTCAACGACTGGGGCGCGACGCCGGCCGGGGCCCTGGTCAAGCCGAAGGATCCGCTGGAATACGAGCGCAAGCTGGCGGTCCACCGCAGCGCGCCGGACCTCGTCCTCTTCGGGGCCGCCTCGTGACGCCCAAGGTCGTGATCTATACCGACGGCGCCTGCAGCGGAAATCCGGGCCCCGGCGGCTGGGGCGCCATCCTGATCTATGGCGACCGCGAGAAGGAGATCTCCGGCGGCGAGCCAGCGACCACCAACAACCGCATGGAGATGATGGCGGCGATCCAGGCCCTGGAGACGCTCAACCGTCCCTGCAAGGTCGAGCTGCACACCGACAGCCAGTACGTGATGAAGGGCATCACCGAGTGGCTGCGCGGCTGGAAGGCCCGCGGCTGGAAGACCGCCTCCAAGGAGCCGGTGAAGACCGCCGCCCTCTGGCCGCGGCTGGACGCGGCGCGCCAGCGGCACGAGGTGGACTGGCGCTGGGTCAAGGGCCATGCGGGCCACGAGCTCAACGAACGCGCCGACGCGCTGGCGCGCAAGGGCCTGAAGGACGCCGCCGCCAACCCGGCCTAGATCCCGCCCGTGGCCAGGAAGCCCACATAGGCGGCGTAGGCCAGCAGGAAGGCCGCACCCTCGAGGCGCTTCAGCCCGCCGCCGGTGCGCAGGAACACCGCCAGCAGCGCGGTGGCGGCGAGCAGCACCCAGATGTCGAGGCGGATCACCTCCGGCGGGATGCGGATCGGGCTGACCATGGCGGTCACGCCCAGTATGCCCAGGGCGTTGTAGACGTTCGAGCCGATGACGTTGCCGACCGCGACGTCGGAGTGGCGGCGGAGCGCGGCCACCACGCAGGCGACCAGTTCGGGCAGGCTGGTCCCGACGGCCACGACCGTCAGGCCGATGACGGTCTCCGACACCCCCAGCCCCTCGGCGAGGGACACCGCCCCCTCGACCAGCAGGCGCGCGCCGAAGACGGTCAGGACGATGCCGCCCGCGGTGAGGAGCAGGTGCCGGCCGAAGGCGCCCCAGTCGCGCGCCGCCGTCTCCGCCGTCCCCTCGGCCCGCCGCCGCTCCCGCAGGTAGGCCAGCGGCATGTAGGCGA
>CAYQPL010000092.1:13681-14019 GCA_964419395.1 uncultured Phenylobacterium sp. | reverse complement strand
CGGCGGCGGCGGCGGCGGCACTACATACGATGAGGCGGCGGCGGGCGGGGTCATGATGGGGTCGAAATACCCCAGGTCGGCAGCCTTGTCACGCCGTTTGAGGCAAATTCGCCCCCGAGCCCGCCGCCGGGCCCGCGGCGGGCGCCCGCGCCGGCGGCGAACCGCCCCATCCTCACAAGCCACGGGCGACCGCCGTTGCCTAACCGCGGTCGCAAAACTAGCCTAGCGCTCAACCAAACACCGATAACCTTGGGAGACGCTCGGATGCTGGGCTTGATGCAGGACTGGCCGCTGACGGTCGACAAGATCCTCGACCACGCCAGGCACTGGCACGGCGC
>CAYQPL010000092.1:0-13671 GCA_964419395.1 uncultured Phenylobacterium sp. | reverse complement strand
CGTCACGCGCACGGTCGAGGGCCCGATCGCCCGGACCACCTATGCGCAGGTCCACGACCGCGCCAAGCGGCTGTCCAACGCGCTGCTGAAGCTGGGCATGAAGCCCGGCGACCGCATCGCCACCCTGGCCTGGAACACCGCGCGCCATCTGGAAGCCTGGTACGGGATCATGGGCGTGGGCATGGTCTGCCACACCCTCAATCCCCGGCTGTTCCCCGAACAGCTGGCCTACATCATCAACCACGCCGAAGACCGGGTCATCTTCACCGACCTGACCTTCCTGCCGATCCTCGCGGCGCTGAAGGACAAGCTGCCCACCGTCGAGCACTACGTGGTGATGACCGACGAGGCGCACATGGCCGACTGTCCGCTGGACGGCGCCCTGTGCTTCGAGACCCTGGTGGCCGAGGCCTCGTCCGACTGCGAATGGGGCGGCTTCGACGAGAACACCGCCGCCGGCCTCTGCTACACCTCCGGCACGACGGGCAATCCCAAGGGCGTGCTCTATTCGCACCGCTCCAACTTCCTGCACACGCTCACCACCATGGGCGCCGACGTCCTGGGCATCGGGGCGGCGGACACCATCCTGCCCGTGGTGCCCATGTTCCACGCCAACGCCTGGGGCATCGCCTTTTCCGCGCCGGCGGTCGGCGCCAAGCTGGTCATGCCGGGGCCGAAGCTGGACGGCGCCTCGGTGCACGAACTGCTGGAGAGCGAGCAGGTCAACTTCTCGGCCGCCGTGCCCACGGTCTGGCAGATGCTGCTGCAGCACCTGCGCGAGACGGACGGCAAGCTGACGGCGCTGAAGCGTGTGGTGATCGGCGGTTCGGCCGTGCCGGAATCCATCGTCCGCGGCTTCCGCGACGAGTACGGCGTCGACGTCACCCACGCCTGGGGCATGACCGAGACCTCGCCGCTGGGCACCCAGGCGACGCCGAACCACAAGATCGCTCAGATGGACGACGAGGCGCAGCTGCGCTTCAAGCTCAAACAGGGCCGTCCGCCGCTCGGCATCGAGATGAAGCTGGTGGACGACGCCGAGAAGCGCCTGCCCCACGACGGCGAGACTTTCGGGCGTCTGAAGGTGAGGGGGCCCTTCGTGGTCGGCGAGTACTTCAAGGGGGAGGGCGGCGACATCCTCGACCCGGAGGGCTTCTTCGACACCGGGGACGTGGCCACGATCGACGAGCATGGCTTCATGCAGATCACCGACCGGGCCAAGGACGTGATCAAGTCCGGCGGCGAGTGGATCAGCTCCATCGAGATCGAGAACCTGGCCGCCGGTCATCCGAAGGCGGCGCTCGCCGCCGTCATCGGGGTCGAACACCCCAAGTGGGACGAACGCCCCCTGCTGCTGGTCAAGCTGCGCGACGGCCAGACGGCGACCAAGGAGGAGTTCCTCCAGTTCCTCGAAGGCAAGATCGCCAAGTGGTGGATGCCCGACGACGTGGTCTTCGTGGACGACATCCCGCTGGGCGCCACGGGCAAGATCGACAAGAAGCTGATCCGCGAGCGCATGGCCGACTATCGCCTGCCCACCGCCGAGCCGGCGCCCGCCGCGCCCCTGGTCGCCGCCTCGCCCAAGCTTTACGCGCCAGAGCCGGAGCCGGCCGTCGAACCCGAACCCGCGCCGACCGCTTCGGTCTGGACGCCGGCCCCGGGCAGCGGCGAACTGGCCGGAGAGCGGGCGGAGGCGCCCGTCGCCTCAAGCGACGAGGCCGCGGCTTCGGAACAGGAGGCCTCGGCGGACGCCCTCGGCCCTTTTCCCGATGAGCTGAAGGCCGAGCCGGCCGAGTGGCCGGCCTATGAGCCCGAGCCGGACGCTGCGCCTCGCACGGATGCGCGCACTGACGCGCTCGCCGACTCGCCGCTCTTCATTCCGGGCGGTCCGGTGCGCGAGCGATCGAAGAAGAAGGGCTCGCCCCTGGCCGGACTCTACATGGCGCTGGCCATCGCCCTGGCGGTGGCGCCAGGCGCGCTGTACGCGCTCGGCACGTATGGCTGGAGCTACGGACTGGTGGACGGTCAGGTGGCGCAGTCGGCGCTGGCCTGGGTTCCGCAGATCGCCATGGCCAGCGCGCTGACCGGCGTGCTCGCCATCGTGGTGGCGGCGATCGCCGGCGTCCGCCGCTACTGGGCGCCGGCCTTCGCCGCCATCCTGATCAGCGTCGTCACCCTGGCGGTGCTGGCCGCCACCGGCGGGCTCGGAGTCTAGGCCGCCGGGCGGTAGGCGCTGTCGATCCCCGGCTCGCCGTCGGTCCGCACCAGGCCGCGGCGGGTCAGGTCGATCATGTGGCCCAGGACCGAGCGGGCTGCGGCCGGGTGCAGCCGCGGATCCACGTCGGCATAGAGCACCGGCACCATCTCCACGATCTTCGAATAGCCGTCGGCGACGGCCTTCAGCACCTGCGCCTCGCGGGCGCGGCGATGGGCGATATAGGCGTCGATAAAGGCGGTCACGTCGCGCACGGGCGGTCCGTGGGTGGGCCAAAGCACGTCGTAGCCGCCGGCCTTCACCTTCTCCAGGCTCTCCATGTAGTCGGTCATGTCGCCGTCGGGCGGGGTGATGACCGTCGTCGACCAGCCCATGATGTGATCGCCGGAGAAGAAGGCGTTCTCCTCTTTGAGGGCGAAGCAGATGTGGTTGGAGGTATGGCCCGGCGTGGCCACCGCCTCCAGGGTCCAGTCGGGGCCTTTCAGGATCTGGCCGCCGCCGCACAGGCTCTCGTCGGGCGCGAAGCCGAAGTCGGCGCCGGCCTCGGTGCGGATCGTCGACTCCTCGGCCCGCATGCCGATGGCGCAGCCATGGATCGCAGCCCCGGTGCGTTCCTTTAAGGGGCCGGCCAGGGGCGAGTGGTCGCTGTGGTGGTGGGTGACCAGGATATGGCTCACCCGCTCGCCCGGCTGCAGGGCCGCCAGGATCGCTTCCAGGTGCTCGGGCTGGGCGGGACCGGGATCGATCACCGCCACCTCGCCACGGCCGACGATGTAGGTGCCGGTGCCGGTATAGGTGAACGGGCCGGGGTTCTTGGCGATCACGCGCCGGATCAGGGGCGAGACCTGGTCGCAGCGGCCGTACTCGACATCGATCTCGCGGACATAGGGGATCATCGGGGGATAACTCCACGGGCGCCGCGATCCCGGCGCCCGAATTGCGCTGACGTGGTCAAGACGGCGGAAAGGATGTCGATCATGATTGCGGACACGGCCATCTTTGTCTCAAAACGGCTCCAGCGCGCGGCCTTCGCCGTCCTCTGTCTCATCGCCGCACAGCTCGTGCTCGCCCTGGCCAGCTGCGAGGCCGAGCCGGCGGCCATGGCCGCCCGCGTCTCGCTCATGGACGCGCGCTAGGCCAGGACGCCCGACAGATCATAGCCCGCCTGGGCGCCCAGATCGACCAGCTCCTGGCGGCTGCGCGCGCCGGCCTGCGCCTGGCCGAGCGACCAGGTGACGATGGAGCGGGTGCCCGAGCGGCAATAGGCCAGCACCGGCCCGCCGGCGCCCTCCACCGCCTCGCGGACGGCGGCGACCTGCTCGGCCGTGGGACCGCCCCGCACCGGGATGGCGACATAGGCGAGGCCCGCCGCCTTCGCCGCGGCCTCGATCTCCGCGCCCGCCGGCTGGGCCGGGTCCTCGCCGTCGGGACGATTGTTGAGGATGAGGACGAATCCCTGGTCGGCGGCTGCGGCGACATCGGCCGGGGCGATCTGGGGGCTGACGGAGAACTGGTCGGTCACGCGGCGGAAATCGGTCATGGGCTCCCTGGGGCTCGGCGGCGCATTCGGCTTCGTTTGACATCATCGGGGCGCGATGGAAGTTTCGCAACGCCCGGCCAGAGGCCCGCGGCGGAAGCGGAAGACCATCCACCCACATGTTGCGTTTCATAGGCCGACGCCTGCTCATCGCGCTCCCGACCCTGTTCCTGGTCGTGACGGTCGCCTTCTTCATGATGCGGGCCGCGCCCGGCAGCCCCTTCGACGGCGACCGCAAGCTGTCGCCGGAGATCGAGGCCAACGTCATGGCCAAGTACGGCATGGACCGGCCGCTGCACGAGCAGTACGTCAACTATATCGGCGGCGTCCTGCAGGGCGATCTCGGCCCCTCGCTGAAATACAAGGACAAGTCGGTTCTCCAGATCCTGCAGGAGAACTATCGCGTCAGCCTGACCCTCGGCCTGTCGGCCATCGTGCTGGCCTCGATCATCGGCGTCAGCCTGGGCGTGCTCGCCGCCCTGCGGCAGAACCAGACCACCGACTATGTGGTGATGACCATCGCCATACTGGGGGTCTGCATACCCACCTTCGTGACCGCGCCGGTCCTGGTGCTGGTCATCGCCTCCAAGCTCGGCTGGCTGCCCAGCGCGGGCTGGAACGGTGGGGCCCTGCCCAACCTCGTCCTGCCGATCGTCGTGCTGACCCTGCCGCAGGTGGCGATCATCTCGCGCCTGACGCGGGCCGGCATGATCGAGGTCCTGCGCTCCAACTATATCCGCACCGCCCGCGCCAAGGGCCTGCCGGAGACCCGCATCGTCCGCCGCCACGCCCTGCAGGCCGCCATCCTGCCGCTGGTCAGCTATCTCGGCCCGGCCGCGGCGGGCCTGATCACCGGCTCCCTGGTGGTGGAGAAGATCTTCAACCTGCCGGGCCTGGGCAAGTTCTTCGTCATCAGCGCCCTGCAGCGGGACTACACCGTCGTCATGGGGATGGTGATCTTCTATGCCGGCCTCATCCTCCTCCTGAACCTGATCGCCGACCTGCTGCATGCGGTCCTCGATCCCCGCGTGAGGCTCGCATGACCGGCGCCATCCTGACGCCCGGCTCGCGCGCCGGGGCCGAGACCATGGAAAAGGCCGCCCGCGGCCGCAGCCTGTGGGACGACGCCCGTCGGCGCCTGTTCCGCAACCGCGCCGCCGTCGGCGGGATGATCGTGCTGGCCGTGCTGGTCGTGGCCGCCATCGTCGGACCGCACCTGACGCCGTTCCGCTACGACGAGATCAACAAGGCCGACGTCTGGGCGCCGCCGCTCACCGCCGGCCATCTGCTGGGCGCCGACTCCCTGGGCCGCGACCTGCTGGCGCGGCTGCTGATGGGGCTGCGGGTCTCGCTCGCCATCGGCCTTGTGGCCACCAGCGTGTCGCTGATCATCGGCGTCGCCTGGGGCGCGGTGGCGGGCTATGTCGGCGGGCGTGTGGACGAGATCATGATGCGCGTCGTCGACGTGCTCTACTCGCTGCCCTTCATCTTCTTCGTCATCCTGCTGATGGTGACCTTCGGGTCGAACATCATCCTGATCTTCGTGGCCATCGGCGCGGTCGAGTGGCTGACCATGTCGCGGATCGTGCGCGGCCAGACGCTCTCTTTGAAGCACAAGGAGTTCGTGGAGGCGGCCCGCGCCGCCGGCCTCGGCGGCGGCGGCATCATCGCCCGCCACATCATCCCGAACCTGCTCGGCCCCGTGGTCGTCTATGTGACGCTGACCATCCCGGCCGTCATCCTGGCCGAGAGCTTCCTGTCCTTCCTGGGTCTGGGCGTTCAGCCGCCCATGGCCTCCCTGGGCACCCTGATCGCCAATGGCGCGCAGGACATGGAGCTGGCCTGGTGGCTGCTGGTCTTTCCGTCCGTGACCATGGTGGTCACGCTGATGAGCTTCAACTTCATCGGCGACGGCCTGCGCGACGCCATCGACCCCAAGGACCGATAGCGCCGCCGGGCGCGGCCTACTGGACGCGGCGGGCGCGCACCGCCCGCTGCTCGTCCACATTCATGAAGTAGCTGCCGAGCGAGGCCTTGCGGATCTCGATCTTGGAGCCGGCCCGCGGGCGGCGGCCGATGCGTTCGGTGTCGATCTGCTGCCAGACGGCGCCGTCCTCCAGCTCCACCACCCACTTGCCCTGGGAGGTCTGGTAGGCGCTCTTGGCGACCCCGGTGACGTTGTCGATCTCCTCCGGCGCGGCTCCGCGCTCGAAGATGGCGATGGAGGGGAGGGAGAAGCCGAAGGCCTGCTGGCGCACGGCGCGCGCCTGTTCGCGGTCGACGACGACCACATCGCCCTTGGCCTCGGCCTGGTCCAGCACGCCGGCGGCGGCGTCGTAGCAGGCCAGACGCGCGCCGGCGTCGCTGACGGAGCGGCAGTCGAGCAGGTTCTGCAGGACGGCCGCGCGCGCCGGCGTTTCCTGGGCGCTGGCCGCCGTCGCCAGGGCCAGCCCCGCCGTCGCGGCCGCCAGCCCGAACCTTGCTCCTGGCCAAAAACCTGTCATCGGTTCCCCCATGATGTTCACTTCGCGCATAGAAGAGGCCCGCCGCGCGCGGCGCAATCTCTTCTCGCCCGCCGCCGCCGTTCTGTCCGCCCTCGTCGCCGCCGGCGTCCTCTCCGCCTCGGCCTGCGCGCCCCAGGCGCCGGCGCGCCCCGACTGCCCCGAGGGCGAGGTCTGCCTGCTGATGGGCAATGTCTCCGAGGCCGCCACTCTCGATCCGCACAAGGCGACCGGCACCTGGGAAAGCCGCATCCTGTCGGACGCCTTCATGGGCCTGACCCAGGACGATCCGGCGGGCAAGACGATCCCCGGCATGGCGACCCAC
The DNA here is from genome assembly GCA_964419395.1 of uncultured Phenylobacterium sp. Lineage (GTDB taxonomy): Bacteria > Pseudomonadota > Alphaproteobacteria > Caulobacterales > Caulobacteraceae > Phenylobacterium. The sequence continues at coordinate 7,093 of CAYQPL010000092.1, read as the reverse complement.
TGGGAGGTGAGCCAGGACGGCCGCACCTGGACCTTCCACCTGCGCGAGGCCGCCTGGTCCGACGGCGTGCCGGTGACCGCCGACGACTTCGTCTTCTCCCTGCGCCGGATCCTGCTGCCGGAGACGGCGTCGGAATATTCCTCGCTGCTCTATTTCATCGAAGGCGCGCAGGCGGTGAACGAGGGCAAGGCCGAACCCGACTCGCTCGGCGTCCGCGCCATCGACGACCGGACGCTGGAGATCCGCCTCGTCCACCCCGCCGCCTACCTGCCGGAGGTGGCCAAGCACCAGACCATGTTCCCGGTGCCCAAGCATCTGGTCGAAAAGCTGGGCGAGGCCTGGGTGCGGCCGGAGAACATCGTCTCCAACGGCCCCTATCTGATCAAGGAGTGGCGGCTGGGCGACTATATCCGGCTGGTCAAGAACCCGCGCTTCTACGACGCCGACAGCGTCTGCGTGGATCAGGCCTACTACTATCCGACCACCGACGCGGCCAGCGCCGAGCGCCGGGTGCGCCGGGGCGAGCTCGACATCAATTTTGACATCCAGTCGAACCGGATCGGCTTCCTGCGGGAAGAGATCCCGGACTACGTCCACACCCACACCTATCTCGGCGTGACCTATCTGGCGTTCAATTCGAACGTCCCGGCCCTGCAGGACGCCCGCGTCCGCCAGGCCCTGACCATGACCATCGACCGGAAGTTCATCACCGAGAAGCTGCTGCGCGGCGGGCAGCAGCCGGCCTACACCTTCGTGCCGCCGGGCGTGGCCAACTACGATTCGCCGCAGCCGCCGGCCTGGGCCGACTGGCCGCTGGAGCGGCGGAAGGACGAGGCGCGACGTCTGCTGGCGGCGGCGGGCTACGGACCGGACAATCCGCTGCGGCTGGAGATCAAGCACCGCAACTCGCCCGATCCGATGCTGTTCATGCCGGTGGTCCAGGCTGACTGGAAGGACATCGGCGTCGACCTGGCGCTGGCGCAGAACGAGACCCAGATCGCCTATGCGGCCTACCGCTCGCGGGACTTCGAGGTCGCCGACGCGGCCTGGGTCGCCGACTACAACGACGCCATGAGCTTCCTGTACCTGAACCAGTCCAGCACCGGCTCGCAGAACTACGGGGACTACAAGAACCCAGCCTATGACGAACTGCTGCGCAGGGCCGACAACGAGCCGGACCCGCAGATTCGCGCCGGCTACCTCGCCGAGGCCGAGCGGATCGTGCTGCACGACGCGCCCATCGCGCCTGTCTATTTTTACGTCAACAAGGCGCTTGTCAGTCCCAAGGTGACGGGTTGGGTTGACAACATAATCGACCACCATCGGACGCGATATCTATGCGTGGAGGGGGAGAAGGCCGCCCGTTAGGGCATGAATTGGTCGCGACCTGGCCGTCTGGCGGCGGGTCTGTGTCCAGAATGTGACACGTGCCTGTCGAAAACATTGCGGGTTGTTAATGCCCGTTGACCCCCCTTCCGTAACCTCCGTAACTCCCAGGTAACCGGGGTCGCTCGCGACCTGCGGGGATGAACTTTTTGTGGGGAGCGGCCTTCGCTGGCGTCCGTCGGGCGCCCGGTGAGCCGCTGGAGGATCTTGACCTTGAAAATTCAATCCAAGCGAGAGCGCCTGCTGGCGTCCTCGATGATCTGCGGTGTGGCGTTCGCCGCCCTGACCGCGACGTCGGCCACGGCCCAGCAGGTCGCCGAGATCGAAGAGCTCGTCGTCACCGGATCGCGCGTCCAGGTGCCGGGCCTTGAATCGGCCAGCCCGATCATGACCGTCGGCACCGACGAAATCGCGCTGCAGCAGCAGCCCGAAGTGGAAAAGATCATCCGCTTCCTGCCGATCTCCGTCCCTTCGGACGGTGACGCCGTGAACAACGGCACCGCCGGTGTGTCGACCATCAACCTGCGCGGCCTGGGCCCGCAGCGGAACCTGATCCTGATCGACGGCCAGCGGGTCATCCCCTACAACACCGACGGCCGCGTCGACGTCTCGATCATCCCGACCGCCTTCCTCGAGCGGATCGACGTCATCACCGGCGGCGCCTCGGCGGTGTACGGTTCGGACGCCATCTCGGGCGCCGTGAACTTCATCCTGAAGAAGGACTTCGAAGGCGTCGAACTGGACACCAAGTATTCGGTGACCGGCGAAGGCGACGGGGAAGTCATCACCACCTCGCTCACCTTCGGCTCGAACGTGGCCGACGGCCGCGGCAATGTCGCGATGAGCATGAACTACTCCAAGCGTGAAGGCGTCCAGCTCGGCGCCCGTCCGCTCGGCAACCTCGGCATCGTGACGGCCACGGGCGCCAACTATCAGGAATTCCTGAACGGCCAGCAGCCCGTCCCGTCCCCGGCCGGCTGCGGCGGTCCGAACGCGGTCGCCGCCGGTGGTTCGACCACCACCATCCCGACCCGCACCCAGATCACCGGCGTCGGCACGGCTGCGTTCCAGTTCCGCGAGGACGGTTCGCTGGGCCCGAACTGCTCGGTGTTCAACTTCAACCCGTACAACTACTACCAGACCCCGCTGGAGCGTTACGGCGCCACGGCGATCGGCCACTACGAGATCGCCGACAACGTCGAGGCCTACGGTCGCATCCTCTACTCCTCGACCAACGTGACCCAGCAGGTCGCGCCGTCGGGCATCTTCGGCAACTCCTTCTTCGTTCCGCTGTCCAACCCTTTCCAGACCGCTCAGGCGCAATCGACCCTGATCAATGCGGCGAATGCGGCGCGGACCGGCGGCACGCTGCCGGCCACCAGCTGGCGGGACCTGAACAACAACGGCGTCGTCGCCGCCGCCGCCGCCCTCAGCCTGGTGATCCGTCGCCGGACCGTGGAGCTCGGCGCCCGCTCGACCGAGTACGACAACAACACCTTCCAGTTCACCCTCGGCCTGCGCGGCACGCTGATGGACAACTGGAACTGGGACATCTACCTGCAGAAGGGTCAGGTCGACCGTACGAACATCTCGCGCGGCTACACCAACACGACCAACTTCGGCAACGCGCTCAACGCCGTCTCGCCGACCCAGTGCCGCGTCGACACGGCCTCGTGCGTGCCGATCAACGTCTTCGGCGCCTTCGGCACGATCACGCCGGAAGCCGCGGCCTATTCCAGCGCCACGGCGATCATCTCGGAAAAGTACGAGCAGACCGTCTTCAACGCCTCGGTCAACGGTGAGCTCGCCGGCCTGCAAAGCCCCTGGGCCAACAGCCCGGTGGTCGCCTCGCTCGGCGTCGAGTACCGCGAAGAGAACGGCGACTTCACCCCGGACGAGTGCTGGAAGCTCGCCCCGGTCAGCTGCCTCGGCGGCGCCGGCGGCACCCAGCAGCCGATCTCGGGCGGCATCGACGCCCACGAAATCTTCGGCGAAATGATCGTTCCGATCGCGATGGACCAGCCCTTCGCCCGCGCTCTGGGCCTGGAACTGGGCTACCGCTATTCGGACTACAACCCGACCGGCGCGAACAGCACCTGGAAGGTCGGCGTCAACTACGAGCCGATCGACGGGCTTCGCCTGCGCGTCATGCGTCAGCGCGCCGCCCGCGCCCCGAACGTCGGCGAACTGGCTGCTCCGGTGATCACCGCCCTGCGGAACGCCGACTACGACTACTGCTCGGTCGGCAACCCGAACCCGATCTCCGCTGAACTGCGTCAGCGTTGTATCTCGACGGGCCAGACCGCCGCTCAGGTCGGCACGGTGCAGGACATCGTCTCGGGCCAGATCAGCACCTTCGAAGGCACCGATCTGGCCAACCTGCCGGACGCGGAAGTCGGTAACACGACCACCGTCGGCATCGTGTGGGAGCCGACCTTCCTGACGGCCCTGCGTCGTCCGGTGCTGTCGGTCGACTACTACGACATCGAGGTGAAGGACTACATCGAGGCATTCTCGGCCCAGGAGACCCTGGACGGCTGCTACGTCTCTGGCATCCAGGAGTTCTGCAACCGCATCGTGCGCGTGAACGGCGACATCGCTTCGCCGGGTTCGGGCGTCCAGCGCTTCACCACCAACCTCGACTACATCCGCGCGGAAGGCATCGAGGCCTCGGTCAACTTCGGCCTGGACCTCGACACCGTCGGCCTGAACGAGCGTTGGGGCAGCCTGGCCTTCTCTTGGACGGGTAACTACTACCTGACCAACGAGTCCCGCTCGAGCCAGAGCGTCCCGGAGATCGACTGCCTGGGCTACTACGGCACGAGCTGCGGCAACCCGACCCACGAGTTCCGCTTCGTCCAACGGACGACCTGGACCATGGGCGACCTGCAGCTGTCCTACCTGTGGCGCTACCTCGGCGAGGTTGAGATCGAGGAAGTCCAGAAGCCGAACACCTTCGCGGATTTCCAGGAGATCGAGGCCTACAACTACGTCGACCTGGCGGCGAGCTACGCCTTCAACGACACGGCCAAGGTGACCTTCTCGGTCCAGAACGTGTTCGACAAGGATCCGCCGGTCCTCGGCAACGAGGCTGCGACGACGTCGGCGAACTCGGGTAACACCCTGCCCAGCGCCTACGACACGCTCGGCCGCATCTATGCGGTCGGCCTGAACCTGCGGTTCTAAGACCCGCTGGAGAGCAAGATCTGGGGCGGCGGACTTCGGTCCGCCGCCCCTTTTCTTTGCCTGGAAGGGGAGGCAGGGGCGTCAGAGGTCCAGCCGTCGGTCTGTGTCAGCCGCCGCCGTTCCGCGGCGGCTCGCCATTGAGGCTGTCATGGTCGGGGCGGGGCGGCGGCGCTCTGGCCGGTGCGCGGGTAGGGCGGGGCCGCAGCTGCGCTCCGCCGGCGCCAGCCCTTCGCCAGACCGGGCCTTGTCGGACCCGGCTTCGCCCGGCGCTAACGCAGCGGCGTGGGGGCCAGGACCATGCCCGCCCCCTGGCCGCGCAGCCGCTCGGTGGCGACATTGTCGAGGATGGCCTCAGCGCGCGGGTCGCCCAGCACCCAGGCCGCGGCGGCCAGGGTCTTCACCGACACCGCCCCCACGCCCAGGACGTTCTCCAGCGCCTCCAGCGGCGAGGCCTGCGGCGTCATCCGGCGCAGGCGGACGTCGCCCTTGATCTTGGCCAGCGCCTTGGCCCGGTCGACGGCCTGATAGAAGCCGCCGAGCTCGTCCACCAGACCCAGCGACTTGGCCTGGGCGCCGGTCCAGACCCGGCCGCGGGCGATCTCCTGGACCCGCTCGGCCGGCAGGTTGCGGCCACGGGCGACGCGGGTGAGGAATTCCTGATAGGTGCGGTCGATCATCGACGAGAAGGCCGCCTCCTGGGCCGGCGTGAAGCCGCTCGACAGGCCGTAGATCCCCGCAAAGTCGCCGCCGACGTCAAGCTGGCGCATGTCGACGCCGCACTCGGCCAGGGCCGGCCCGAAGGCGAGCGTGCCGCCATAGACGCCGATGGACCCGGTCAGGGTGGTGGGCTGGGCCACGATCGCCGAGGCTTCGGAGGCGATCCAGTAGCCGCCGGAGGCGCCGTAGGTTCCCATGGAGACGACGACCGGCTTGCCGGCGGCCTTGGCGGCGCGGACGCCGGCCAGGATCTGTTCGGACGCGGTGTCCGAGCCGCCCGGCGAGTTGACGCGGAAGACGATGGCGCGGACGTCGTCGTCCTCGGCGGCGTCGTAGAGGGCCTGGGCGATGTCGTCGGAGTGGATCATGGCGCTCGGCGCCAGCGGGTTGGCGGCGCCGTCCCGTCCGGTGACGATGGGCCCTTCGGCCTCGATCACCGCCACCACCGGGCCCGAGCCCTCGCGGCGTCCGCCGGAGCGTATGTAGCTTTCCAGCGCGACAAGTTCGGCGTCGCCGCCGGCGCGGTCCAGCAGGGCGTGCTCGGCCGCGTGCACCTGTCCGAGGCGATCGACCAGCTTCAGAGCCTGGGCCTGGTCGGCCGGATAGGGGCCGGCTTCCAGCCGCTGGCGCAGTTCGGCCGGCGCCAACCCCCGGTCGGCGGCCGCCAGGGCGAGGCCGCTCTCATAAACGGCGTTCATCCACGACAGCTGGGCCGTCCGGTGGGCCTCGGTGTAGTCGGCATGGAGGTAGCCGTTGACCGCGTTCTTGAACTCCTGGCGCTGCTCGTATTCCGGCTCCACGCCGTACTTGTCGAACAGGCGCTTGAAGAACAGGTCTTCCACCGCGAAGCCGGTCACCTGCAGGGAGGCGCCGGGCTGCAGCCACAGCTCGTCGGCGGCGGCGCCGACCATGTAGGTCGAACTCACCACGCCGGCCTGATAGAGCCCCTGGCTGTGGGCGATCACCGGCTTTCCGGCGTCGCGGAAGCGCTTCACCGCCTGGCGGATCTCGTCGGCGGCCCCGGGCTCCATGCCCGCCTCGGGCAACCGGATCAGCAGGCTCTTGACCCGACCGTCGGTCTCGGCCCGGTGCAGGCTCTCGACGACGGACATCACCGCCAGGCCGCCGCGCCCGAAGGCGGAGAAGGGGTTCTGCGCGTCCTGGTCGCTCAGCGCCTGACGCAGGTCGAGCTCCAGCACCACCGCGCCCGGCAGGGGCGCCGGCCGCGTCGCGCCCGCGGCGATGACGATCAGCAGGAAGGGGACGCCCACCAGGAACAGGATCAGCCCGGCGAAGACGCCGGCCATGGTGGTCAGGAACTGCTTCATCGAACGTCCGGGGCCAGGGTTGAAGGCGCTGCACCCTATATCGGCGCCCGTTGCGGGGAAATGAAGGCCGGCGCGGGGGGCCGCCGCTCCTCCGGCGGCGCCGCCTTCAGGTCTGGCGCGCCGTCGCGGCCGACCAGGCGTCGGCCAGGGCGGCCTGAAGGGTGGCGTTGCTGAAGGGCTTGTGCACGAGGGTCACGTCGCGCGGCACCTCGACGTCGAAATAGCCGGTCAACAGGATGATCGGCATGTCCGGCCGCAGCGGGCGGGCGCGTCGGGCGAACTCCACGCCGTTGAGGCCCGGCATGGCGAAATCGACCAGGGCCAAGTCGACCGCCTGGCCTTGTTCGATCAGGTCCAGGGCCGCGGCGGCGCCGTCGGTCTCGATCACCTCGTAGCCGCAGTCGCGCAGGAAGCCGGCGGTCACCGCGCGCACGGCGACCTCGTCGTCCACCACCAGCACCCTGCGGCCGCCGCCG
>CAYQPL010000091.1:12835-14101 GCA_964419395.1 uncultured Phenylobacterium sp. | reverse complement strand
CAAGTAGGGCGTCTTCAGTACCAGCCGGCCTCGCGCAGGGCCTTGGCGTAGGTGCGGCTGACCGGGACCTGGGCGCCGTCCGGAAGCGTCAGGGTGGCCCGCCCGTCGCCGCGCCGGACGGCGGTCAGAGCCGCGCGCGCCACCCACCAGGAGCGGTGCACCTGGGCGCCTTCGAGCCCGTCGAGCTCCGCCACGGCGTCGGCCAGCCGCAGGAGGATCAGGTCCTGGCCCCTGGAGGTGTGCAGGCGCAGGTAGTGGTCCTCGGCCTCGACGGCCCACAGCTCGGCCCCGCGCAGCCGAAGCGGCAGCCGCTCCAGGAACTTCACCGGCTTCGGCGGCGCCGGCGCGGCCGCGGCCAGGGCCAGCGCCGTCCGCTGCCGCTCCACCAGGGTGTTCAGCGCCGTCATCACCAGGGCGACCATGAAGACCGGCAGGAAGAGCCAGGGCAGGCGCGAGAGCGGCATGTCGCCGCCAAGGATCAGCCGGGAGCCCAGCCAGACCACGCCGGTGAAGGGGACGGACATGGCGAGGCTGGCCAGCAGGCCGTTCAGCCACAGCCGCCGCGCCGGTCCGGGCGGATCGTCGCGCGGGAAGAACAGGCGGGCGATCGCGCCGCCGATGAAGGTCCCCGCCGTCATCAGGACGCGCCAGTAGGCCAGGCGTCGCCAGAGCGCGAGCTCGATGGTCCCGAACGCGCCCGACAAGGCCAGGAACAGGCCGACGGCCATGGCGATGGCCCAGCCGCGAAGCCAGCCGGACAGGCCGTCATAGGGGCCGAACCGCCAGGGCCGCCTGGCGGGCCGCGCATCGTCGGCGCCGCGCCGAGGCGCTTCACGAAGGGCGCGCGTCACTTGGCGCATACGCCCTGGCTGCTGGTCCATCCCGTCGCCATCCCTCGGCCCGACAGACAGGCGGCCCGCCGGCCGCACCGAGCCCTGGGAGATAACGGATGTCGCCAACCTCGCAAACGCCCCCCGCCGACCGTCTCGGCTTCATCAAGGGGTTCGCCCTCTCGCTGGTCGTGGTGGGTCTGATCCTCGCCGCGGCCCTGGGCGGATTCGGGGAGGCGATCCTGCGCACGGCGGCGGCGGCGAGACCGCACGCCCCCGACCTCGCCCGACTGGCGGGCCTGTCGCCGATCATCCAGATCCACCTCTATACGGCGCTCGCCGCGCTCGTGCTCGGCGCGGTGCTGATGGCGGCGCGCAAGGGCGCGGCCTTCCACCGCGCCGCGGGTTGGACCTGGGTGGCGCTGGTGTCGGTGAC